>DJYD01000058.1:0-2382 GCA_002449955.1 Lachnospiraceae bacterium UBA6987
CTGGTGCAGGCCGTCGGAGTAGCGGCGGCCGGGCAGCACACGGCCCGTGAATTCGTCGACGATAAAGACCTCATTGTCCTTCACCATGTAGTCCTTGTCGCGGAACATCAGGTAGTGCGCACGCAGGGCCAGGATGATGTTGTGCTGAATGTCCTGGTTCTCCATATCGGCAAGGTTGTCGATCTGGAAGAATTTTTCCACCTTATCGATGCCTTCCGCGGTCAGGTGGACCTGCTTTTCCTTTTCGTTGACGATGAAGTCGCCGGTCTCCTGCTCTTCCTCGTTCATGATCATGTCCATCTTGGACAGTTCCTTGGCTTCGCCGCGTTTTAAGCGCGTGGCCAGGTAGTCGCAGGTTTCGTAAAGCTTTGTGGATTTGCCGCTCTGACCGGAAATGATCAGAGGGGTCCGCGCTTCATCGATCAGAACCGAGTCGACCTCGTCGATGATCGCGTAATGCAGATCGCGGAGGACCATTTCCTCCTTGTAGATGACCATGTTGTCACGCAGGTAGTCGAAGCCGAGCTCGTTGTTCGTCACGTAGGTGATGTCGCAGTTATAGGCGGCGCGGCGCTCTTCGGGGGTCATGCTGTTCAGGACCACGCCGACCGTAAGTCCGAGATATTCGTGGACCTTGCCCATCCATTCCGCGTCACGCTTTGCCAGGTAATCGTTGACCGTGACGATGTGGACGCCCTTGCCTTCCAGGGCGTTCAGGTAGGCGGGAAGCGTCGAGACCAGGGTCTTGCCTTCACCGGTTTTCATTTCGGCGATGCGGCCCTGGTGCAGGATGATGCCGCCGATCAGCTGGACGCGGTAGTGCTCAAGGCCGATGGAACGCTTTGCGGCCTCGCGTACGAGAGCAAAGGCCTCGACCAGGAGATCGTCCAGGGTCTCGCCGGCTGCCAGCCGCTCCTTGAACTCGCGGGTTTTCGCCTGCATTTCTTCCTGGGTCATGGCCTGCATCTGCGGACGCAGCGCTTCGATTTTGTCCACTAACGGTTTGATCCGTCTCAGTTCACGGTCGCTGTAGCTTCCGAATATTTTATCCAATATGTTCATAGTCTTGTCCTTTTTTGAATAGATCCCCACGTCGGCCTTCCGCCTCCTGACCGGGGCACGCCCTTCGGCTGTCGGGATGACACAAAGCTGTCATTGCGAGGAGGGCGCAGCTAGGCGCGGCAATCTGCTTTACCTTACTTCCGCGCCGCCGGCAACAGGGCGGTCCGGGGTCATCAGGGAAAGATTCCCGTCTTCATCTTCTGCAGCCAGGATCATGCCTTCACTCATCATGCCGGCGAGCTTCGCGGGCTTTAAGTTCACGATGGCCATCACCTTCTTGCCGACCATCTCCTCCGGCTTGTACCAGGCCTTGATCCCGGAGAGGATCTGACGGGTCTCGTTTCCGAAGCGAACAGTATTGCAAAGGAGCTTCCTCGACTTCGGCACTTCTTCGCAGGCAATGATCTCGCCTACGCGGAATTCGAGCTTCGCGAAATCGTCGTACTCAACTTCCGGCTTGTGGACGAGGGAGCCTTCCCCTTCAGGGGAACCGCCGGCGCAGCCGGTGGTGGATGAGGTTCCACCGTTCTCCGCCTTACCTTCATCCTTCTTCTCTTCCGGCGCCGGGAACATCTCGTGCACCTTCTTCATCACCGCAGCCGGATCAAGTCTTGCGAAGAGCTGTTCGGGCTTTTCCGTCACCTTTGTCTCACCATGCAGGCTGAAGCCTCCGAGCTCAGCAAAGTCATAGAATTCCGTTCCCAGCTGGTCCACGATCTTCTTCGCGGTATCCGGCAGGAAAGGCGCAAGCAGGCTCGCACCGACCGTCAGGCCTTCGCGTAGGTTGTACAGCACGGTCGCAAGGCGTTCCTTCTTCTCCGGATCCTTCGCCAAGGCCCAGGGCATCGTTTCATCGATATATTTGTTGCAGCGCTTGAAGAGGTTCCAGATCTCCGTCAGGGCGTCCGCCACATGCAGGGTCTCCATCGCCTTTTCGCAGGCCGCGGGCGTTTCCTTCGCAAGCGTGATCAGTTCTGCATCCACTGCTTCGCTCACGCCGCCGTTTCTCACGGCGCCGCCGAAATATTTGTTGCTCATCGCCACGGTGCGGTTCAACAGATTGCCGAGCACGTTCGCGAGGTCCGTATTGATGCGTTCGATCAGCAGCTCCCAGGTGATCACGCCGTCATTTTCAAAAGGCATCTCGTGCAGCACGAAATAGCGCACCGCGTCAAGGCCGAAGAAATCGATCAGGGTATCCGCATAAAGCACGTTGCCTCTTGATTTGCTCATCTTGCCGTCGCCCTGCAGCAGCCACGGGTGGCCGAAGACCTGCTTCGGGAGCGGTTCGCCGAGCGCCATCAGGAAGATGGGCCAGTA
>DJYD01000058.1:2454-6200 GCA_002449955.1 Lachnospiraceae bacterium UBA6987
GAAGCGGATGATGTCCTTGCCGATAATGTGCACGTCTGCCGGCCAGAACTTCTTGTACTGTTCCGTGCTTTCGCCGTCACAGTGATAGCCGATGCCGGTGATGTAGTTGGTCAGCGCATCCAGCCAGACGTAAACCACGTGCTTCTCATCAAAGCTGACCGGGATGCCCCATTTGAAGGAGGTGCGGGAAACGCACAGATCCTGCAGGCCTGGCAGCAGGAAGTTGTTCATCATCTCGTTTTTACGGGAGACGGGCTGGATGAACTCCGGATGCTTGTTGATATGATCGATCAGCGCCGGCGCATATTTGCTCATCCGGAAGAAATAGGCTTCCTCCTTGGCCTTTTCCACCGGTCTGCCGCAGTCGGGACAGACCTTCACGCCGTCCTTTTCCACGACCTGCGATTCCGTGAAGAAGGACTCGTCCGGCACGCAGTACCAGCCTTCATAGGCTCCTTTGTAGATGTCGCCCTGATCGTAGAGCTTTTTAAATATTTTCTGCACCTCAGCCTCATGATAGTCGTCCGTGGTGCGAATGAATTTGTCATAGGAAATGTTCAGGGAATCCCAGATATCCCGGATGCCGCCCGCGATCTCGTCCACAAAGGCCTTCGGCACTTTCCCGGCAGCCGCCGCTTTATTCTCGATCTTCTGGCCGTGTTCGTCCGTTCCGGTCTGGAAGAAGACGTCATAGCCCTGGGCCCTGCGGAAACGTGCGATCGCATCCGTCAGCACGATCTCATAGCAGTTGCCGATATGCGGCTTGCCCGAAGCATAGGCGATTGCGGTAGTGATGTAATAGGGTTTCTTGTCGTATGTGTTCATGCATTTCTCCTTTTCCGGCACGGCAGATGAGCCGCCCGGCACTTTGCTGAAAGACAGCAGAAAACACCCAAAAGATGGGCATGCTTTGTGAGATTGTAACACACTTTCCTTCAGGATACAAGGAATATCTGCCAAAAGCGGCAGCCCGATGAAAGGCTGCCGCATGACGTCAATTTGCTAAATATCCTTTATACGCTGCTTGTAGAACTCGCCTAATTTTCCGTACGGATATTCTGCTAGTATATCCGTACGTAATACCAGTTATCTCCGGCGGAAGCTGTTTCCGTAAAGCTCTGCATCCATTCCGCCTGACATTCCTGGTCCGAAACCCATGCATAGCCGGAATAACTGTCCGGCTCCGTGATATAAACCACCATGAGTTGTTCCTTCTGCTGTCTGATCAGAACATCATTGGCAAAAAACTTTAAATGATTCTCCGCATGGTCCAGTTGGCCAAGATTCTTCTCACCATCTAATGAAAGCCGGGTCTTTAAAGCATAAATATCTTTTTCGTAAACCGATCGTGTAAGGGAAAAACGCAGCTTTTCCATGGCCTGAAAGGCGGGCTTCATCATCCCCGGAGCCGTACAAAGGAAAAGGACAAAGCACAGAACCAGGCTGAGAACGATTCCCATGATCCGATACCCCTTTTGTCTGATGAAGACGATGCAGTCTGCGACAAGCAGGATAAAAATGCAGAGAAGGAATATCATTCGATAGCTTCTTTGCGTCAGGACAAATGCCGCAAGAATAATAAGCAGAAGGACAGCCGATAGAATACCAAATCCTGTTTTACGGCGCATGACTATACCTCCAATCATTGGCAAGCCGATGGTTGCAATATACATTGATATTTTAGCACATATCTCTGGTAGTGTCAAAAAGCTTGTGTAACAACTGAGTATATACCCTCAGCTTCTTGCGCACGCCTCCGGAGCATGTTATGATAAAATTAACTGGTTGCTGAAGGAGGAAATCCATGCGCTTAAAACACATCCCGGGATCAGAAGAGGCCGTTGCCGCAAGTCCGCAGGTCATCCATGAACCTGAAGCCATGAAAGGATTATGGAAGGACTATTTCGGCGGGAGAAAGATTGCTCTTGAGATCGGCTGCGGAAAAGGGAAATTTATCACAGATCTTGCATCTTTAGACAATAAAACTGCCTATATTGGATTAGACTTTTACTCAAGTGTGCTCTTTAAGGCACTCAAAAAGGACAGCGAACAGCTGCCCAATCTGCGTTTTCTGTGGATGGATGCCTCAGGCCTTCCGGATGTCTTTGGCAAAGGAGAGGTGGATATCATCTACCTCAATTTCTCTGACCCCTGGCCGAAGGACCGCCATGCCAAGCGGCGCCTGACCGCCCCGGGTTTTCTGAAAAAATGGCAATATCTGCTGGGGCCCGATGGCCGCCTTGAATTCAAGACCGACAACATGCCCCTCTTTGACTGGTCCGCAGAAACACTAAGGACTGAAGGCTGGACGATCACGGCGCTGACCCATGATCTGCATCATGATTCCTCTATGAATGAAGGGAACATCATGACTGAGTACGAAGAGAAGTTTTCCGCCAGGGGCAATGCGATCGGCAAGCTCATCGCCCTGCCGCCGGGTACTTCCGCAAACAACTGATGCCGCATTTAACTGTAGCATCCTTTGACAAAGTCAATAAACGTCTCCTCCAGGAGCGAAAGCTGGTGGCCTTTTCGCCAGACAAAAAGATAATCGACCGCCGTCGTCGGCGCCTCGATTTCTTTTTTTATAAGGGAATCATTCATGATGTAGGCTGTCTGAGGAAAGATACTGATCCCGACGCCACGTCCGGCCAGGATCCGGAAATGCACCTGGGGGTGCTCCTTCATGAATCCGACAAACCATTCGGCTGCAATATCCGGCGCTATGCCTTCCACAAGGCCGATGGATACCGTGCCCGTCATCCCGGCCCGCAGAGAACGGATCTCCGAAACGGTTTTTTCTGACAAGCTGAGGATATCCTTTGCTCGCTGGTAGAGCATCTTGCCGGGCTCTGTGAGGGTCAACTGCCGCTTGCCGCGGATAAACAGGACGGTATCCAGTTCTTCTTCAAGATTCTTTAACTGCGGGCTGACGGCGCTTCTTGCCGCGGAAGAGGCCTTCGGTCTCAGTGCGGAGGAGATCGACGCACTCCTTGAACCCTCCCTCTACATCGGCCGCTGCCCTGAGCAGGTCGAGGCCTTTCTGGCAAAGTATGCTCCCTTCTGGGAAGGCGCGGAGGCTGCAGCCTCGGAGATCTCCCTGTAAGCAGCCTTTAAACCCATAGAAAAACGGCAGCCGCCCGAAGGAGACACTTCGTAAGGAAGTGTCTCCTTTTGCTTTATTGACTGCACCAGTCGGCAATAGTATAATGATAAAAACAAAACGGCAGTTTGCAGAGGTGGAGTCATGAGCACGAATAAAGCAAAAGTATTTTATGAACAGGCAGACGAATACTGCCGATTTATTGCTGGGAATGTGATTACAACCGATACCGTTCCTTCTCTCGTCGAGATGCTAATGTCACTCTATATGTCTGCTATGAATCTTCCTAAAACAGAACCAGAAACGCATGACTCATCATCAGACCGTTCAGAAACATTTTCTATTAGGTTCGGAGAACAGATATCTACGACATACTGGGAGATATTTGATCCTTATGTTTATGAAGATGCTGTATGTGGAGATCTGGTTGATGATCTTTCTGATATTGCTGCAGATTTGAGAGACGGGATGAAGGAATATGAAGCCGGCAGATTCGGAAATGCTATCTTTGAATGGAAGTTTGGATTAAACAGCCACTGGGGTCAGCACGTTGTAGATGCTCTAAGAGCATTACATGCTGTCAGAACCCAATAGATTCCAGTTTGTCAAACAGCTTTTTGTTGTCCACACCTATAACGAGCAT
>DJYD01000058.1:6300-42497 GCA_002449955.1 Lachnospiraceae bacterium UBA6987
CGGCGTGACCATAGCGGTCACGCCCGTTTCATGTCCCGTTTCCGGGAAAGCTGGTGCCTTTGCAAACTTTATGAAATCAACTTAAATTTCCGTTCTTATCACAGGTCAATGTAATCGTTACGGGAACAGTTTCCAAAACGACGAACAACAGTTTTCGTATCATGACAACATCCGCTATCGCGGAATTGCCGGAAGGATAAGCACTGCCGGATTGTTCGCTCCATGTACTACCGCTTACTTGCGTTTCATAAGATGCGTTAGTACAGTAAGAGGTGGAACCGTTATAGGTGAAGGTTCCGATTACTGTAGCGGTCCAGAGAACGGTTCCGCTGCTGTTACAGTGATAGTATGGCTTTTGACCTGTTTTACTGCTCCGTGTCTGTGTTATGACTGTGGGCTGTCCTTCCAATAATTGGCTGCCGTCATCAAACACATGGATGACTTTCACTTGTTTTTGTTCTCCGTTTACAATTACAAAAGTCTCTTTTGAGGGGGTCTCTGCACCGGAAGCTTTTATTGATACGGGAGATAAAAGCGCAACAGTTATGCATAGTGCGGCTAAGACAATGGCAATTCGTTTTCTCATGACTAATTTCCTTTCGTGTTTTTTTGTACTTCTGTGGAAATGGTTATCGGATCGCCGTAAAAACCTTTGTAGCCACGTTCTTCCTCATTTACCGTGCAAAAATAGATTGCAACAGAAGCGATCAGGAGAGCAACAGCAGTGATAATTAATGTTAGCACCTTCCGTTTTTTCTTGAGGCTGGCTATCTTGTTTTCATAGGCTTCTCCTCCCATGATATCCAGTTGTGCGTTCACCCACTCCCGGGGCGAACCTAAGCGATCAACCAGTTCTTCATAACTGATTTCATCGGCTTCTTCCGCCAATTCATTTTCGATGATCGACAGATAATACTCTTTTTCTTTGTCCGGGCATTCCAGAAGGGATGAGACTTCCCGCAAGTATCTTTGCAATTCACTCATGATCTGATTCCCCGCTTTCCAAAAAATTCATCATGGCGCCTGTCACATTAAAGTATTCCTGCCGGAGCTCCTGCAGTAACTGCCGGCCGGGTTCTTCCAAATGGTAATAGACGTGTGTCATCCTCTTTTTGTGAGGGACCCTCTGTTCGCTGACCTGCCCCGCTTCCAGCATCTGGTACAGAACGGGATACATAGCGCCTTCCTTTACGGTGATTATTCCGTTTGTTCGGGCTGCTATGGTTTTGACCAGTTCATAGCCATACATATCTCTCTCCTGCAGCAGATGCAGCAGAAGCAGCGGCAAAAGACCTTTTCTGAAATAGTTCGGATTGTAAGAAGCCATAAAAACCACCTCTATAAATATATATATATATATCAGATCGAGAAAAAAGTAAATACATAAATAATAAAATAATTATTGACAAGGCATCAGAATACTGTTATACTCTTGCTAACAGGATAGCTATCTGACAAGATAATCGTACGATTGAACGGACAAAAAATCTTTCCGAAAAATGAATGTTCCAAAAATCGGAAAGAGAAACACAAATTAGCGTAGATGCATATCGTGTTTTCCCTTGGCTAGATGTCACAGTTTTATTGTCTCAAGAGCCAAGCTGCAAAAGAAGGAGATGATGGTAATGAATAAATAAATGAGAATTCGTTGCATTCTGGCAATTATAGGATCAATGAATAGAAGAAAAACGGCTAATTGATCAGCAAACCAAACATATTGACAGTTGAAAATGCAGACAAAAAAACGAAAGGAAGACTATCTCATGAGCAAACGCTTTATCCAATTAATCTGCTTACTTCTTTCGGCTGTTTTAATTTTTGAAACATCGAAAGACGTTAATGCGGCAACTAAAGAACAAATAGTATATGTTGACAGCAATGGAACAATAGCATTCACAGAGAGTAATGAAACGCGCACAATAACCTGTACCGATACCACAAATAACACTCAAATGGTACTTGTGTTCAACAAGGAAACAGGTATACTGAAAAATGAAGCTTCAGGGAAAGAATTGCTGCTTATTGAGAACTCTCGTGAATCGTTTTCGCCTTGCAAAATTCTTGGAAACAGGACAGAGTATGAATATGAGTTTTGTCAATTAGGAGAATTCCGCTATATTCATCATGATATGTCATTATCAGCCTTTATTGGCATGATAGATGGTGCGATAACAGCATTAAAAATAGTTGCAATAGTGTTTTCGATTGCCGGGTATGCATTATATGGTTTTGGATTAGAACGCGCACAGATATTGGCTCAGAGCATTCTGGATCCCAATACCCCTCCCATCCCATATAGTGATTATTGGCTGCATATGACATTTAGTGAATCATGCGCTGAATTCTGGGAAAGCGATCCCTATTATCCTGGTGGAGGTTTTTGGTTTTTAGGATACACTGCAAACCCTAGTTTCTTTAACTGGTATTTCCATTAATGCTATGATGTCATTTTTCAGGAAACTCTCTCCTTATACGGCAGGTTTATTCTTTCCCCTGTTTGCACTATTTGTGTTTGCAGGGGCAGGAAGAGGTATTCTGGTTTTTATCGCTTTCGGCTCTTTGCTTCTGCAATTGATCATTAACGCTGTTGTTGAGGTGAGCGGAAAACGCATGGAAATGCCGGACACTAAACGGCATCTGATCAAACTGGTTTTTGCTATCCTGCTCAATTCGCTTCTGTTGGCAGTACATGGATTTTGGGACCTTTCGGACATCTCTTTGCGCAGGTACTTTTTCATATTTATTGTTGTCGGGATCAGTTTATTAGTCAAAGATTACCTAATGATCACCAGAAAGATCCCCGGGAATCAAAGTGAAAAAGGAAAAAGCGGCCTGGCTCAGTACGCAAAGATCATAGCTTTTCTTGCTCTTGGCATTGTCCTGATCATAGTGATCAATATCGCTATACTCCGATACGGTCCTGCAAAAGCGCCGTATTTCTGGGCCAATCAAATCACAGCGAGCAGCGAGATAGATGATCTTAACGATGCCGTCATTCTGTTCAGCAGAGCTACATGCCCGAGCTGCATCGAAGCTGAACGGTACCTGAGAGACCAGCCGAAACAGAACCGAAAAGCCCTGTACTACTATGACACGGACAAATTCCGTGAAGATGAATCTTTCCAGGCTATTCTGCAGAAGTATCATGTAGAATCTGTGCCGACCTTAGTTGTCATTATTGATGGCTTATGGACGAATTCGTATTCGCTTGTCAGTGATGACGACTCAATTGATGAAAAAGCTATTGAAGATGCCTTTTACCAGTATCATCTTGGAGTCCTGTCTTCATAGAATCATTCCAGGCAGATTGGACTGGTCTTCTCACGAAAGGAGCCTCCCCGGATCATTCCGGAGAGGCTCCTGTTCTTATCTTCCGCTTGCGCTAAAGTTTTTAGTCCAGTTTCAGGCCCTTCAGCAGGTCGCCGACGCTGGTAGAGGCCTTGCCGGTCTCTTTGTAGTTGAAGACTTCTTCTCTTTCCCTGCGGTCGCGGCGCGGACGATCTTCGCCCTCCTTGCGTTCACGGGGAGCGCGCTCCCTGCGGGCAGGGGCTTCTTCCAGAGCCTTCTTGCTCAGGCTGATCTTGCCGTCCTTAACACCGATGATCTTCACGGTGATGCGGTCGCCCTTGTTCAGGACATCAGCAGGCTTCTCAACGCGCTTGTAGGAGATCTGAGACACGTGCAGCAGACCAGATGCGCCGTTGTCGAGCTTGATGAATGCACCGTAATCCATCAGGGAATCAACGGTACCTTCCATGACAGCGCCTTCAACGCATTCGGCAAGGATAGCTGCTCTCGCCGCCTTGGCTTCCGCGCTCTTCTTGCGCAGAACGTCACGCACGGAAAGCACCAGCTTCTTGCCGGCTTCTTCCGCGGTAATGACCATGGCTTCGACTTCTTTGCCTTTATATTCTTCCAGGTTCTCCACATAGCCGTTAGCCAGCTTGGAGGCCGGAATAAATGCACGCACACCATCCACAAAGGCAACAACGCCGCCCTTGACCGCGCTGTCGATCGTGACCTTGATCGGTTCGCGGCTGTTCAGCAGCTCCTCGAAACGGGCCCAGACGGGATCGCTCGTGGGTTCACCCTTGCTCAGGGAAGCTTCCAGCTCAGCGGCATAATCCGCCATGCTTTCCTGTGCCTCTTCGGCCTTCTCCGTGACAGCTTCCTTCACTTCCTCGGCCTGTTCCTTGACGGCTGCCTCTGCTTCAGTCACGACTTCCTTCGCCGAGGCTTCCGCAGCTTCCGCTTTTTCTTCGACCGCCTCAGCCGCAGTTTCAATGACTTCAGTTACTTCGCTCATAGAATCCTCCATACATATATCTTGAGGCACACCGTGCCCGATAATCTTTTGAAGTATAACACCTTTTCCCTTGCAGTGCAATTGCTTTTGCTTGTTTTATAAAGCTTTTCTAAAGGAAAACAGGCTTTTTCTTTCGTTTTAAATGTTATCTTGATGCTTCCACCAATTCCCGCGTGTAAGGGTGCTTCGGATGATCGAAAATCTCGTCGATCGTGTTGTCTTCGACGATGACGCCCTTCTTCATGACGATCACGCGGTCGCAGAGCTGATACACCACATTCATATCATGGGAGATGAACAGGTAGCTCAGGCCGTATTTTTCCCGCATCTCATCAAGCAGCTGCAGGATCTGTGCCTGGATGGTCACATCCAGCGCAGAAACCGGTTCGTCCGCGATCACAAGCCGCGGCCGCACGATCAGGGCTGCTGCGATGGAAACACGCTGTCTCTGTCCGCCGGAAAGCTCCGACGGGCGTCTGCTCATATATTCTTCCGAAAGACCGACATTCTCCAGCATCTCCACGATGCGGCGGTATCTTTCCTTCTTATCGAATTTTCCGTAGATCCTCAGCGGCTCCTCCAGGATCCAGCCAACCGTCCGCGCAGGATTGAGCGCGGTGTACGGGTCCTGGAAAATCAGCTGCGGCCGCTTGGAATGGTGGATGATCTCGCCTTCGTAGCGCGGCAGAAAGCCCAGGATCGCGCGGGCGATCGTGGTCTTGCCGGAGCCGCTTTCCCCCACCAGACCGAGCGCCTCTCCCTCATACAGATCAAAGCTCACATCGTGCAGAACGATCTGTACCTTGTCACGGGAGAATGCCCCGCCCTGGGTGGTATACGAGGCACTGACATGTCTGACTTCAAGGATCTTGTTCATGTCATTTCCTCCTTTGCTGCAGGCCTTCGGCAAGCAGAGAAAAGCCCAGGATCAGCAGCACGATCGTGCCGCCCACGCAGAGCGCATACCAGGGCAGGCCGGTCACCAGATAGTTCTGTGCATCGGACAGCATGCGGCCAAGTGAAGCCTCGGTAGCCGAAACGCCGACGCCGAGGAAGCTCATGCTGGCTTCTGCCAAAACTGCGTTATTGAAGCCGATGGTGATCGTCGGCAGCAGCACCGGAAACGCATTCGGCAGAATATGCAGCGCCATGATGCGGAACGGGGATGCCCCCTGCAGCCTTGCTAACGAAATATAATTCTGTTTTTTGATCCGGACGTACTCCGTTCGCGAGACGCGGGCAAAGCTCGGGATGAAGAGGATGGCAAGCACCCAGATCACCGTCCATTTGCCGGGTCTGTCCAGCACCTTCAAGATGATCATGGCAAGCAGGATGCTGGGGAAGGCTGTGATGGCATCGCAGATCTTCATCAGGACCGTGTCAACAATCCCGCCCAGATATCCTGTCAGAGCCCCGACCAGGATGCCGGCGGCTGAGCCAAACAGGATAACAAAGAAGGCGATGAAAAGCGTAGTCCCTGCCCCTTCCATGACCCGGGAGAAAATGTCACGTCCCAGGTAGTCCGTTCCCATGAGGTGCGAAAGGCTCGGGCCGAGTGCCTTGGCTGCCGCATCCTGCGCCGACGGATCGTAGGGCGTCCAGAACTGTCCGATCAGAATAACGGTGACCATGAAAGCCGTCAGGATCAGGCCAACCGTGAAAAACCATGTGTTCTTCCGTTTTTTATCTGCCATGGCCGCCTCCTAACTCCGCATGCGGGGATCGAAGGCCTCGCTCAGGATCTCACTGATAAAGTGTACCATCATGACCCAGACGGCCAGGATCATAATGATCGCTTCCACGACCGGCACGTCGCGCTGGCCGATGGCCGTCATCAGCAGCCGTCCGATTCCCGGGATCGAGAAGATCTGTTCGATAACGATGCTGCCGGCTAACATCTCTGCGACATTTGCCGCCAGGAAAGTGATGACCGGGAGCATGGCATTCTTTAAGGCATGAGCCTTCAGGGTCGACTGACGGCTGCGGCCTCTTGCATAGGCGGTCTGGATATACGGCTTCTGCATTTCTTCAAGGATCGAAGTGCGCAGCATCTTCTCCGTCATGGCGGCTCTCGGCAGGGCGATGGAAATCGCCGGGAAGATCATGTACAGAAGGAAGCCGATCGGCGAATCCTTGTAGGAAACAAAGCTGCCGGGCGTAAAAAGCCTTAGCAGCAGGCCGAAGAGCAGCATCAGCACGATCGCCACGAAAAAGGGCGGGATCGCCATCATGATCTGATTGAAAACAGTCAGGAAACGGTCAAGCCAGCCGCCTTCATTACGGGCACTGATCACGCCAAGCGGGATAGAAGCCGCAACAGCGATAACAAAGCCCATAAGCGTTAACACCAGTGTGTTGATCAGCTTTTCTCCAAGCATCGCCTTCACCGGCAGCCGGTAAATATAAGACGTTCCGTAATCTCCGGTTACAAAGTGCCCTAACCAATCCAGATAGCGGACAAAAAGAGGGCGGTCCAGTCCCATTTCCGCACGAAGTTCCGCCATCGCCTCAGGCGTGGCATTGGTGCCGAGTATGGTCGTTACCGGATCGCCGATCATTTCAAAAGCAGCGAAGGAAAGGAAAGAAAGCACCAGAAGCGTAGCCAACATGACCGCCAGCTTTTTCAGAAAATACCGCATGCTTTTCTCCTTTCCTCCGCATTATTTCCGGCCGGGAAAGACTGCCGGTGCATCATTTTATTTGTATCCCACGGTGCTCAGATCCATCACGTACAGCGGGTAGAACTGATAGCCGTCAAGCGTCGAGCGGATCGCCACGAAATCGGCCATATCCTGCAGATAAACGTTTGCCGCTTCATCGGACAGGATCTTTTCCGCCGCGCGGTAGCATTCCGTCCGGCGGGCATCATCCGTAATGGAGGAGGCTTCCGCAATCAAGGCATCGTATGCTTCGCTCTTAAAGTTGCTGATGTTCTTGCTCGAGTCGGACACGAAACGGTTCAGCATGGCACCTGCCGTCAGCATGGAAGCATCAAAACCGACCACGGTTGCCTGATACTGTCTGCCCTGGTAAACATCCTTGAGCCAGGAGTTCCAGTCGACTTCCTTCACCGACGCATTCACGCCGGCTTCCTTTAACTGTTCCACAAGCACGACAGCGGTATCCACATGGTTGGTGTAGTTGCCGGGGACCGTGATCACAAGATCAAAGCCATTCTCATAGCCGGCCTGTTTCAGCAGATCCTTGGCTTTGGCCACATCGTGCGGGTAGGCATCCGCTAGAGAGGCATCGAAATATTTGGTGAAAGCCGGGTAAATGGAGGAACCGACGCGGGTGCCGTGGCCGCCGGCCGTCAGATCCAGCATCTTCTGAACATCTACGGCATAGCACAGGGCCTGACGGACTCTGACATCCGCAAGCGGGCCATCGGCATTGTTCAGATACAGTGCCTGCACGAGGTTCATGGTGCCTTCCAGAACCGTGTAGCTCTTGTCAAGATTCTTGATCTGGGCTTCCGTCAGATGGGCAACAATGTCCACCGCACCGCCGGCGAGCGCCGTGACAAGTGCCGTACCGGCTTCATAGATCTTGTAGGTCACTTTGGCCACTTTGGCCTTGGTGCCGTAGTAGTCGTCGTTGCGGGTAAGAACGATACTTTCCTGAACGTTGCGGCTTTCAAAGCGGAAAGGGCCGGTGCCGACCGGCTTCGTTTCCTGCTCGGTATAATCAGACGGGATGACGTGAATCGATGCCACATAGGCCATGAAATCGCTGTTGGCTTCCGCCAGAGTGATCACCACCGTGCCACCGTCCGCTTTGACGTCCGTCACATTTTCCAGAGCAGCCTTCAGATTGCTGTCCGTACCGTCTTCGGTATAGGACTTGAAGGTGTAGACCACATCGTCCGGCGTCATTGTCTTACCGTTGTGGAATTTGACGCCTTCACGAATCGTGAAGGTGTAGGTTTTACCGTCTTCGCTCACTTTATATTCTGTTGCCAGAGCCGGGGCGAAATCGCCGGAGGCCGTAGGCTTGTACAGTCCTTCAAAAACATTAAACAGGACTTCTCTCGCACCGGCTGAAGCCAGGTTGCGGGGATCAAGACTCGATCCCAGATCCTGAGCGATGCCGACCACGATTTCGTTATTGGCCTTGCGCTCATCAGCCGGAGATTTCTGGCCGCAGCCCGCAAGAAGCGAAACCGCCATCAGCAGTGACATGGCTAAAGCAATCGTTTTCTTCATAATGCCCTCCTCAAAGAACATGTTGTGCGGATGCCCGCATACGGGCATATTATAATCTCTTTTCGGCGTTTTTCAAGCGCTTCAGGACATTTTTTCCATGCCAATTATTCCGTCATCCAGCAGGGAGCAAAAACGCGCGCCTTCGCCTGCTGTGCCTACGATATCGCCGTAGTGCATCGGCACGGCAAACTTCGGTTTGATGGCATTGACAAGTGCTGCGGCCTCCTCGGCGGTCATGGTGTAGGTTCCGCCGACGGGGACCAGGGCAATATCGCAGCGGACCTTGCGAACGTCCTCGTTGTCATCCGTATCGCCGGCGATCCAGTAACGCAGCCCGCCCATGGTCACGATGTAACCGAGCCAGCCGTTTTCCTTCGGGTGAAAATGCTTGTTCACATTGTAGGACGGCACCGCACTGATCACCACGCTGTCGATGCGCTCGCGCTCGCCGGGGGCAAGCACGGTGATGCGTTCCTCCGGAAAGCCTGCCTCGAGCGCTAACGGTTTTACCGAAGCCGGGCAGATCAGCCGCGTGTCCGGCCCAGCGACCCGGGCGATATCTTCTGCCGAAAAATGGTCGTAGTGGTCATGCGTGACCAGAATGATATCGGCGTCATGCGGCTCCTCCTTCAGATGGAAAGGATCCGAATAGACAACCTTGTCGCCTTCCAGACGGATGGCGCTGTGGATCAGGATTTTTACATTTTTCAAATCGCTCATGACTGCCTCCTTGTGGCTTAAGTCCCGGAGATGTCTGTCTCTGGCCGGGATCGATTCGATCAGCTTCCGGGTATACGGGTGCTGCGGGCGAAGGAACACCTTCTCCACGGTTCCCTTTTCCACGATTCTGCCCCGCTGCATGACAATGACCCGCTGACTGAGCTTACGGATGACCTGCATATTGTGGGAAATAAACAGGATCGTCATACCGGTGGTCTGGTTGATCTTCTTCAGCAGTTCCAGGATCTGCGCCTGGATGGTCACATCGAGTGCCGTCGTGGGTTCATCCGCAAGCAGAAGCTTCGGACGGTGAATGATGGCGGCGGCGATCATGCAGCGCTGCAGCATGCCGCCGGAAAGCTCGTGCGGATATTTATTGTAGACGGTCTCCGGATCATCCAGCTCCGCATCCGAGAGCGCCTGCAGGGCTGCCTGCTTCCTTTCCGCCTCGGACATTTCCGGATGGTGCACAAGGAGACTCTCCTCCACCTGCTTTCCAACCTTCATGACCGGGTCAAACGAGCTCATCGGCTCCTGGAAGATCACGCCGATGTCCTCGCCCTGGAGCTTTCTCATCTCCTCGCGGTCACAGTGCAGGATCTCCCTTCCGTCGAGCAGGACCTCGCCCTCATAGCTGCAGTCTCTGCGGACCAGAAGGCCGCTGATCGCCATAGCCGTAACCGTCTTGCCGGAGCCGCTTTCCCCGACAATACCGAGGATGCCGCCGGTCTTCACACGAAAGCTGATGCCGTCCACCGCATAGCGGTCCGGCGCCGCATCATTGAAATGCACCCGCAGATTCTTCACTTCCAGCATTTTATTTCTCCTCCGGAAGGCTTCCCATCAGAAGTCTTCCTTCGCTCTCCACCGCAAGAGAAAGCCTTGCACCGGAAAGCTGTTCTTCTTTCAGATAGATGGACCAGCCGTTGTCGCAGCGGTCATTTTCACCAAGCAGCGACGCTTCATAAATCGGAAACGCCTCAAAGGCCGCGTAGTCGCCGTTCTTCTCGGTAATCAGATAGACCCGGTATGACTCGCCAAGCAGGCTTTCCTCGATCGTTCCGTAAAGATGTTCATAGCCGCTGTACGCTTCCCGCTTCAGGCTTAGGCTTCCCTCCGGAACGCCCTCGGCGCCTCCGGAAAGAGAGGCTGCAGGGGCCTCCATGACAGGGGCCATAACGGAGAAATTCCTCAGGTTCCGCTCGCCGGTTTCCAGGACCACGAGGTCAGCCTCCCGGCCGGTGATATAATCGGCTCTCCATGGCGTTGCCCGGGTAAAGAGCACCTCACCGATCGTTTCGGCAAAATATTCCTGCATTGTATTGCAGAAGGAATCCCGGTAAATGACGGCCTTGCCGCCTGCCGCAGGCTGCTTTGTGGTGAGCATCACCGCATCGACCGCCGTTTCATGCGAGGTTCGGGAATAGCTAAAGGCATAATCCGGATAAGACTGTTCCGTCAGCCCGTCGTCAAGTCCCGGGACCATCGCAGAGAGGTCAGCCTTCCAGTCGCGCCGTGTGGTAAAGCTCAAGTCCATAAAAGCCTCATCCGTCCGTCCTGCCGCCGCAAGGATGCTGCGGTAGCCGGCAAGCGCGCCCTCATAGGTCCAGTGGGTATCGGTCGTCTGATAAAGAACTTTTCCGGCGGAGGCCAGAGCACCCTTCACGTCAGCCGTATTTACGCCTTCCTCCGCAAAGGCCGCCATGAGCCGTTCATAGTTTCCGTCCTGCTCCGCAGGCACAAAGCGCGCCGGCATGTTTTCGCCGTACAGGCTGTTCTTGTTCGGAACAACGGCCAGGACAAAATCTGCGCCCTTTGCCTCCGCATAGTTTTGCAGCATCTTCAGGCTGTGGGCTGCATTCCGTGCCGCACGCGCCGTCATGGTAGGAATGTTCAGATAGTCGTTCACCGTTCCTTCGTAGTAGAGCCAGCCGTTCCGGCCGAGGATCACATCATCCTCCGAAGACTCGCCGAAAAGCTTTGCCATGAGCACGGTGTTGCCCTTTACCATCTGGTTCCGGAAGCCGATATGGTCCCGTACATAGTCGTCAAGCTCGCCGGCAAAGCGGCTGTTGATCGCACCGTCCTTCAGGACAGAGGGGAAGGCGGCCATTTCTCTCTTTTCCGCGCTTTCCTGATTCTTAAAAAAAGGCATGGACAGCATTGGAAGCGCAAGCAGTCCGAACACCAGAACCAGGAAGATCACATTCAGTTTTTTCATCTTCACCTCCTAGAACCGGTAATAAATAAACGGATTGTAGCTGTCCGAGGCAAGCTGCAGCAGGCAGAGCAGGGTGAGTGCGAGCGTACCGGCCATCAGGATGCCGTCAGCAAGCAGGATCGTATTCCTGCGCCTTGCACTCTCACGCCAGCGCCGCACCGCATTCCGGAAGATGGGCGTGGCAAAGAAAGCGGCAAGGATGAGCAGCAGGATGCGGTAGGGACCGACCATTTCCGTCATAATGCGGGTGGTCTCTCCGCCCGTCCTGGAGATCCCGATCATGGCCTTCCAGACGCCCCAGGCCTGCGCGAAGGTCTCCGCGCGGAACAGGACGAGGCCCACCCAGATGGTCAGATCCGTATACAGGGTCGCAAGCAGGCGGGGCCATTTTTCCGAATTGATGATGTGCTCCCGCTCCAGGATGATGAACAGTGCCTGGTACAGGCCCCAGACCGGGAAGGTCCAGCCGGCGCCGTGCCAGATGCCGGTCGCAAGGAACACGATGAGCAGGTTCAGGACCGCGCGGCCTTCGCCCTTGCGGCTGCCGCCGAGCGGGAAATAGAGGTATTCCCTGAACCAGGTGGACAGGGAGATGTGGTTCCGTTTCCAGTATTCGCGCACGCTGCGCGAGATGTAGGGGTAGTTGAAGTTTTCGGGGAACCGGAAGCCGAACATTTTCCCAAGGCCGATCGCCATGTCGGAATAGGCGGAAAAGTCGAAGACCAGCTGGAAGGCGTAGGCCGTGATCATGAACCAGGCCGGCCCGATGCCGAGCGTTCCCGGGTCCAGCGCATAGAGCGCATCCACCGCCGCTGCCAGGCCGTTTGCGATAATGACCTTTTTCCCGAGCCCCGCCGCAAAGCGGAATACACCGTTCTTGACCTCCTCGGCCGTAACTTCACGATCCTGGATCTGCATCTCCACATCGTGATACTTCACGATCGGTCCTGCGATCAGCTGCGGGAAGAAGGAAATATACAGCAGCAGGGAAACATAATTTTTCTGCGCGCCGACCTGTCCGCGGTATACGTCGATCACGTAGGACAGGATCTGGAAGGTATAGAAGGAAATGCCCACGGGCAGGGTAAACAGACCTGTGTATTTGAAGACCACAAGCAGGCCGATGTTGAATACCACGGCAAGCGCAAGGATCAGCTTTGACTTTTTCCTGCCCAGAGAAAGACCGAAGACATAGTTCACTGTCACGGAAATCATCAGTAAAATGATGTAGACCGGTTCTCCGAGCGCATAGAAAACAAGGCTCGCAGCGGCTAAAAGCACGTTGCGCGCCCGCGTGGAGCGGATCACTGTATGCAGGACAAAAACCAGCGGCAGGAATCCGCACAGAAACAGAAAAGAACTGAAAACCATCAGGCTCTCCTCCCTGCCGGGCAGGGATTTTTCAGAATATTACTGCACGTCATTGTCATGCAGGCCGACGGCGGACAGGATGTCGTAATCATCAAAACCGAAGATCAGATCACAGGCCCTTGCGCTGTAGCGGTCAGCCGCAATCGACGAGAAGGACGGTTCTCCGTAGATGGCCCGCACCTCTTCGCGCGTACTGGAACCGATCACCGCGCCCTTGGCTGTTGAAAAGCCCTGCACACCGTCAATATAAATATCGTAAATGGTCTGTGCACCGCTGGCACTGCCCACCGTGTATACACACAGTTCTTCCCCGCCGTACAGATAGGCGCGGTCGTTGCCGCCGCCGACGCAGGCCTGACCGACCTGTTCGTCATACACACCGCCGCGAATCTTGCCGGCAAGGGGCACAAAATCGATTCTCAGACTGAGGTCAACCCCGTCCACTGTCAGGACAAGATCGGCTTCGCTAAAGGGATCTGCCTTCGGCGCCGTCGTCTCCTCTGCCGTGGTCACCGCTTCTGTCGGAGCCTCGGTGGCTTCACTTGTCGTCTGTTCTGCCGTAGTCTGCGCTTCCGTGGTCGGCTCTGCGGTGGTATCCGCCGCTGTCGTGATCACGATCGCCTGTGTGGATGCACTGGTCTCCGGTGCCTTCGTGCCCCCCGGTGTATCACCGCCGCATGCGGTAAGGCAGAAGGCCGTGATCAAGCTTAACAGCAGGGCCGCCGTTTTTCTCAGATTCAGTTTATTCATCAATCCATTACTCCTTTTGTAAAATATCAGCCGCGCTTCCCCCGGAGCAGAACTTCGCTACGGGAGTTCCGGCAGCAGAATGTCCTCATCCGGCTCTGTCGTCTCCTCCGGTGCAGATTCCGTAGGCGGCGGTGCCTCCGTCGTAGGTTCCGGCTGTGTCGGAGCTTCTGTGGGGGCTTCCGTCGCTTCGGTACTCGGCTCCGGCGCCTCTGTCGGTGCCTCGGTAGGCGCCTCGGTGGACGCAGGCTGTGTCGGCGCCTCGGTTGAAGGTTCAGCCGCCGTTTCCGTCGGCGGAGTCTCTGTCTGAGGCTGCGTTTCCTCGGTGCTCGGCTCCGGCGCCTTTGTCGGGGCTTCCGTCGGCGCTTCCGTTTCAGGGGCTGTGGTCTCTGCCGGCTCCGTCGGCTTTACCGGATTGCTGCCGCCTGTTCCGGTGGAAGTTGTTGAGGTCCATCTGCTGCGATCCCAGCGGTAGGGCACGTCGTTGGTGTCATAGGCGGCGATCTCATCATCTGTCAT
Organism: Lachnospiraceae bacterium UBA6987; assembly: GCA_002449955.1. GTDB lineage: Bacteria > Bacillota > Clostridia > Lachnospirales > Lachnospiraceae > UBA6987. The sequence goes on from DJYD01000058.1 coordinate 20,390, forward strand.
CAGGAAGATCCTGTACGCCTTCCGGAAGGTATCCATGTGACGCCATACACCGGGTTCAATCTCCACGAGATTCCACTGATGTCTTGACTGCATGGGATCGCAGTGCACGATCACATTTTTATAGCCTGCCCTCTCGAGCAGTCTCTGCGTGGCATAGCTGTAGTCGCAGCAGGCACCGCCTCCGTCATTGAAGAAGCGGATGATCATCTGATTGACTTCGTGAGCCGTCGGATTGAAGAGGTTTCCGATCGGTTCATTCGGATGCTGACGGAAATTCTTCCAGACAAAATTGTAGATCGCTTCCAGTGATCGGCCGTTCTTCTGCAGCAGATAGTCGCAGTAGGCATTCAGGTTATATTCCGTCAGGGTGAAGCGGCCGGAAAAATCCATCGTACAGACGCCGTTTTCATCGATGCTGTAGCCGCTGACCTTCGTGTTCTTCAGCATAACGCCCTTGACATCAAAGCAGTAGGTCTTGCCGCCGATATCGACAAAGCCTGTTGCCATAGCGCCGTCCTTCTCACTGAAATAGTAGGTCTTCCCGTCGATCTCACGGAAGCCCTTGATCGGATGGCCGAATCCCGCGTGTGTATAGAAAATGCGTCCGTCTGCATCTTCGACGAAACGGAACAGTCTTTCCTCTGCTTCCTTTTTTGCCGTTTCGGGGTCGACGGTTTCCGTCGTCTCCGGTGTGGTCTCCGCAGAAGATGAAGGTGCCTCCGTCTCCTTCTCTGACGGCTGCAGCGAAGGCTGCGTTTCCTGCGTCGAAGCTTCCGGGGTTGTGACAATTACCGATTCCGACTCACTTTCCGCCGTGGATGCCGCCGTCTCCTCCGTTGATACCGGCAGGGTCTGTACCGGGGTCTCCGGAAGGTCATTTCCGCAGGCACTCAAAAGGCACGCTGCAAGCAGCGCGGGGAGGCATATATTCAAGAAGAAAAATTTTTTAGCCATGGTCCGATTATACAACTGCGGCCGCCTAAGGTCAACCAAAGCCGGCGTTCTTTTCGGGAAAACGCGCGTACTTTTCCGGAAAATGCAGCGCCTTGCCTTTTTTTCTGCCGCATTGTATAATGTTTAATTGCGTTACAAGGCGTAAAACACGGATCTTCGGATCCGCAAGGAGGCTGTTCGTGAACGAATTCACAAAACTGTATCAGGAAAAGCTGACCACCCCGGAAGAGGCGGTCAAGGTTATCAAGTCCGGCGACTGGGTCGATTACGGCTGGTGCGTCGCCCATCCCGTAGCGTTAGACAAAGCGCTTGCCGCCCGCATGCCGGGCCTCGAGGATATCAAGATCCGCGGCGGCATCATGCTGTGGCAGCCGGCGATCTTTAATGTCCCGGATGCGGCCGATCATTTCTGCTGGAACTCCTGGCACATGAGCGGCATTGAACGCAAAGCCGTGGACAAAGGATTTGCCTACTATATCCCGCTTCGCTATTCCGAACTTCCGCGCCATTACCGTGATTTCATCGAGACGCCTGACGTCGCCATGTTCCAGGTCGCGCCGATGGACGAGCACGGCTATTTCAACTTCGGGCCGAATGCCTCGCATCTTGCCGCAGTCTGCGAAACCGCAAAGCACGTGATCGTCGAGGTCAACCGCAACATGCCGAGATGCCTCGGCGGCTCCGAGACCGAGATCCACATTACGCAGGTCGATGCGATCGTTGAAGGTGACAATCCTCCGCTCGGCATCATCCCGCCTGCCACGCCTTCGGATGTGGACGAAGCCGTTGCGAAACTCATCGTTCCCGAAATCCCGAACGGCGCCTGCCTGCAGCTGGGCATCGGCTCCATGCCGAACGCCGTCGGCGCGCTGATCGCACAGTCCGATCTGAAGGACCTCGGCGTCCACACCGAAATGTATGTGGATTCCTTTGTCGATATCGCGAAGGCCGGCAAGATCAACGGCTCGAAAAAGAACATCGACAAGGGGCGCCAGGTCTATGCCTTCGGTGCCGGCACGCAGAAGATGTACGACTATATGAATGACAACCCTGCCCTGATGAGCGCGCCCGTGAACTACACAAACGACGACCGCGTCATCAGCCAGCTTGATAATTTCATCTCCATCAACAACGCCGTCGACCTTGACCTTTACGGCCAGATCAACGCTGAGAGTGCGGGGACCAAGCAGATCTCCGGCGCCGGCGGACAGCTCGACTTCGTGCTCGGCGCGACCCTGTCCAAGGGAGGCAAGAGCTTCATCTGCCTGACCTCCTCCTTTACCGACAAGCAGGGCGTGCGGCACTCCCGCATCCGTCCCACGCTTGCCCCCGGCAGCACCGTCACCGATACCCGCCCGAACGTCATGTACGTGGTGACCGAATACGGTCTTGTCAACCTGAAGGGCCTTTCCACCTGGGAACGCGCGGAAGCCCTCATCTCCATCGCTCACCCCGATTTCCGCGACGAGCTGATCCGTGCCGCAGGCGAAATGAAGATCTGGAGAAAGAGCAACCGCCGCTAAAGGCCGTCTCATTAAATTAGTTCCGGAGAACCCTCTTATGAAACGTCATCTGATCCGCCGCATATTCTGTCTACTCCTGTGCGCATGCCTCCTGCCCGGAGGCATGTCCGCACGGGCGGCCGCTGCTGCCGCAAAGCCGGCACTCGTGACGCTTGCAGATGCCGTCAGTTTGCCGGAAGGGCCGGAAATCGTCTCTGACTACGCCGTTCTGATCGAAGCTAGATCCGGCGCGATCCTTTATGATAAAAATGCCCGCGAACGCTCCGCGCCCGCCAGCATCACCAAGATCATGACAGCTCTCCTGATCATGGAAAACTGTGATCTGAATGAGACGGTTTTCTTCTCTTACCGGGCCTGCCACGAGCTTGCCTCCGGCAGCAGCACCATTTCCCGCACCGAAGGGGAAGAGATGAGCGTGCTGGACTGCCTGTACGCACTTCTTGTGGCTTCTGCGAACGAAGTCGCCCAGGCGCTTGCCGAGCATCTCTCCGGGTCCATCGAAGCTTTCGTGGGCCGCATGAATGAGCGCGCGGAGGAACTTGGCTGCGTGAATACGCATTTTGCCAATCCGCACGGAACGCCGGATCCCGATCACTATACCTGTGCTTATGATATGGCGCTGATCCTCCGCCAGGCCGTGCAGTATGACCGCCTGAAGGAGATCATGGGTACCGGCAAATATCAGATTGCTCCGACAAACAAACACAGCGAGATCACTTATCTTCGCTCAAAGCACCCGCTCGTCACCGACTATTTCGGCAAAAAATATGAAGGCGCCGTTGCCGGCAAGACCGGCCACACCTCGGAAGCCTTAAATACGTTAGCCACCTATGCCGTCCGGGGCGGCCTCGATCTGATCTGCGTGGTTCTGCACGCTGACGGCGCCACAGTTGTGGGCGATGACAGTGCAGCCCTGTTCGGCTACGGCTTCGAGAATTTTTTCCGCACCAATATGCAGGCAAGAGCTGCAGAAAGCGCCTCCCCGGGACAGGCCTTTCTGGGCAGTGACATTCTGGATCTTGATTCCGTCGGCGGCTGCTATGTCACGCTGCCAAACGGCACCTCCGTGGATGAGCTGACCTCCAGCATACACTACGGCAGCACCGATGCCGCGAAAGATCAGGTTGCCGTCAAGGAGTATGCCCTAAACGGAGTCGTGCTGGCCTCTCTGCCCCTCAAGGTTGATCCGGTAACTGCCAAGCTGCCGATCACGCCTGAAATCCATCAAGAACCCAGTACGAAAGAGATTCTTCGCACCAAACATCTGGGGCTCGCCCTGATCTACTGGATCATCATCGGCGGGAGCCTCGTCGTTTTAGGGCTGCTTTCCCTGCTGATCTGGGGCATCATTCGTCTTTTCCGACAAGAAAAACGGCTCGAGGAACGCAGCAAACGTTCCTTAAGCCGCATGGACGCACAGGAAAAGAATGAATTTTTCTGATCAAAGCACGCTGTCCGTGTCAGCGGAAAGCCATACGGCATCCTCCGGCACCGTCAGCTTGCGGTTTCTCGGACTGCCCGGGATCAGCTGTACGGGGCAGCCGATCTGCTCCAGCATCCCGCAGTCATCCGTTGCCGGCGCTTCGGACGGCAGCGTCTCATGGGCCTTTAAGAGCATATCTCTGTGAAAGGCCTGCGGTGTCTGCACCAAAAAGGTATGGGTTCTGTCTGTGGTCTCTGTTACGCGGCCATTTTCGTCGGCCAATTTTACCGTATCCGGAGAAGGGATCGCGACTGTCGCGCCGGGAACCTCCTGCATGACTTCTGCAAGGGCATCGATCCATTCCGGCTTCCAGAACGGCCTTGCCGCATCATGAACAATCACGTATGCACTGCTTGACAGCTTCAGTCCCTGATAGACAGACGCTCTCCTGCTTGCGCCGCCGGGCACGGCAAGCAAAGGCACCTCACTGTCCCTGCCCTTATCGGCAAGAAGCGGCAGGATCAGTGCCTCATCTTCCTTCCGGTAAACGCAGATGATCTCCTTAATCAGCGGATGCTGCAGGAATTTATCCAGGCTGTAGCTGATGACCGGCTGTCCTTTGTAGGGCAAATATACCTTATTCACCTCTCCGCCAAAGCGTGTGCCGCTGCCGCCCGCCGCTAAAATGGCGGAGAATTTTATTTCTGTCATTGCCTTAACTCTCCTCATTGACTGTATCTGCCGCGTGGATCCACCAGCCTTCCGGAAGCGTCCCGGCAAGCCTTAAGAAGGCCTTGTCCCGGCTTTCCGCATCTGCGAATACACCGAACGAAGCGGATCCGGAACCGCTGAGCACGACCTTTTCCGCACCGGCCTGAAGCAGCATTTGCCGCGCGCTTATGATCTCCGCCTCATCTGCCACAGCGTCAAAGGCATTATACAGGGTCTGTTTCAGCGCTGCCGCATCGTCTGCTTCAAGCGCCGCCTGCGCCGCCTGGCTGAGGCTGACTTCCCTTTGTCCCTGAGGGCCCATCTCATCCAGCCTGCGGTACATCGCCGGGGTGGATAAGCCCAGGGGCGGTTTGATGAGCAGCAGGGGGAGCCTTAAGCTTGTTTTGATCGGGCGCACACTTGCGCCGCTGCCGCTGCCCCGTGTCGCGCCATTATAGAGAAGCGCCGGCACATCGGCCCCGAGCCGCGCGCCGAGCCCGGCAAGCGTTTCCCGGGAAAGACCGAGGGCAAACAGCCTATTGCAGGCTAAAAGGATCGCCGCTGCATCGCTGCTGCCTCCGCCAAGCCCGGCCTGAGACGGGAGCCTTTTTTCCAGCCGTATCTGCAGGCCTCCGTCAAAAGCAAACTGTTCCTTCATCAGACGGAAGGCGCGGCAGACCAGATTATCCTCTGTTTCCAGGGTTTTGTCCGTGCAGGAAAAAAGAAGACCGGAAGGCAGCTTATCTGCCCATATCCGATCCGTCACAGACAGCGGCTGGAACACCGTGTCCAAAATATGGTACCCGTCCTCCCTGCGGCCGATCACCTCCAGGGTCAGATTTACCTTGGCTCTTGCTTCAAAAAGCATGTCAGTCTCCTACCGTAATGATGCAGAATACGCTGATCCCCAGCCCTCTGCCGAAATCCGTGAGCTCTTCTCCCGTCGTGGCCGTGATGCCGACCTGCTGCGGCAGAATCCCCAGAAGGCGCGCCACACTGACCTTCATCTCCTCGATGCGCGGAGCAAACATCGGGTGTTTCGCCTCGATGCTGAAGGACACATGCACGATGGGTTCCTTCAGGTCTTTTAACGCCTCTGCCAGATAGGCCGCGGAATCCGTGATGCCTGCCCGGCACAGTCTGTCCGCCGGTCCTCCAAGGATGTTCCTGCCCGTAATGCCGCTGACCGCGTTGGTCAGGGCATGCAGCACCACATCGCCGTCGCTGTTGGCCATCAGTCCGCACGGCTCCTCAGGAAAAACGACGCCCCCGAGGATGAGCGGCTTTCCCGGCGCAGATTCAAAGCGGTGGCTGTCCTGTCCAATGGCTGCTTTCATATCTGATTCCTTCTGTACTCTTCTTTCCAGCGCGCAAGCAGCGTACGATACGCTTCCGCCTGCTCATCTGCGCTCTTGTCCGAAGCGTTGACAACTTCCAGGGCCTTTCCGGTGAACATCGCCATCTTCTTGTGATCTTCAAGATTTGTCCTGAACTGCTTGCGCATCCCGCCGGAGATCAGTTCATCGGCTGCCCTCGGAATACCGATCCCGCCAAGCTCGCTCAGCACGAACATTTTTTCCAGAAGCGCCGTGCTGCGGCTAAGCTGATACGCCTTGTCCATGCAGTACATGGCTTCGTCAAACATCTCCAGCCTGGCATTGCAGCAGCCTTTATTGTGCCAGATCTTGGCCACGAATTCCGAGTCCGAAAGCTCTCTCGCATCCTGTTCCAGCACCTGGTCATACACGCGGATCGCATGGTAATACTGTCCGCATTCAAACAGATAATCGCCCTTTGCCTTAAGTCTTGCGCTGAAGGACGAGCCGTTTAACTCCTCCAGGCGGCGCCTGAAGGCAAAAAGCTCGGCCGTGTTGTAATAATGCAGTTCCTGCAGCAGCAAATAGAGCACATCAAACAGACCGGCCTGTTCCTTCAGGCGTCTGGCCCGGTCTGCAAGCTTCTCTTCTCCGAGCTGTTCGAGGAAGTCAAACAGCCTTTCATCCAGGAAGTCTTCCCCAATCAGCAGGATATCGTTGTAGATAAAGTAGCAAAGCTCCTCTCCGGTATACAGATGCAGCCCCAGTTCCGTTACATAATACGGATGGGTTACGGTCTTTTCCCGGCAAAGAATCAGTCCGCTCATATTGCTCCTTTCTCCGGATATTTATGAAATCAGGAAATCCTTGCGGATCACGGTCCCGCTCGCGGGGAACAGATCCCCGAAGCCCTTATCCACAACCCGCACCGTCACACGGTTTTCCGAGGCAAAGCTGACAATGACTTCGACCCTTGTCGTTTTATTTGGCCGCGCAGGCAGCTCATCTAACGACAGGCTGATCGTCTCTACCCGCTGCGTGGCAAACGGCGTTACCATGAGTTCCAGGGTATGGATATCGTCCAGGATGAATTCCGCCGAGGCCTTGGCTTCATACCAGTTGCTGCCGGCCGCCGCCAGGATCAGCTGCTCATTTCTGCCGTCCTGCAGGGCATACAGACTGATCGTCGAGGAAAGCCTGCCCTCACAGATACACAGGTACGGGAAGCGGCTCTCTTTTAACGTGCTGTCATAGGCAATCAGTGCTGCTCCGTCGGCAAACATGTGCTGACCGCTGAACACTTTCCGCTTATTGCAGATCTTTTTCAGGAATTCCTTGGCCCAGTCCACCGTTGTAAAGCCTTCTCCGGTCAGAAAGACAGAGGAAACCAGCTTTTTCTGCAGCAATCTGTCTGCGCAGGCGGAAAGGATCGTATCTGCCATGCGCTCTCCCATGGGCGATTCCAGCAGATCGAGGTCGAAAGCTTCATCCAGTGCCTCCCTGCTTGCCTGCAGGATCTGAGGACGTCTTCCTCTCACCACCTTCATTTCGAGATAATCCAGTCCCGCATCCGTCAGATCAAAGGACGAAACCGTATTCGGCCAAAGCTCTTTCGGCTGACTGGCGACATAGTAGGCAAAACATTCCGTGTGACTCAGGAAGCGCACATGGCTGCGGTCAAGGCCGCACTTATCACAGGCTTCCGTCAAGCGGTCAAGCAGGTCCGGATCCAATACGCGAAGGCTGAAGGCGATGCTGTCGATCTCTTCTTCCTTGTACACAATTCTGGGCAGCCTGATCAGCTGCTCAATGAAAGCCGCCATGAGATCTACTGCACTGTAACGCACGCCTTCTATGGTGGCGCTCGTGTCGCGCATCAGCAGCTTTACGAGCTTGTCCACCATCGTGCCCTCGCCCATCAGCGCGCGCTGGTAGGCGTCGGTTCCGATCAGCCAGCGGTCACTTCCCTTCACCTTGCAGAGGGTGGTGGAGATCATGCCGCCCGCGTCCGATCCGCCGAGCAGCAGAGGATCCGGGGCGTTTTTCTCCGGAGAATACACACTGATCTGGCTGAATGAATCGCACAAATCTATTCCAAGGATCAGTCCCATATACATCCTCCTCTCACCATAGTCTCCGCCTCCGGCTTACAATACGTTAAAATAATCTTTCAGCAGGACGTCTTCTTTCCCGAAGGCCAGAAGCTCCTCATGCCAGTCTTCCTTATCCGTCTCACCGTATTCCGAAAGGATCCGGTTGAGATGGGTAAATCTGTTGTCGCGCGGTTCCGATCCCGCGCTCAGGCTCAGGCGGCCTTTGTCCACGGTTTCGGTCTGTTTTCCATCCACGGTCCGGATCTCATACTCCAGCTTTTCATCGGAAAACAGCAGGACCGGCTTCACATAAATGCCCCTGAACACATGCGGCATCTCCGTGAAGACCATCGGGCGGTCCTTTTCCTGCGGCAGGATGCGGAAGCCGATTTCCGTGGAAATATCCGCGTCGCCGCGGTATTCGATCAGAGTCTTGTCCGCCAGTTCTGCCGGCAGCGGCATAAAGCGTCCCAGCTTCTTCATATAGGCGAAGAGCAAGCCCTGATTGTAGAGATTGTTCAGCATTTCCTCCGCAAGATCCGTATCCGCCGCGGAGAGCAGGCGTTTTTCCGAAAGGCGCTTTGTTAACGCGATCTGGCAGATGATCGGCAGATATTCCGCCTTCTTTTCCCGCTCTGCCCAGGAGCGGATCAGGGTGAAGGTCTCCTCCGGGACCCGCAGACCGTCGTGGAAATAGCGCTCCGATTCCACCACCAGATACGCTTCGGTTACGATGCGGTCGCTGTACTGCGGCTCCTTGCAGTAGCTGGCAAAGACTTCCTCCAGCCCTTCCGTTTCACCGGTAAAGAGCATCTGCGCAAGCAGCCTTGCCGGAAGGTCGTAGACAAGCGCTTTGCTGTCCTCCTTCTGCGCCAGGGCAAGCAGCGATTTCATATCCTGTGTCCCGCCGTTATAGTAGCGGCAGAGGTATGTTAACGTCGTCGCATTGTACTGTCCCTCCCGGTACAGGGAGAGAGAAAGCTGATAGCGGCTCGGCTCATAGGCATAATCGGTTTTCCGGATCTGCCGTTTCAGAAGGCGCAGCAGCAGCTCCGGACTGTAGCCTCTGCTGCCAAAGCGGTGGATCAGTTCGATGGCCGCCTCATCATCCTCACGAAGGATAAACCGTTCCGCAAGCTCATGCCCCGTCTTCTCATTCAGGTACGGATTGTCCTTGATTGCACGCAGTCTGGCGATACCGTTTTCCGCATCCTTCCCTGCCTCGTCGATCAGGGCCATCATCAGCTTTTCCCGGTAAACCTCCGTTAAGCCCTTTGCCCCAAGGAGATCGGCGGGACTTGCTGCCGCATCGTTTTCCTCCAGCCTCACTGCTTCCAGCTGGAAAGGAAGACTGCCCGGAGCAAGCTTTCTGCAGGCGGAAAGCAGGGCCGGATCCTCCTGCATAAAACGGCGCCGCGTTAACTGCGTGCGGGCGTAGCGGTTGCCGGCAGCATCCACGTACACAGCACGGGCGCTGTCTGAATAGATTCGAACAAAGGCTTCTCCGTCGTTTACGGGATAGGAGAACTCGTCTTCCAGTTCACCGTAGACCACCTTGACCTCACGGATTCCCTTGTTTTCAAAATGCAGCACCTGGGTATACAGATACTCCGTCAGCTGCGGCGCGGTCCGCTCATCCACCACCTCGGGGATGAACATCGCGTTGTAAAACTCCGAGATCCGGTCATTTTCCGCTCCATCTAACAGCTGCTCGAGAGCAAAATTCTGCATCTGTTTTTCATACAGCCGGTACAGGCGGCTGTCCGGGGTGCAGCGGCTCAGGATGTAGTGATAGAGATTCAGCTTCGATGCCAGCCACTTCGGACTGTTGTAGGTATAATAGAGGAGCACCATCTGAGGGATCTCTTCTTCCTCGCCCTCAGGGATCGTGCTCAGATAATATTCATAAAGCTCGCTCAGCCGGATATCCTGTTCAATGCCCCGCGCATACCAGGTGTGGAAACGCTCCTGCGGCTGGCCGGTCCTGATCAGGATCGTCAGCAGGGCCTGCAGGATCCCGCTTCGCGGGTATTTTTCGTAAAGCAGTTCCAGTGTACGGATGTTCCCCGCATCCCCCGTTTCATCCCGCGCCATCAGCTCTGCTGCGTGCAGCGCCATCTCCTCTGTCCAGAAGCCGTTTCTTGCGCCAAGGCGAAGCAAATACTGTTCAAACGGCCCCATCTGCCGCATCATATCCGGGGTTTCATTGTATATGCCGATCGCATCCACGGCAAGCAGGAGCGAAAGCTCGCCCCGTCTGTAATATCCGCGCATGCGCTCCAATGACTTTTCGCTCTGTTCCGCCCACTCGGAATCCACGCGCCGCTGCAACGGAAAAACCTCTGCTCCGCGCAGATTCGATTCCTTCATGCGATAGAGCAGCCGGAGAAAACCGTCGGATAAACGGTCGCCGTGCTCCATCTCTTCTTCCAGATACAGGAACCAGAGATAAGCCGAGGTGTCTTCGACCTTGGCCCGCTGCACCTCTGCCCTGATCTCGTCCAGGATCTGTTTTTCCTCTTCCCGCAGATTCAGGAAGCGGCAGACCTCCGCACGAAGCAGCCTGTCTCTTGCTTCCGGTTTCTTGAAGCTGTCACAGGCATCCAGACACCTGATCGCCTGCTCCCCGAGCGCCGCATCTGCCCCTGCCGTTCCGTAAAGCTTTAAGAGCGTGCGGTAGAGCTGCAGGCTGCAGCGCCGGTACTGATCGCGCCGCTTGGCCTCTGCACTTGCCTCATCTTCCACGATCACCGTGATCGGGATACTGACGCTTCGCCTGCCGGTAGCGATCCGGACAGACCCCAGATTCTTTCCGCGGTGCATGGCTGCCCGGTTAAAATACAGCGGTATGCGGCAGGTATCCCCGGTAAAGTCCAGATTGTTCCAGCGTTCCTTCGGAATGCGGATAAAGCTGCATTCACTGACTGCCGAGATCAGGCTGTAGCCCTCGCCGCTTTTGCTTACCGCAATTTCTCCCGGGATACCGTCCTGGAACAAATAGGACCGCGGCGTTTCATTTAACGACAGGCCTACCGGCTCCTTCGCGCCGCAGGCGGTCAGGAACTCCTCCAAGGCCAGCTTCTGATCCGGTGAGCGCCGCAGGTTGATGTAAAGCGCGCGGAGCACATCATTTTCAAACATCGGCATCTGCAGGAAAACTTCCGTCTGGAAAAGCTTCATCACCATGTCCGGATCCTGAGACGCCAGCTTTCCCAGCTCCTCGGCATTCTGCGGCAGGTCATGTTCCAACAGGATGGGTCTGCAGATATGAAAATGGTAAGGGATCTGAAAATCACCGGCATTCGTCACCAGAGCAAACTTGCCGATCAGTTCGGTATTTTCACGAAGATCTTCGGCATGCAGAATGTAAGGGATCTGCACCGAGTGCGCTGCGTAGGAATTTTCGGGAAGCTCGATGCGGTCATCGTCCGCATACACAAGTCCTCGGAAAGAAACGCCGTTGGTGCTGGTCAGGGAAAGTTCTCCTCTTCCCTGCTGTCCACAAAGAACGGTAACGTCAACCGCTTCCGTAAGCACGTGAATCTCCGGGGTCTTTGCATCCATGACTCCCTTCGCCAGCTGTGTGATCTTGCGTTTCACTTCTTCTCCTTTCCCACTTCCCAGGCACATTTACTGCAGCTTTCGGCCCAAAGTGGCGGAAGCTGCCCATAGTTAAGCTTATTTTACACCAGATGCGATAAAAACTCCATATATTTTTTGATATCTTTTTCGTAACCGTTGTCGCCGGGTTCGAAAAATTTCTCGCCCACCAGTTCATCCGGCAGATATTGCTGCTTCACATAATGTCCCGGATAGTCATGGGCATATTTGTAGCCCACACCGTGGCCGAAATCCTTCATCCCGGCAATCGGCGCATTGGTGATATGCGGCGGGATCCTGGCGATCTCCACGTTCTCCACTGCCTCCAGCGCTTTCTCCACCGCCATATATGAGGCATTGCTCTTCGGCGCCGTCGCCACATAAACGGCCGCCTCCGCAAGCGGGATCCGTCCCTCAGGCATGCCGACGCGCTCGACCGTCTCCGCTGCCGCGACCGCAACAAGAAGTGCCCTCGGATCAGCCATGCCGACATCCTCCGAAGCACAGATCATGATGCGCCTGGCAATAAATTTCGGGTCTTCGCCCGCCTTCAGCATCCGTGCCAGCCAGTAAACTGCCGCATCCGGGTCAGAGCCGCGCATGCTTTTAATGAAGGCAGAAATGACGTCATAATGCGTATCGCCCGTCTTATCGTAGCGCAGACTTCTCCGCTGGATGCATTCCTCGGCAACAGGCAGCGTGATGTGGATCTTTCCGTCCGCTTCCGGCTGCGTGGTCAGTACGGCAAGTTCCACGGCATTGATGGCCCGTCTTGCATCGCCGCCGGCCATTTCCGAAAGGAAGTCCACCGCTTCGTCCGTAATCACGGCATGATAGACCCCCATGCCGCGCTCCTCATCAGTCACGGCGCGGCGCACAAGTGCTGCAATATCCTCCTTTTCCAGAGGCTTCAGTTCGAAGATATTGGAGCGGGAGAGCAGGGCCTTGTTTACCTCAAAGAAGGGATTTTCCGTTGTTGCCCCGATCAGAATCAGCGTTCCGTTTTCCACGAACGGCAGCAGATAGTCCTGCTGCGCCTTGTTGAAGCGGTGTATCTCATCGATAAACAGAATCGTCTTCCTTCCGTAGGCAGCCCGCTCCGTGCGTGCCTCGGCGACAACCTCCTCCATATCTTTTTTTCCCGCTGTCGTCGCATTGATCTGACGAAAATTCGCCTTGGTCGAGGCGGCGATCACCTGGGCAATCGTGGTTTTTCCGGTACCGGGCGGGCCGAACAAGATTACCGAGCTCAGCTTGTCCGCCATGATGGCCCGGTACAGCATCTTGTCTTTTCCCAGAATGTGCTGCTGGCCGACCACCTCATCCAGACTGCGCGGTCTCAGACGGACTGCCAGGGGGCCTTCCGTTTCGGTCTTCTGTTCGTTAATATAATCAAATAGATCCATATCGTTCTCCTTTTCGCTTTCCGTTTCAGTATACCATAAAGCGACGAGCCATGCGAGAGTATTCCACGCATTTTTATAGAATACTCTTTTTGTATTTTATGCTTTTATTTTGCGCATTTTCCTGATATAATGGACTATAACCCATTTTCATGGAGGTTTTTATGAAAATTATCATTGCCGGCGCTGGCAAGGTAGGCACCACTCTCACCAAAGCCCTCTCCGCCGACGGACACGATATTACACTGATCGACAACGACAGGGAGGCGCTCTCTTCTGCCTGTGAGCTTTACGACGTCATGGGAATGGAGGGCAACTGTGCCACGCTTGAGGTTCTGACTGAAGCCGGGGCTGCAGAGGCCGATCTCCTGATCGCGGTGACCAATGCCGACGAGGTCAATCTGCTCTGCTGCGTCACGGCCCGTGAGCTCAATCCGAGGCTCCACACCATCGTCCGGATCCGCAACTCGGAATACACGGCGCAGATTCTGGCGATGAAGCATGTCTTCGGCATCTCGCTCATCGTGAATCCCGAGTACAGCGCCGCCTCCGAAATTGCAAGACTGCTGCGCTTCCCCGGCTTCCTTGCCCGTGAGTCCTTCGCCAAGGGCAGGGTTGAGCTAGTGGAGTTCCGGCTGAAGGAAGACAGTCCGCTGACCGGCCTGAAGCTCTATCAGATCTCCGATGTTCTGAAAACAAGGGTCCTGATCTGTGCCGTCATGCGCGGCAGCAGCATCACGCTGCCCCGCGGCGATTTCGAGCTGAAGGCGGACGACCGCATTTACATGACGGCGCCTGCCAGCGAACTGGGCGGAATCCTGCGCGAGCTTGGCGTTATCACCCGCAAGGTCAAACGTGTCATCCTCGGCGGCGGCAGCCTGATCAGCCGCTACCTCTCCACCATGCTGGAACGGGACGGCATCAAGGTCCAGATCATTGACCGCAGCAGAGCACGCTGTGAAGAGATGGCGAAGTTCCTGCCGCATGCCAGCATTTGCTGCGGCGATATCACGGACACCTCCACCATGGAACGGGAAGGCCTTTCCTCCTGCGATGCCTTTGTCGCCCTCACCGGACTCGATGAACTGAATGTCATCATGTCCCTTTATGCCAGCAGCCAGAAGGTGCCCATCGTGATCACCAAGCAGGGGCACATCGATGAACTGCAGAATATTATCGGCGAGCTGTCCCTCGGCAGCGTCATCTCCCCCAAGCAGCTTTGCAGCGACATCGTGGTCCGCTACGTGCGTTCCATGCGCGACAACAGCGGCGACACCGCCGTTACCGTACAGACCGTTGCCGGCGGGCAGGTCCAGGCCTGTGAATTCATCATCGGTCCCGGTGCCCCCCACCAGAACACCGCGCTCAGCGAGTTAAAGATCAAATCCGGCGTCCTGATCTCTGCCATCTTCCACAAGGGGCAGGTTACCATAGCAAACGGGTCTTCTGTCTACCAGGAAGGCGATTCCGTCATCGTTATTTCCACAGAATCCAAGAACATTCAGCGCTTCAGCGATATTTTCGCGTAAGGAGGCGTGATATGAATTATAAATCCCTGGGACATTTCACCGCGCTCATCCTGCTTGTGGAAGCCGCTTTAATGCTGCCGGCGCTCGTCCTTTCTCTTGTTTTCGGGGAGCCGCGGGCAACCGAAGCCTATCTGTACACACTGCTGATCATTTTACTGATCAGCGGGCTCCTTCTGCTCCTTTCCCGAGGCGAAAAAGCGGATGATTTCTATGAAAAAGAAGGCCTTGCCTGCGCGGGAATTTCCTGGCTCGTGCTGGGTCTGACCGGCGCGCTGCCTTTCTTCCTTTCCGGGAAAATGGACTATATCGATGCGCTCTTTGAGACAGTCTCCGGCTTCACAACGACCGGAGCCTCGATCCTCAGCGAGGTCGAATCACTTGAAAAAAGCCTCCTGTACTGGAGGAGCTTTACGCACTGGGTCGGCGGCATGGGCGTTTTGGTCTTCCTGCTCGCGCTGGTCCCGAGAAGCAAGCACGGCGCAGGCTTCACCGTGCACATTCTGAAAGCGGAAAGCCCCGGTCCCGATGTCGGCAAGCTGGTGCCTCAGCTGCGCAAAACCGCCCAGCTGCTGTACAAGATCTATATCGGACTGACGATCCTGAACATCATCCTTCTTGCCCTGGACATGCCAATCTTTGATGCTTTCTGCATTGCCTTCGGCACAGCCGGAACGGGTGGCTTTGCCATCACAAACGCAGGCCTTGGCGGGTATTCCCCGTATATCCAGTGGGTGACCACGATCTTCATGTTCCTCTTCGGTGTCAACTTCAGCTGCTACTATCTGCTGCTCAAAAAACGCCCCGGAAGCGTGTTCCGGGACGAAGAACTGCGTCTGTACCTGTTCATCTTCCTCTCTGCCGGCCTGATCACCGGTATCTCGAGCCATGCCGCCTACGGCAGCTGGAGCGAGACCTTCCGGCACTCCTTCTTCCAGACCGCATCGGTTATGTCGACCACAGGCTTTGCCACAACCGATTTCAACCTGTGGCCCACGCTTGCCAAGGGCGTTTTAGTCTTTCTGATGATCGTCGGCGCAAGTGCCGGTTCCACCGGCGGCGGCCTGAAATGCATCCGCCTGAACCTGATCGTCAAGGACCTTCGCTGCAGTTTGAAGGAAATGATCCGCCCCGGCCGCATTTACCCCGTCCGCAGCAACGGCCGTCTGGTGCATGAATCCGTCCTGAAGGGTCTTCACACCTATCTGTCGGCTTACGTACTGATTATTCTGGCCAGCTTCCTGCTGCTCACGATCGACGGCAAGGATCTCACGACCTCCATCACTGCCGTGCTTGCCTGCTTCAACAACATCGGCCCCGGCCTTGGCGAAGTCGGTCCCATGGGCAATTACGGATCCTTCAGCATTCTCTCAAAGCTCGTCCTGATCTTTGACATGCTGGCCGGCCGTCTGGAAATCTTCCCGATAATCGCGCTGCTTTCCCGCACGACCTGGAAGCATCAGTAAGTATTCTTTTCATCTTGCTTTTTTCTGTGCTGTGCTATTCTAATCATATTAAAGGAATGGAGAAAATATAATGGCTACTTATGCTTCCAACACGTACCGGAAGGGCCTTCTTCCTCTTATCATCCTGCTTCTTTTGAAGAAAGAAGACCTTTACGGCTACCAGATCGTTCGTAAAGTGGATGCTCTGACCGGTGGGGTTATCACCACACAGGAAGGCGCCATCTATCCCGTGATGTATCACCTGAGTGATACCGGCTATATTTCCGAAACCAGAGTTCTTGTGAAAGAACGCCGCTTCCGTGTTATCTACCACCTGGAGCCTGCCGGAGAACAATATCTGCAGGAACAGATCGCGGAATACGAAAAGGTTGTCGGAGCCATGCAGCAGTTGATTGCCCGGGCTCAGGAAGACTGACGATGCAGAACCGAAAATGCCGCCGGCTTAAGCGCCGGCGGCATTTTCATTGCACAAAGAGCGATTATTTGTTTTCTGAATCCGCTGCCCCTTCATATTTGTGGTGCAGCAATTCATGGGCGCGGTCATTCAGGTCCTCTGCATACATGATGTTCAGAACAGGATTCCGTTCTGCACGTTTGAACAGGGCACTGCGGTCCAGCTCATACAGGCCGTCGGCACGCTTGCGCTTGCTGCCCATCAGGGCCGTCGGCTGACCGGCTCCGCCCACGCAGCCGGTGCGGCAGGTCATGACCTCCACAAGGTCAAGCTGTACCTCGCCGCGCTCGATCTGATCCAGGAGCTTATCTGCGGCGGCAAGGCCGTGAACCACGGCAACACGGACTTCTCTGTCTCCTATCGGGATGGTGGCAAATCTTGTCTGTTCTCTCCCCCGCAGACCGGAGTTGCTGATCATGCGCAGGGCATTCTTGGACTTATCCGGCAGGCAGTGGCGGATTACCGCTTCGGCTACGCCGCCTGCCGTTCCAAAGATTTCACCCGCTCCGGAGCCCATGCCAAAGGGCAGATCCGGCGACTCTTTTTCCAGCGCAGCAAAGCGAATGCCGGACTCCTTGATCATTTTGATCACTTCCTGCGTCGTCAGCACCAGATCCACGTTGGGCTTCCCGAAGCGTCTGAATTCGGGCCTCGCCGCCTCCATCTTTTTCGCGGTGCAGGGCATGATCGCGATGTGATAGGTCTCGCGGCCGTCTTCCTTATCCTTCTCAAGATAACGGTCCTTCAGCACCGTGGCAAACATCTGCATCGGTGACAGCGCCGAAGAAAGGTTTTTCAGGAACTGCGGACGGTCATTTTCCACGTGCTTCACCCAGGCCGGGCAGCAGGATGTCATTAACGGCAGATTCTCCCCGCTCTCCAGACGGCGCATGAATTCGGCCCCTTCCTCACGGACGGTCAGGTCTGCACCGAAAATCGTATCATAGACTTCGTCAACGCCCATGATCTTCAAGGCCGCAACCAGTTTATCCAGAACATTTTCACCGGGATCGATGCCATAGGCTTCTCCCACCGCCACGCGGACTGCCGGTGCAATCTGAACCACTACGCGCTTACCCGGATCATGAATAGCCTTCCAGGCTTCGCCGATCTCATTTTTTACGACGATCGCGCCGGTCGGGCAGACGGCGGAGCACTGACCGCAGCTGATGCATTTCGTCGCATTGATCGGCTGATTGCCGGTAGTGATGATCCGCAGATCCGGGCCGTGACCGGAAAAATGAAGGTTGCCGATCCCCTCGACCTCCTGGCACACGCGCACACAGTCTCCGCAAAGAATGCATTTGTTATAGTCAATGCTGATGGCAGGGCTCGTCTCGTCGTTCGGGATATGCGGTCTGGTATCCTCGAAACGCATATTATGGATCCCGAAACGCATCGCCATATCCTGCAGGCGGCAGTTGCCGCTCTTCTCGCAGAGGGTGCAGTCACGGCAGTGCGCGGCCAGCAGCAGTTCCAGGATCAGGCGGCGGTAGCGCAGGAGCTTGGCCGTATTGGTCCGGATATGCATGCCGTTTTTCGGCGCCATGGTGCAGGCTGCGGCGATCGTTCCCTTTTCATCCTCCACCATGCACATGCGGCATGCGCCATAAACCGACAAATCCGAATGGAAGCAAAAATTAGGCACTTCCACACCGGCTTTCCGGCAGATTTCCATTACATTCGGTTCTTCATCGTATTCCACACGAATGTTATCGATATACATCAATCCCTTAGCCATCGATTTCCTCCTCTCTGATCGCACCGAATGCACACAGTTCCATGCAGGTAAAGCATTTCACGCACTTAGTCTGATCAATTACAAACGGAGATTTGATGACGCCGGAAATGGCTTCTGCATGGCAGGAGCGTGCGCAGCGGCTGCAGCCGCGGCATACGGCCGGATCGATCACAATCCGGCGGCGTTCATAGGGAATATGACCGGGTTCGATCGAAGGCCGCGTCTCCTTCGCGCACAGACTGCAGGCGTTCTTCCTGTGTGCCTCGAATTCTTCCGGGAAAAACTGATAGGCATTTTTCAGGGTGCTGTAAACGCCTTTACCTAACGCGCAGTACCCGGTCACACTGATCATCTCGCCGATCTCAAACAGGATCGCAAAGCCGTCGTCATCCAGGATCCCCTGCATCAGGGCATTCATCAGTTCCACGATGCGGCGCGTCCCCTCGCGGCAGGAAACACATTTTCCGCAGAAGTCTGTCTGTGTCTGTTCCATGAACCTGCGCACAGCATCAACAATGCAACGGTCCTCATCGAGCACCGTAATCACACCGTCGCCCCGGCGCATGCCAAACGGCGCTAACGCCTTCTGGTCCAGCGGAAGGTCGAGCTGCGCTTCACAAAGCAGCGTACCGGAGGGTCCCCCGATCTGCACTGCCTTAAAAGCCTTGCCATTTGCCATGCCGCCTGCCTGTTCAATCACCTGACGGATCGTCATTCCATCGTTGACTACCGTAGTGCCGGGATGGCATACATCCCCCTTGACTACATACTCCTTAACCATCAGTTCCTCTTCTCATTTTTTATTTTTGTGCCCTCTGTCAGGGCGTCTTCGTGATGCGCTCTGCCTTACTGCCGGTTTTTGCCTGCGTTGTAAAGTTTCTGATACTTTATGGCATGAAAACTGTCTCCGGTTATGCCCAAATGCTTCCTGTCATAAGTGAAAAGCAGGCTTTTGCCGTAGTACAGCATATCCATGGCAGGGATTTTCCTGAAATCGAAATGCATATCCGCAAATTCCAGGTGATCATGATATCCGATCAGATTGCCCCTGGCGAGATCTTTCTGTTTATGGTCTGCGGTAACCTCGTAAAGGAGCAGGTCCTTGTCCTGAAAGACCGGTTTTCCCGGCTCCGCATCCATGACGTACTGTTCGGTTTCCTTTTCTCCCCAGACGCCCCAGTCATAAACACTGTCAAAGCGAAGTCCCTCTCCTTTCAGGAAGCCCTCTTCGGTGTAAATGCCGGACTGTCCGCAGGCTGTGCAGCGAAAACGATTATCCTCCGTCACCATGGAATCAAAGGCGCCGCAGCGGGAACATTTGATCAGATAATTCCCGAGACCTTCTGCAAGCCTTTCGCCGCGGTATACAAAATGATTCTTCCGCTGCCGCTCATAGGCATTCTCATACAGGTCATGATTGATGGCCGCCTTCAGTTCCTCCGCGCTCATGGCTCGGATCTGCTCGGGCGTGTAAGTATTGACGATCCTGCCCTTCATCGGCCCCGTGCGGAAAGTGTAAGCCCAGCGCGGCGCAACGAAGTATCCGCCTTCGATATGGTATGTCACCAGGCCGCAGCCTGCGATCCGCAGAAGCTTGGCCGCTGAAGCAGGCAGCTCAACGGTTTCTCCGTTAAAGGAACGGCTCCCTTCCGGGAAAAGCATCACATTGTTGCCGCCCTTCAGCTTCTCCAGGACCTCCCGAACCGTATCCAGGGCTACCGAGCCCTTATATTCATAAATCGGGCTCTGCGCCCAGGTAATGAACTTTCCATGCTTTGACCTGATCAGATGCTCGCCGGCCACAAAAAACATATGCTTCGGGAAAGCCGCCGCCAGCATGAACATATCTACTTCTGTCAGATGATTTGACATCACCACATACGGTCCGTCAAAATCCTTCAGCACGTCCGTCTGAAAACTGTACTTCTTCAGCATCAGCGGACTGATCAGATGCAGGATCCGGTAAAGCAGCCTGTATTTTAAGGCTGCGCGTCCTGTTTTCATCGACGGTCTCCTTTCTACCTCATGCCCTTCCCTGTGCATAGGCTTTAGCATACTCACGGATCATTTCACTGATTGTGATCTTCGGCTGGTATCCGAGCTCTGTTCTTGCCTTTGTGATATCAAACACCTGACTCCGCCCGAGTGTACACACATTATAGCGGGTTAGCGCCGGCGCCTTGTCCCAAATGCCAAATAATTTATAGATCCCTTCCAGGACTGCCGCAGCGCCGTATGCCGCGCCAAAGGGAATCTTTAACGGTTTCAGCTTCATATGCAGCGCATCAAACATTTCTTCCGCCAGATCCAGCATCCTGCAGGGCTCACCGTTTGTAATATGATAGATCTGACCGAGCGCCTCTTCCTTCTCCATGCACAGTCTCAAGGACAGCGCAACATTTTCTACGCAGCACAGATCGGCCATGATATTCCCCTTCTGGAACAGCGGGATCCCCACCGTCTGATTCGCTTTGATGAGTACCGGCAGCATATTTTTGTCACCGATCCCGCACAGGCCGCGCGGTCTGATCGCAGACCACGGCACCGTCTTCTGCGCGCGGACCATTTTCTCCGCCATGATCTTGCTCTCGATGTAGTAATTCAGCCGGTTGTTCTCGTTATAATCCTTTTCGGTAAGGTGCAGGTTGTTCTCAAGCGGTTTAACACTCGGCGAGGAAGTATAGACGAGGCGCTTCACATGATGCTTTTCACAGGCCGCCAGCACATTCCGGGTCCCCCCGACATTGGTGCGGAGAAACTCCTCCCGTCTGCCCCAGCCTTTTAGGAGTGCGCCGCAGTGGATCACATAATCCGCTCCCTCGCAGGCTCGCATCACGCCATCCGGGTCACACAGATCGCCCTGAACGGTATCCACATTTTCCTGCTTTAAGCGGGCAAGCTTTTCCGGATCGCGGCCGAATGCTGTCACATGGTATCCGTGATCAAGCAGCTCGCGCACCATATAAGTTCCCAAGAAGCCATAAGCGCCTGTGACAAGTACATTCTCCATCCTGTTTCCGCCAGTCTTTCCTATTTAAGCCGTTTATTTAAAAGCCGCTTTAGCTTGACATTTTAAAGTGAATTTCTTTGGCTGTCAACCTTTACCCACACAAAAACAAACGACACAGCCTGCCCTTTTGCAAACTGTGCCGTACTATAGAGGCGACGACCGGATTTGAACCGGTGCATCAGGGTTTTGCAGACCCACGCCTTACCACTTGGCTATGTCGCCATCTTCAAGCTTGTTCATTATACAACGCTCCGACGGAAAGGTCAAGCGTTTTGCCTGAATTTTGCACAATGTCCTTATGCGGTGATCGAGTGAACCTGACGGCTGACAAATACAGCATTGCGGAATGTCAGCCGATCAGTCCGCGTTCCTTTAAGATCTCCTCGACCACGCCCACGCATTCATAGACCATCGCGTCGCAATGCGGTTTCTTTTCTCCGCCGCGTTCCTTGTTGATCCTCAACAGGTCTGCACAATCCAGGAATCCTTCATGATTATCGCGGATCTTTGTGTAGTAAGCATTGATCGTCTGGCCGTCATCGACCCCGAAAAGGCCAAGCGCCATCAGTCCCCCTGTGACCGCACCGCAGGTTGCCGCCATCTTCATGCCGGAGCCGAAATTGGCAGCTATCTTATAAGCCTGCTCGTCGGAAATGCCCGCTGCGGCCGCAAAGGGGATCAGAGTCGCCTGTGCGCAGTTATAATGTCTCTCCAAAGAAGCGCGAAGCTCTTTTGCTTTCTCCAGATACCTGCTCATGATAAGACTTCCCGTTATGAATTAAAAACGTGCTTTACCCATTCCTCATACCAGTAATCGTTGAGGGAACCGAAGATCCGTACAAAATCCTTGGAGATCTCATAATCCAGGCCCGGGAATTTTGTGCAAAG
>DJYD01000070.1:0-489 GCA_002449955.1 Lachnospiraceae bacterium UBA6987
CAAGGGTCTGTCCGATACCGCTCTGCGTACCGCCGACTCGGGTTATCTGACCAGAAGACTTGTCGACGTATCCCAGGAAGTCATTATTCAGGAAGAAGACTGCGCGGTCACTGACGGCGGTGAGATCCCTTACATGGAGATCGGCACCTTCATCAACAGCCGCAACAACGACGTGGTGGAGAGCCTGCAGGAACGTATCACCGGCCGCACGGCGGCAGAGGATATCGTGGATCCTGCAAACGGTGAGATCATTGTTCACAAGAATGAACTGATCCGTCCGTTAAAGGCGGCCCAGATCGTGGCTACCGGCAAACCCACCATCAAGATTCGTAACATCCTGGCCTGCCGCTGCCACGGCGGTGTGTGCTCCAAGTGCTACGGCGCCAACATGGCTACCGGCGAACCGGTCCAGATCGGTGAAGCGGTCGGCATCATTGCCGCCCAGTCCATCGGTGAACCCGGTACACAGCTGACCATGCGTACCTTCCA
>DJYD01000070.1:547-53056 GCA_002449955.1 Lachnospiraceae bacterium UBA6987
GCGTACCTTCCATACCGGCGGCGTGGCCGGCGATGATATCACCACCGGTCTTCCCCGTGTCGAGGAACTGTTCGAAGCCCGTAAGCCGAAGGGCGTTGCCATCATCACCGATATCGCAGGCGAAGTCTTCGTCAAGGATACCAAGGAACGCCGTGACATCACGGTCACCAATCAGGAGACCGGTGCCACCAAGAATTACCAGATCCCGTACAACCTCCGGATCAAGGTAATCAGTGGCGATATGGTCGAAGCCGGCGACGAGCTGACAGAAGGCTCGGTCAACCCGCACGACCTGCTCCGCATCAAGGGCGTCCGCGCGGTACAGGATTACATGCTGCGTGAGGTCCAGAAGGTTTACCATCTGCAGGGCGTCGAAATCAATGACAAGCACATTGAGATCATTGTCCGTCAGATGATGAAGAAGATTCGTGTGGAGAAATCCGGTGACAGTGATGTCCCTGCCGGCGTAACCATGAATCTGCTCGACTTCAATGACATGAACCGTGCGCTTATTGCCGCAGAAAAAGAACCTGCGGAAGGCAAACAGATCATGCTCGGCATCACCAAGGCCTCCCTGGCCACGGAATCTTTCCTGTCCGCCGCCTCCTTCCAGGAGACCACGAAGGTCCTGACCGACGCTGCCATCAACGGCCGCATCGATCACCTGATCGGTCTGAAGGAGAACGTGCTGATCGGTAAGCTGATTCCTGCCGGCACCGGCATGAAGCGTTATCAGGAAGTCGGCCTGTCCTCCGATTTCGAAGAGGTCGATCCGGCTGTGACACAGCCCATCCGCGAGAAGAAGCAGGAGATCAGGATCGATGACGACGATGAGGACGACGAGGAAGAAGAGATCGTCGCCGAACCGGAGACCGAAGGTCTGCTGGAAGACGATTACAGCGACAACGAGTAAAATGATATGAAGGCGAAACTGCCTGAGACAAAAACGGAAGCGGGTTGACCGCTTCCGTTTTTTGCTGTCTCTGTTGCTTTTCCGGAGAAGGGGAAAAGAGGAGCATAATTGTCAATATACCGTCATATTCTCGGATTTATCGACGAAATATACGGCAATCCCGGTAGAATTTTCCAGAAACGCCCTTGCTGCCTCTTCACCCATGACGAAGAGGGACGTGCTGAGAATATCGGCTTCGGCGGAGTTTTCTGTCACGACGGTAACTGATTTCAGCCCGCTTTCCGCCGGCAGGCCGGTCTCCGGATCGAGCAGGTGGTGATAAAGCTTGCCGTCCTTTTCAAAGAAGCGCTGGTAGGAACCGCTGGTGACGGCCGAGGCGTCTTTAAGCGGAAACGTGGTGAGATATTCGCTGCTTCCAGCCTCCGGTTTCTGCACACCCACGGTATAATCATTGCCGTCCGGTTTTTCCCCGAGGACCAGAATGTTGCCGCCGAGATTGATGATGGCGCTTTTCACGCCGGATTCAAGCAGCTCCGTCTTCAGGCAGTCTGCAATATATCCCTTCGCCATGCCGCCGAGATCGATCACAAGATCCGGATCGTCCACAGTCAGCTGACAGGGATAGGGCGAGGGTGCATCAAGGACCGCGAGGCCGCCGTAGGGCAGGACATGCAGCTTTTCAAAACCGCAGTGGGAGAGGATCTCTGTCCGCTCTGTCTCTGTCGGAACCGTATGTTCCGCGCCGCTGAAATTGTACAGCTCGAGGAGCCTGCCCAGGGTCGGATCAAAGGCCCCGCCTGTTTTTTCCGCGTACTCGAGAGCAAGGCTGAGCGCCCGGTACAGCTCAAGAGAGACCGCGACCTTCACCGGGGAGGTTCCTGCAGCCTTTGCTTCCGCAAGCTTCGCATTCACCTGATACAGCTCGCTCTCCGGATTTGTCCGGCTGAAGATGTTCTCATAGTATTCCAGCCGATCCATCACCTGCGTTACGGCTTCGGCATCTTTTTTTTCATAATATGTGATGCTGACGACCGTATCAAAGGCAAAGCTGGTGCGGACGATCGGTGAAGTCTTGCCGCAGCCGCTGATGCACAGCAGCAAAACCAAGCTGAAAACAGAAAAAATTCGATTATACGATGAAAATAATAGTTTCCTCATAAGATAAACCTTGCAAAATTCCGTTAAAAAATGTAAAATATTATTTTGTAAAGCGTTCGATTACAGAATGGCTTGCATTATATCCGCATGGAGCGGGAGGCATTTCCTGCAGGAAAAGGCTTCCCCGCTTTAGCTTGCTGATATCATAACACAAAACAAGGGAGAAAAACAGTGGCGCCCAAATTCTTACGAAGTGTTCATGTTCCGCACAGGAAGAACACAAAAAATTCCGTTCCACAGCGTTTCTTCGAAGTTAAGTCCGTAACGATCCCGATGTCGATGCACATCGGTGCCCCGGCCAAACCGGTCGTAAAGGTTGGGGATCACGTCAAGACGGGCCAGCTGATCGGAGAAGCCGGTGGATTTGTATCCGCGCCGATTCATGCGTCCATCTCAGGGACCGTGAAGAAGGTTGACAACATGCTTCTGTCAAACGGCGGATCCTGCCTGGCAGTCACCATTGAGTCGGATGGTCTGAATGAAAAAGACGAAAATCTGAAGGCTCCGGAACTGACTGATTTTGATTCCTTTATCCAGGCTGTCCGTGACAGCGGCATTGTAGGCCTCGGCGGTGCAGGCTTCCCGACAAGTGTGAAGCTGAAGGTTGACCCGGCCAAGGTGGACTACATCCTGGTAAACGGTGCAGAATGCGAACCGTATATTACCTCGGATACCCATACTATGCGGGACAATCCCCAGAGGATCCGTGCAGGTCTGGATGCATTGAAGAGATTTTTCCCGAATTCGCAGATCTATATCGGCATAGAGAATAACAAGCCGGAAGCGATTGCGACCATGCGCGAATACACCGATAAGGTGGATAAATGTGATGTGATCGAGCTGCCGAGCTCCTACCCGCAGGGCGGTGAAAAGGTGCTGATCTACAACACCACCGGCCGCATCGTTCCGGAGGGCAAGCTCCCGCTCGACGTCGGTTGCATCGTGCTGAACGCGACCACGCTCGCCTTCATCGGCAAGTATCTGATGACCGGCGAACCGCTCACTTCGAAGTGCATCACGATCGACGGCTCCGCGGTGAAGAACCCGCAGAACCTGATCGTTCCGATCGGCACGAAGATCAGCGAGATCGTGGAACACATCGGCGGCCTGAAGTGCGAACCGGCCAAGGCCCTGTACGGCGGCCCCATGATGGGGACGGCCATCCCGGATCTGGAACAGCCGATTTTGAAGAATACGAACGCCATCCTGATCTTTGATGAAAAGGATGCGAAGATCCCCGAACCTTCGGCCTGCATCCACTGCGGACGCTGCATCGACACCTGCCCGCTGCACCTGATGCCGACGGAACTCGAACAGGCTTGCCTGAAGAAGGATCTGAAGAGACTTTCTGCACTGAAGGTCAACCTCTGCATGGAATGCGGCAGCTGTTCCTTCGTCTGCCCTGCCAAGAGGAACCTGGTGGAAAGCCATAAGCTTGCGAAACAATATTTACGGGAGGCCGGGATCAAATGAGTAAAATGAATCTTAGCGTATCCCCTCACATCCGGAGCACGCGTACGACCCAGAACATCATGCTCGATGTCATCATCGCGTTAGTTCCGGCTCTGATCGCATCCGTTGTGCTTTACGGTATTCGCGCCCTGCTGCTGACCCTGATCTCTTCCGGTGCCTGCGTGCTGTTCGAATACCTCTATGAAAAAATGATGAAGCGCCCGGTCACCGTCTCGGATCTGTCCGCAGTGGTCACCGGCATGTTAGTCGCCTTCAACGTGCCCGTGAGCATGCCCATCTGGATGCTGCTCGTGGGTGACCTTGCGGCCATCGTTTTAGCCAAGCAGCTGTTCGGCGGCATGGGCTGCAACTTCATGAACCCGGCGCTCGTCGGCCGTATCGTGATGATGTTCTCCTTCACCACCGCCATTACCACCTATACCGGTTCGACCGGTCTTGTGGATGCGGCGACCACGGCGACGCCCCTTGCCGATCCGGCTTCCTACGGCTTCGTAAAGCTCCTGCTCGGCAACCACGGCGGCGTTATCGGTGAATCCTGCGCGGCGGCTCTGATCCTCGGCGGCATTTACCTCTGCGTGCGGAAGGTCATCAAGCCCATCATCCCGCTCGTCTACATCGGTGCGACCATCCTCTTTACCTGGCTCTTCGGCGGCGCGGCTCCTCTGGAATCCGCCTTTGCCGGCGGCCTGATGCTCGGCGCCATCTACATGGCCACCGACTACGTCACCAGCCCCATTACCGATAAGGGCAAGGTCATCTTCGGTATTTTCCTGGGCCTCATCACCTCCGTGATCCGTGTCTTCGGCAACTACGCGGAGGGCGTGACCTTCGCCATCATTCTGGGCAACATCCTAGTCCCGTACATCAATGAGCTGTCCGAGACCAAGCCGATCGGTGCTGTCCAGCCCGAAAAGAAAAAGAAGGAGGCCTGACATGAGCAAAAAAGGTAATGTTTGGGAAGACTTCTTGAAACCGGTCGTCGTGCTTGTCTGCATCGCCCTTGCGGCAGGCGTGCTGCTTGGCTTTGTGAACAGCAAGACCGAACCGATCATCGAAGAAAACGCGCGGATCAAAGCGGAGCAGACCCGCTCGGCCGTGCTCTCCGGAGCGAAGGGCTTCGAAGAGATCAAGTGCGATACCGCAGCACTCGACATCGACAGTGCTTATAAGGAAACCTCCGGCCTCGGCTACGTCATCACCTCCTCCCACAAGGGCTACGGCGGCGATGTGGCGGTCACGGTCGGTCTGGACAAAGACGGCAAGGTGGTCGGCATTTCGGCTGACGTCAAGACCGAAACGCAGGGCGTCGGCTCCAAAGCCGGCGAAGCGAAGTATCTGGATCGGTTCCTGGGACTTACCGGGGATTCGAATTCCGTCGATACCCTGACCGGCGCCACCTATACCAGCACCGCGGTCAAGAAGGGCGTGAACGCCGCTCTTACCGCGTATGAGAAGATCAAATAAGGAGGGGAAGAGAGATGAAAAAGACTAAATGGCAGATCTTTATCAACGGCGTCTTCAAAGAAAACCCCGTCCTGATCCTTTTGCTTGGCTGCTGTTCGGTGCTCGCGATCTCCGTCACCGTCAAGGGCGCGCTCGGCATGGGCGTGGCGCTGACCTTCGTTCTGGTCGGCTCCAACATCGTTATCTCGCTGCTGCGCAAGGTCATTCCGGACAAGGTCCGCATCCCTTGCTTCATCGTGGTCATCGCGACCTTCGTTACGCTCGTGGAAATGGTCGTGGAAGCCTTCCTGCCCGACCTGTATGACGCCCTCGGCATCTTCCTCGCGCTGATCGTCGTCAACTGCATCGTGCTTGGCCGTGCGGAAATGTTTGCCAGCAAGAACGGCGTCGTCGATTCGATGCTGGACGGCCTCGGCATGGGCCTCGGCTACACCGTCGTTATCGTGGGCATCGCCGTTGTCCGTGAGCTGCTCGGCTCCGGCACCCTCTTCGGCGTCCGCATCATCCCCGAAGGCTACCAGATTGGCATCATCACCCAGACGCCCGGCGGCTTCATGATGTTTGGCTTCGCCATGGCGCTGCTGATCTACTGCCTCGGCAAGAAGGGCAAGAAGTTCGATCCGCGCATCGGCTGCGACGGCAAGTGCGGAAACTGCGCTCTTGGCTGCGAGAATGCCATTACGGATATCGTCCCCGAGGACGCCAAAGAAACCGTTAAGGAGGCGAAGTAATCATGAGTGATGCTGCAAAACTCTTACTGATCGCGTTCTCCATGATCTTCACGGAGAACTACGTGCTGGTGCAGTTCATCGCCATCTGCCCCTTCCTGGGCGTTTCGAAGAACTTTGATTCCTGCATCGGCATGAGCGGCGCCGTCATCTTCGTTATGACGCTTGCCTCTGCCGTGACCTGGACCATCTATCACTTCCTGCTGGATCCGTTCGGACTGACCTACCTGCAGACCATCGTTTTCATCCTGGTCATTGCGGCGCTCGTGCAGTTCGTTGAGATCGTGTTAAAGAAGTATATCAAGCCCCTGTACAAGGCGCTTGGCATTTACCTGCCCCTGATCACCACCAACTGCGCGGTGCTCGCCGTCACTATCCTGAACATCGATGAAAACTATAATTTCCTCGAATCCTGCGTTGACGGTGCGACCGCCGGCATCGGCTTCGGCCTGGCGCTGATCCTGTTCTGCGGCGTGCGTAAAGCGCTTGAGCGCGCGAAGCCTCCGAAATGTTTCGAAGGCCTTCCCATCACTCTGGTTGCCGCTGCCCTTACCAGCATGACCTTCATGGGCTTTGCCGGTATCGCCGACAATCTGTTCCATTAAGGAGGACTGAGCATGAATCCGGTTTTAGTTGCAGTATTGGTACTGGGCGGTGTCGGACTTGTCTGCGCAGCGCTTCTGGTGGTAGCATCCAAGTTTATGGCTGTTCCGGTGGATGAGCGCTTCCCGAAGATCAGGGAATGCCTCCCCGGCGCGAACTGCGGCGGCTGCGGCTATGCGGGCTGCGACGGTTACGCGAATGCCCTCGTGGACGGAACGGAAGAGAAAATCAATAAGTGTGTGGCCGGCGGCGCGGCTGTTGTGGAAGCGCTGGCGAAGGCGACCGGCAAGGAAGCCGAAGCGATTGAAGCGAAGGTCGCCTACGTGCACTGCAAGGGCGACTGCGAAGCCACACAGAAGAAGGCCGAATACAACGGCACAAAGACCTGCAAGGCCTCGAAGCTCCTGTTCGGCGGCGAAGGCGCCTGCACCTTCGGCTGCCTTGGCTACGGCGACTGCGCGGCTATCTGCCCCGAACACGCGATCAACGTGATCAACGGCGTCGCCCATGTGAACGGCGCGCGCTGCATCGCCTGCGGACAGTGCGTTGGCGTGTGCCCGCAGAAGATCATTTCCCTGATCCCCGCGGATGCGGCGGTGAAGGTGACCTGCTCCAATAAGGACAAGGGCCCGGCTGTCATGAAGGTCTGCAAGGCCGGCTGCATCGGCTGCGGTCTCTGCATGCGGAACTGCCCTGCCGAAGCCGTCAAGGTGGAAAACAACCTGGCGACCATCGATTATTCGAAGTGTATCGGCTGCGGCAAGTGCAAGGAAGTCTGCCCGAAGAAGTGCATTCTTTGATGAATTTTCTTAAGGAGTATCGAAAGGATCTGATCCTGATCCTCGGTCTGCTGATAGGCGCGGGGCTTATCGCGGGGGTTTTTGCCCTCGCGAAAAAGCCCGGCGCCTATGTTCGTGTGGAGCAAGGCGGAAAACTCCTGGCGATCTATGCCCTGAACGAAGACAGAAGAGAAGTCTTTCCGTTTGCCGAAGGCGGTGATGCCTTGGGAGAAGCTTCAAAAGATGCCGGAAACGTTTTGGTGATCGAGCACGGCGCGGTGCATATGGAGGAAGCCTCCTGCCCGGACAAGCTTTGCGTCAGGCAGGGGGAAAAGAGCAAGATCGGCGAGACCATTGTCTGCCTGCCGCACAGGCTGGTGGTGACGGTCATCAGTGCGCAGGAAGCGGAGGAGTTACAGCCATGAAAGCCCGAAAACTTGTGACCGAAGCCATGCTTTGCGGTCTTGCGCTTATTCTTTCCTATGTGGAATCCCTTTTCCCTCTGGCTGTGTCCATTCCCGGAATCAAGATGGGGCTGCCGAACCTCGTGATCGTTTTTGCCCTGTACCGGATGGGCGCGGGAAGCGCACTCCGTATTTCCCTCGTCCGGGTGGTGCTTGTGGCACTGCTTTTCGGAAACATCTACAGCTTCCTGTATTCGGCTGCGGGGGCTTTACTGAGCTTCGGCCTGATGACGCTTCTGAAGAAAGCGGGCATCCTGCACACGGCGGGCGTTTCCGTCGCGGGAGCTGTCATGCATAATACCGCGCAGATCGGCGTGGCGGTCCTGATCCTGGAGACAAGCGAAATCATTTATTATCTCCCGGCTTTGATCATTTCCGCCGTGATCACCGGTATCTTGATCGGTCTTGTCTCCGCGATTTTAATCGAAAGGATCCCTCGCTTCTGAGGGCGGAAACCCTATAGCATCTGATGCCCGGGGCCCTCTTGCGATTGACAGAACATGCTTTCCGCGCTATGATTAGCGCACATGCGCAGCGCGCAGAACAGCCCTCAGGGCATAAGGAAGGGAGCACATCATGGAACCAATCATCCGCACAGAACATTTGACGTACGATTATATCGTGCGGGATGATGAAAATGCTGTTGAAAATGTGCGGCGCGCCGTGAATGATGTTTCCCTGAACATAAAGGCGGGGGATTTTGTAGCCATTCTCGGAAGAAACGGCTCCGGCAAGTCCACTTTCGCCAAACAGCTGAATGCCCTTCTGTATCCGACGGGCGGAACCGTGTGGGTCTGCGGTAGGGATACGGCAGACGAGGAAAGCCTCTGGGAGGTCCGGAGCTCGGCCGGCATGGTATTTCAGAACCCGGACAACCAGATCATTGCGCAGATGGTGGAGGACGATATCGGCTTCGGCCCTGAGAATCTGGGTGTTCCGACCGCGGAGATCTGGCAGCGCGTGGAACAGGCGCTGCATGCTGTCGGGATGGAGGCTTATGCACAGTCGAGTCCCATGCGCCTGTCTGGCGGACAGAAACAGCGTGTGGCGATTGCCGGCATTCTGGCCATGCAGCCTAAATGTCTGATCCTTGATGAGCCGACGGCTATGCTGGATCCCGAAGGACGGAGGGAAGTTCTGAAGGCAGTTCATGAACTGAACAAGGCAGCCCATATTACCGTGCTCCTGATCACACACTATATGGAAGAAACTGTGGATGCGGACCGTATTGTCGTGATGCAGTCCGGCAGTGTCCGCATGGACGGATCGCCGCGAGAGATTTTCGCACGCAGTGATGAGCTGCACGAGATGGGACTTGCCCTGCCGCAGGCGGCTGAGCTTGCAGGAAGATTAAGGCAGGAGGGCTTAAAGCTCCCGGCCGATATTCTGACGGCAGAGGAACTGGTGGAAGCGCTTGCCTCGCTTAAACAAGCTGAGGCGATGGCGCAAAAACCCATGCAGACAGCGTCCGAAGCGGCACCTAAAGCCCCTGAACATCTTTCCGAACTGACGCTTTCGCATGTGACCTACGAATACGAACCGGGCACGCCTATGGAGACAGTTGGCCTCGATGATGTCACGCTGACCATCAGGCAGGGCGAATTTCTGGGCATTATCGGCCGTACGGGTTCCGGTAAATCCACGCTGATCCAGCATCTGAACGGGCTGCTTCGCCCGACACGCGGTGAGGTTTTGTGGAATGGTGAGAACATTTTCGGTGAAAAATTTGACCGCCGCGCCTTACGGGGCAAGGTCGGACTGGTTTTCCAGTATCCGGAGCATCAGCTCTTTGAGGAAACCGTTATAAAGGATGTCAGTTTCGGACCGAAAAATCAGGGCCTCACCGAAAATGAGATCCTGAATCGTGCCCTGCATGCCATGGAGGCTGTGGGTCTTTCCCAGGACTATGCCGACCGCTCTCCCTTTGATCTTTCCGGCGGAGAGAAGCGGCGGGCAGCCCTTGCCGGTGTATTGGCCATGCAGCCGGAGATCCTGATTCTGGATGAACCGACCGCGGGCTTGGATCCGATCGGCCGTGAAAGACTGCTGGAAACACTGCTGAAGTTAAAGGCAGAAGGCATCGGGATCGTTCTGGTTTCCCACAGCATGGATGATGTTGCCGAGAACGCCGACCGTATCGTGGTTATGCGGGGCGGCAAAAAGGAAATGGACGGCTCCCCGCGTGAAATCTTCCGCAGAGAAAGAGAGCTTAAAGAGATCGGCCTTGCGATTCCGGCAGTGACACATATCGTCAGAATGCTTGAAGAGCGCGGCTATGCAGTAAACGGCGACGCCCTCTCTATGGAGGAAGCCGTTCAAACTATACTGAATGTCTGGAGTGATTAAGAGCAAAGAGCTCTGCTCCGTTTTGAGGATATCATGTTCAGAGACCTGACCTTGGGGCAGTACTATCCGGTGGATTCGGTGATTCACCGCCTGGATGCCCGTACAAAACTGCTGATGACGCTGATCCATCTGATCTCGCTCTTTGTGGCGCGGGATTTTTTGGCGTTCGGTTTTTCTGCTGTGGTTCTGGCGCTCTGGATTATACTGTCCAAGGTTCCGTTTGGCTATATTGCCCGCGGCATCAAGCCGATCCTGTTTTTGCTCGGGATCAGTATTTTCTTCAACATTTTCTGGACGAAAGGGGAAGTCATCTGGGCACTCGGCCCGATCAGCGTGACCAAAGAAGGGCTTATCCAGGCGGCCTGGATGGTAACGCGCCTGGTGCTGCTGATCTTCGGGACCTCCCTGCTTACGTATACGACAAGCCCGACGCAGCTCACGGCAGGCCTGGAGCAGGGACTGTATTTTCTGCGTTATATCAAGGTGCCGGTGCATGAAATCGCCATGATGATGACGATCGCACTGCGCTTTCTGCCGATCCTGACACAGGAGACCAATAAGATCATCATGGCCCAGAAGGCAAGAGGAGCGGATTTCGAATCGGGCAATATCGTAAAACGGGCGAAGGCTCTGGTTCCGATATTGGTGCCGCTTTTTGTCTCGGCATTCCGAAGAGCAAGCGACCTTGCCATGGCCATGGAAGCCCGCTGTTATCACGGCGGCGACAATCGTACACGGATGAAGCCGCTGAAATTCACCAGGGCGGATTATCTCGCGTTTAGTCTTGCCGTGCTGTACTTTGTCATTGTGATTTTGATATAGGAGGCGGAGATGAAGCGAATCATGCTGACCGTCGCCTATGACGGGACGAACTACTGCGGCTGGCAGTCGGAACCGACAGGCCTCTCCGTGGAAGAAGTATTGAATAAGACGCTCTCGGCAAGACTGGGAGAGGAGATTCGTGTCAAAGGGGTTTCCCGTACGGATTCCGGCGTCCATGCGTTAGGCAATCTCTGCATTTTTGATACGGAAACACCGATTCCTCCGGAGAAGATCTGCTATGCGGTCAATGAAAAGCTGCCGGAGGATATTGTGATCCGGAAGTCCGAAGAGGTTCCGCCGGATTTTCATCCCCGCAAATGTGACAGCCTGAAAAGTTATGCCTATACCCTCTATCATGACAGTCTGCCGAATCCGTTGGTCAGGCATTATACCACGTATTATTACCGGCTTCTGGACACGGAGAAGATGAGGGCAGCGGCAAAGTATCTGCTTGGGGAACACGATTTTTCAAGTTTTTGCAGTGCCGGTTCCCAGGTGGGAACCAAGGTGCGCAGGATCACCGCACTTGAAATCGAGGAAGAAGGGACCAGACTCTGTTTTAAGATCACAGGCACCGGCTTCCTCTACAATATGGTTCGGATCATTGTCGGTACGCTGCTGCGCGTCGGCACCGGCTTCTGGCCGCCTGAGAAGGTGAAGGAAATACTGGAGGCGCGTGACCGCCAGGCTGCCGGCCCCAAAGCCCCGGCGGAAGGACTCTGCCTGATGCAGATCCGCCTTTATCCTGAAGGCTTCCCTGAAGCGCTTATCCGCAGCTGGCCGTAATGGCAGGCTGCGGCTTTTTAAATCCCGTTGTTTTCCCCGCTGTTTCGTGTTATAACTGAAGAAGAGACAGGCCACAGGAAAGGGGGAAGAGGGATGCCGCAATACCGCTACGGAAGCAGAGCCCGCGGAGCTAAGAAACGCAGCCGCCGGAAATCCCCCGGTGCGGGAAGGCTGCTTGCCATTTTTGCCCTGATTCTTCTGACCTGCGGCACGATCTTTGGTATTTACAAAGGTATCGGCTTTGTGAGAAAATGGGTTCATGATGTGATGGAAGATGAGCCGGCTTCCTCGTGGGCAGCAGACGGGCAGACGGAAGGGGAAAGTGCAGAAGCACCGGCGGATTACAGCGTACTCATAGAGAATGCCTATGCCAGGGCGGAGCAGTATGATTACGACGGCGCCATCGCCATGATCAAGCAGGTGGATGGCTATGATAAGGACGCTAAGCTTGCGGATACCCTGTACCGCCTGCAGAACGAGAGAAACGGCCTTGTGAAGGTGGATGTCAACAAGGTCTGTCATCTTTCCTTTAAAAGTCTGATTGCCGACAGCGCACAGGCATTTTCTTCCTCCTCGGCCAAAAAACTGAACGATGGGTATCTCACCGTTTCCGAGTTTGAGGATATCCTGCAGGAGCTGTATGACGGCGGCTACGTGTTAGTGCGCCTGCACGATCTTGCTTACGTCGATGATAAAGGCTATTTTATCAGCGGTTCCGTCCTTCTTCCGAAAGAGAAAAAGGCAATTGTACTGTCGATCGAGGATTTGGTCTATTATGAGGCAAATACGGCGCTCGGCTTTGCAAATAAGCTGATCGTTGACGAAGAAGGCAATCTGAAAAGTGAGCTGCGCGGGAGGGACGGCACTGTATCCGTAGGAGCCTATGACATCGTTCCGCTTCTGGAAGGCTTTATCAGAAAACATCCGGATTTTTCCTACAGGGGAGCAAGGGGCGTGATTGCCCTGACGGGTTACGACGGGATCCTGGGATACCGGACAGCGCCGAAGTATAACGATCCGACGAGTCCGGATTACAAGCCATATTATTCCGGCATCAAGGTGGACGAGGAACGTACGGAGGCCATGAGAACGGCATCCCGCCTGAAGGAACTTGGCTGGGAATTTGCTTCTCACAGCTGGGGGCATATCAACATGGCGAGCGCAAGCCTGGAGCGCGTCCAAAATGATACCGAAAGATGGAAGACCCAGGTAGAGACACTCATCGGTGATACCGATATCCTGTTCTTTGATAATGGGGCAGATATCGGCAACTGGCGGAACTATTCAGCGGATAACGAAAAATATGCCTATCTGAAATCAGAGGGCTTTACCTACTTCTGCGGTGTGGACCTGACGACGATTCCGTGGGTCCAGCTGTCCACACAGGCAGGATATTTACGACAGGGACGCGTGACCGTAAACGGCACGCAGCTGATCAATTACCCGTCCAGACTGGCGCCGTTCTTTGACGCGGAAGCAGTCCTGGACCCGGCCAGACCATAAATGACAGGAGGCAGAAAATGAATAAAAACGGTGGAGGTTCATCTTCAGGCGTGTTGGCTGTGATCGCTGTGATCGCTTTGCTGGTAGGTCTTTTCGGCGGCGGACTCAGCGCTGTTTTGTCGGTTCTTGGCATCGCACTCGGTGCCATCGTGTTGATTACAGCGGGTGTCATGTTTTTTGCCTTCAAGGGCTCGGCCGAGGATGCCGATAATGCCGCGAAAAACGGCAGACCGATCCTGGACGCGGAGGAAGCGCAGGCCCTTGCCACGGCGCGCAGACAGGTTACGGAGATCCGCATGCTGAACACCAGGATCGACAACCTGGAGATCCGCCGCAGAAGCAATGAGGTCTGTGACATTATGGACAAGCTCCTGCATGCCATGAGAGAGGATGCAAAAAAGATCGGCGACGGTCAGATGTTCCTTCAGTATTACCTGCCCACGCAGAAAGAGATCCTGATGAAGTACGAGCAGATCGAAGAGAGCGGCATCGAGGCCAAGCTGGGGCTTGAGGAAAGAGTCCTGAACCACCTTGCCGACATCAAGAAAGCGACGGAAAAACAGCTCGGCAACGTCTTTGAAGGCGACGTCTTCGATGTGGACGCCGAGATCGAAATGATGAAAGAAAGCATGAAACAGGACGGACTCATGGGATAAGAAGACAGAAGAAAGAAGGCGGCTCCGCAGGAGCCGCCTTCTTTCTCTTCGAACGGCGGAGATTGACATTTACACCGAGAAAAGGTAAACTGTTTGAGTATATTATGGTTTACCATGCCCTGCAAGGAGGCATACGATGTATAACGGCAGAGAAGAAAAGGCAGAAAAAAGGATATGGCTGAGCTCCCCGACTATGCATGGGGATGAACTAAAGTATATGACGGAAGCCTTTGAAACCAACTGGATGAGCACCGTGGGCGCGAATATCAATGAAGTTGAACGCCTTGTTGCAGAAAAGGTGGGCTGCAGATATGCTGTGGCTTTATCCTGCGGAACGGCAGCGCTGCATCTGGCTACACGCCTTGCCGGAGAACGGCTGTACGGCTCTCATCCCGCACATATGGGCAGCCTTGCAGGCCATAAAGTCTTTTGTTCTGACCTGACATTTGATGCCACGATCAATCCGGTAGCCTATGAGGGCGGTGAAGCCGTTTTTATTGATACCGAATATGATACCTGGAATATGGATCCGGCAGCACTGGAAAAGGCATTCGGGATCTATCCGGAGGTGAAGCTTGTCGTGGCGGCGCATTTGTACGGAACCCCCGGAAAGATTGATGAGCTGCGCGCGGTGGCAAAGGCACACGGAGCACTCATCGTTGAAGATGCAGCAGAATCATTCGGTGCAACCTATAAAGGACAGCAGACCGGAAGATTTGGTGACTTTAATGCCATTTCCTTTAACGGCAATAAGATCATCACCGGCAGCGCCGGCGGAATGTTCCTGACGGATTCGCAGAAAGATGCAGACAAGGTCCGCAAGTGGTCTACCCAGTCTAGAGAGAATGCACCCTGGTATCAGCATGAGGAGATCGGGTATAATTATCGCATGAGCAATGTCATCGCAGGAGTGATTCGCGGACAGATGCCGTATCTGGAGGAACATATCGCGCAGAAGAAAGCCATCTGGGAACGTTACCGCGATGGCTTTGCGGGACTTCCTGTACACATGAATCCTATTGATTTTGAAAACAGTTGTCCGAATTACTGGCTCAGCTGCATGATCATTGATGAAAACGCCATGTGTCCTATGGAACGAAATGATACGGAATCGGTCTTTACGCCGCAGCACGGCAAAAGCTGCCCTACAGAGATCCTGAATGCGCTTGCTGCGGTTAATGCGGAAGGCCGCCCGATCTGGAAGCCTATGCATATGCAGCCGGTATACCGAAAACATGATTTCGTGACCCGTGATGGTCTCCGGAGAGGAAATAGGGAGAATGATCCGGCGGGAAAAACGGAAAGAATTACGGATGTCGGCCGGGATATTTTCCACAGAGGCCTCTGCCTTCCCTCGGATAATAAGATGACGGCAGAAGAGCAGGACAAGGTTATTGCCGTGGTCCGGGATTGTTTCGCCTAAGAAAGGAATCATATGGAACACAAAGCGTACGGACCTTATGAACGATGGATCAAGCGGCCGCAGGATTTTCTGTGCGCGCTTTTTGCGATCGTGCTGCTGTCTCCGTTGATGCTGCTTACGGCTTTGCTTGTACGCATAAAGCTCGGCGCACCGGTCTTTTTTCTTCAGGAACGGCCGGGGAGATTCGGAAAGCCCTTCAAATTGATCAAGTTCCGTTCGATGCTTCCGCCGAAGAGCGGGGTGATCGATCCTGCACAGGACGCAGAAAGGCTGACTCCTTTCGGAAAAAAGCTGCGCTCTACTTCATTGGATGAGCTGCCTGAGCTGTTTAACATCCTGAAAGGTGATATGTCGATCGTCGGCCCGAGGCCGTTATTAATGCGCTATCTGGAACGCTATAACAGCCATCAGGCAAGACGCGGCGAGGTAAGGCCCGGCCTGACCGGTCTCTCACAGGTCCATGGACGCAATGCGATTTCCTGGGAAGAAAGATTTGATCTGGATGTAAAATATGTGGACCATATCACATTTTTGGGAGACTGGAAGATCATTTTGGAAACGGTGAAGACCGTGCTGAAACGTGAAGGGATCTCAGCCGAGGGCGAAGCGACCATGGGAGAATTTATGGGCAGCAATACAGAAAAAGACGATAAGGACGGTGAGTGATGAATATTCTCTTTACCGGAGTAGGCAGAAGAATCGAACTGCTGCAGGCTTTTCGCAGCGCAGCGCTTGTTCTCCATAAAGAGCTGAAGATTTTCGGCGCGGATATGGCGGGGACTGCACCGGCACTTGCTTATTGTGATTATACACGAAAAACTGTCGCGATGAAGGATCCGGCCTATATCAGTGATCTGCTCCGTATCTGCCAGGAGGATCAGATAGATCTGCTGATTCCGACGATCGACACCGACCTTCTGGCGCTTGCGGAAAACAGGGAAATCTTTCAGGCTGCCGGAACAAGAGTGATGATCAGCGCGCCGGAGATGGTGCGTATCTGCCGGGACAAGAATTATACATCACGCTTTTTTGCGGACCTCGGCCTGCAGGCTCCCATGCCGGTAAATGACTGGAAGGCTTATGCAGGCGGATATCCGGCATTTATCAAACCCAAGGACGGAAGTAGTTCCGTAAACGCTTTTAAAGTGGAAAATGCAGAGGAACTGGCAGTTTATGCAGCCGAGATCGATGACTATATTATTCAGCCGTTTGTAGACGGAACGGAATACACCATTGACATATTCTGCAATTGGGACGGCATCCCGCTTTCTGTGGTGCCCCGCGAGAGGACTCAGGTGAGAGCAGGAGAGGTCAATAAAACGAAAATCGAACTTGACCAGGTGATGATCGAGGAAGCTAAGGCAATCTGCCGCCGTTTTAAGCCCTGCGGCCCGATCACGGTCCAGCTGATCAGGGAAAAGGTGTCGGGCACCGATTATTATATTGAGATCAATCCGCGCTTCGGCGGAGGCGCTCCGCTTTCCATGAAGGCAGGTGCGAGGAGTGCGGAGATGATTCTGAAGCTGTTGGACGGGGAAGAGGTTCCGTACTGCAGCAGCGTTGCAGACGGCGCGGTTTACAGCCGTTTTGATCAGTCTGTGTGTATCAGCGAAGGTGAATCTGCTGCCGTGATCAAAGGCGTGATCTTTGATCTGGATGATACGCTGTACAGTGAAAAGGAGTATGTCAGAAGCGGTTTTAAAGCCGTATCGGATCGGCTGGGAGGCGGTTATGAAGAGCAGCTTTGGCAGTATTTTCAGGCTGGCGTTCCGGCCATCGACGAACTGCTGAAAGGGCTTGGCTGCCCGGCAAGAAAGGCCGAGCTGCTGACTGTATACCGTGAGCATATGCCGCGGCTGCATCTGTACGAAGGTGTTAGCGAATTGATAGACCGCCTGAAAGCGGAAGGGAAAAAAGTGGGGATCATCACGGATGGGAGACCGGAAGGTCAGCGAGGTAAGCTGAAAGCCTTGGGAC
This sequence comes from Lachnospiraceae bacterium UBA6987, assembly GCA_002449955.1. GTDB lineage: Bacteria > Bacillota > Clostridia > Lachnospirales > Lachnospiraceae > UBA6987. The sequence goes on from DJYD01000070.1 coordinate 17,643, forward strand.
TGGATCATCTGGTGGATGACTGCATCATTACGGATGAACTCGGAGGTGCGCAGTTCAGAAAGCCCTGTGATATTGCATTTCGGATCCTGCAGATGCGCTGGGAGTTAGATCCGTCTGAAATGGTCTATGTCGGGGACAATCCGGGCAAGGATTTTCAGGCGCCGCGCCAGCTGGGGATGCACTGCATATGGATGTGTCAGGAGGACGGTCTGTATAATAAGGCAGGAAGCGCTGCGGCGAAAAGCTTTTTGCAGCCGGAAAAGACCTGCTGCTCTGTGGCGGAATTGAGCCGCCTTCTGTGACTGTCCAGCCGACATAGATTACTGATAAGAACGAAGGAGAAAAACCATGGAATATGATATAAGACGGCTTCAGGAGGTCCAGCTTGAGCTGCTTGATGAACTGGCCCGCGTGTGCGGGAAATATCATATCAGGTTTTATCTGGCAGCCGGTTCCTGCATCGGTGCGGTAAGGCATCAGGGGTTCATCCCCTGGGATGATGATATCGATACCTTCATGTATGCTGAAGATGCCGATAGGCTTTTTGAACATGCGGATGATTTTGGTGAAGGTTTCTTTCTGCAGAATGCGGACACCGATAAAGGTTACGGATATTCGATCGCGAGACTGCGAAAAAGAGGAACCGCCTGCCTGGAAAAGGATGAACTGAACGACCCGTGCCATCACGGTATATTCCTGGATATTTATCTTCTTTACTACTATCCGGCCTCACGCATCAAAAGAGCGCTGATGGTCGGGCAGGGCATCTGCCGCAACATTTTGCTCAGAAATAAAGAACCGCAGAATCATGGCCGTCTGATCGGGCTGCTCGGGAAGATGATCCTTCTGCCGTATCGGAACAATGAGAAACGCCGGAAAAAGGTGAAGGCCTTAACAGCTAAGATCAGACAGTACAGGAATACGGATGATCTGGTCATTCTCTATGGGATGGATATCTCTCTGAAACGCATCATCAGCTATAAGACAGCCTGGTTTCAGGCTCCGCAGATGCTTCCGTTTGAAGGCCGGACGGTACCGGTGGCAACAGATGTTGATGCTTATCTGACCTGCCGCTACGGCGCAGATTATATGCAGCTTCCTCCGCCCGAAAAAAGACATTCTTATCATGAATACGCTTACATCAGCTTCGATCATGAGTATGAGGGCAGCCGGAAATCAGAGAAAAAGGGTTGAGATGGATACAGCTATCAGTAAAACAAGTCATGAAGATGCCTGGAACACCGTTCGGGAGGTCCAGCTTCGCTGCATCGGCCTGCAGCGTGTTTTTGACCGATTCTGCCGGGAAAACGGACTGCTGTACTATGTCTGCGGCGGCGGCTGTATCGGAGCGGTCAGGCATCAGGGCTTTATTCCCTGGGATGATGATATTGATGTCATGATGCCGAGGCCGGATTTTGAAAAGCTGAAAAAGCTGTGGCCGGAACAGATGAAGGACGGCCGTTACGTGTTCTGTGATAATACCGAAACGATGTATCTACGGACCATGTGGGCTTCGGTATGTGACGAAGAGACGACCTTTATCAAGGAAAGGCAGAAGGATCTCGATATCTCACAGGGAATCAAGCTGGAGATCATTCCGCTTGACGGATGTCCGGGCAATCGTTTGGCCAGACGGATGCAGATGTTCTGGGCACTGATCCGGCAGATCTATATCAATCAGGAACCGCCGGTATCCAAGGGCTTCGCGGCGGAAACAGTAGGAAAACTCCTTCTGAAGCTGCACCGAGACTGGAGGTCGCGCTACCGGGCCGCTATGCGCTGTGAGAAGAGGATGTCAAGATATCCTTTTGCAGCAGCAGAAAAAGTAACGGAACTGACAACAAGATTCCGTTATATGCGGAACGAGTACCCGAAAGAAGCTTTTCAGAGTGCGGTATATCTGCCGTTTGAAGATGGAGAAATCCCTGTTCCGGCAGGCTATGATACCTATCTGAAAATGGCGTTCGGAGATTATATGCAGCTGCCTCCGGAGGAGGAGCGCCAGCCGAAGCACGAGACGGTCTTTATCGATACAAACAACAGCTACAGAAAATATAAAGGAATCTATTACTGCACAGAGGATCATAAGGAGAAGCAATGAATATCGCAATCATCATTGCCGGTGGTTCCGGCAGCCGTATGGGACAGGATATTCCCAAACAGTTTATCAATGTTTATGACAAGCCGGTCCTGATCTATACCCTGGAAGGGTTTCAGAAGCATCCGCAGATCGATGCGATCGAGGTGGTATGTCTCGAGGGATGGCAGGAGGTGCTGTGGGCTTACGCCAAGCAGTTCGGCATAGATAAGCTGAAATGGGTCGTTCCCGGCGGCAGGAGCGGCCAGGAATCCATCCGGAACGGCGTATTCCATCTGGAAGGCAAGGCGGCAGCTGACGATATCATTATCGTGCACGACGGGATCCGCCCGTTAGTGGACGAGACCGTTCTGACGGATGTCATCCTGAAGGCACAGCAGTACGGCAACGCCGTGACAAGCATGCCGTATAATGAGCAGATCTTTGTGGCAGACGATGAGATCAGCACCGTGAGTTTTATTCCCAGGGAAACGATTCGCCGGGTCTCCACGCCGCAGGCGTATCGTTTTGATCTGCTGGATTCCAAGTATCATGAGGCTTTTGAAAAGGAAATCGGAATATACGGTTCTTCCTATGCAAACACCATGATGGTGGAGCTTGGTGTGAGGCTGTATTTTGCCGCCGGTTCGGATAAAAACATCAAGCTGACGACAAAGGATGATCTGGAGTTATTTAAAGCATACCTGAAATCAGACAAGGATAACTGGCTCAAATAAGGGGAGAAGTATGGACCTGTATCAGAATTCACTATACCGGGAAGATGTTAGCCGTGTGAGCAGACTGAATCTTCCCTGGGAGAAAATGCAGAACGGATCGATCATGCTGTCGGGGGCGACAGGACTGATCGGCAGCTTTCTCGTGGATGTGATCATGGAAAAGAATAAAACGGAAGGGCTGAACTGCAGGATCTATGCTCTTACGCGGAACACAGAACGGGCCAAGGCTCGTTTTTTCCGTCACTTAGATGACCCGCGGCTCATTTTTGTTCCGTATGATGTAAAGGACCCCCTGGAGAAGGATGAGCCCCGCAGCATCCGTTATGTGCTGCATCTGGCCTCCAATACTCACCCGCTGCAGTATGCTGCGGATCCCATAGGGACGATCACGACCAATATTATCGGTCTGCAGCATATGCTTGAATTTGCTGCGGCGCATGATACACTTCGTTTTGCTTTTGCCTCATCCAATGAGATCTATGGAGAAAACAGGGGCGATACGGAACTGTTTGATGAGCAATACTGCGGTTATATCGACTGCAATACGATGCGGGCAGGATATCCGGAAAGCAAGCGCTGCGGCGAGGCACTTTGTCAGGCCTACCGGAAGCAAAAAGGCATGGATATCGTGATTCCGCGTCTGACCCGCAGCTACGGTCCGACCATGCTGCCTGCGGATTCAAAAGCCATCAGCCAATTTATCAAAAAGGGCGTTGCCGGTGAGGATATCGTACTGAAGTCAGCCGGTACACAGTATTATTCCTATCAGTATATGGCTGATTCGGTGTCCGGCCTGCTTACGGTTCTGCTCTGCGGTGAGGATGGAGAAGCTTATAATATTGCTGAAGCGCATTCGGATATCACCCTGAAGGCACTTGCGGACATCATAGCGGACATCAATGGGAAAAAGGTCATTTTTGAAAAACCGGATGCGACTGAGGCAAGCGGTTACAGCAGGGCGACAAAAGCCCGTCTGGACGGGCAGAAGCTGTCATTACTGGGCTGGAAGCCGTTTTATGATATCAGAGGCGGCCTTGAACGAACCATCAGGATCCTGCGGGATATCGGATGAGGACCATTATCTGACAGGGGGAAATGACGTGGTGAAGAAGATTTGCCTGATCTATACCGGCGGGACAGTCGGGATGGTGAAGAGTGAGCGGGGCTATGTTCCGGATCATGAGCGCTTTCGCGAGGAACTGGCAGCGATTCCGGATCTGCATGCGGCAGATGCGCCGGATTATGATGTGGTGGTTTTTAAGCCCCTGCTGGACTCGAGTGATATTGCGGTGCATGAGTGGAACAAGATGGGGCGCACGATTGCGGAGCGTTACGATGACTATGACGGATTTGTCGTGCTGCATGGAACAGATACCATGGCTTACAGCGCGAGCGCCTTGTCGTTCATGCTGGAAGGACTGAATAAACCGGTGATTTTTACCGGGTCTCAGATTCCGTTATATGAGATGCGCAGCGACGGCCGGGATAACATCGTTACGGCGATGATGATTGCGGCAGAGGGAAGAGTCCGTGAAGTGGGCCTGTATTTCGGCGGAAAGCTCCTGCGCGGCTGCCGTGCAACGAAGAGCTCGTCGGATGCACTGGAGGCGTTTGAGTCGCCGAATGCTCCGCCGCTTGCCGAGGCCGGGATCCGTATCCGGTACCTGCAGGACCCGGAAGGGGCTGTGCCGAAGGGGCAGTTCCGCTGTCAGGAACTGTCAGATATTCCGATCGGTGTGATCAAAGTCTTCCCCGGGATTCAGTTTGAAGTTTTTGAGCAGGTCATGACGGATAAGTTAAAGGGAGTCGTGTTAGAAACCTTTGGCACCGGCAATGTGCCGAGCTCCCAGGAAGCCCTGCTGCATATCATTGCGAAAGCGCACAAGAGCGGCAGCGTGATCGTGGCCAGATCGCAGTGCGCGCAGGGGCAGGTGCTGCTCGGAACCTATGCAGCCAGCAGAGCCCTTGTGGATATCGGCGCTGCTGCCGGCGGAGATATGACCACCGAGGCCGCACTGACGAAGCTCTATTATCTGTTCAGCAAAGGACTGAGCGCGGCAGAAGTGAAGCGTCAGATCGAGATGAACCTGAGAGGGGAACTGAGCGAATAAAAAATCGGGAAGGCAGTGTGATCATTGTCCTTCCCGATAAGGCTAAGATGGGTTTATAAGTTTTCGAGAATTTCCGGGAGCTGCCGGATGTCATCAATGTGATAGTCGGCAAAGGGCCGGATCAGGGCGCGGGTTTCCGCGTCCTTTTTTTGCAGATATTCGGTCCAGACCGTGGTCAGGCCGACGGCTTTCGCGCCGTCAAGCTCATGGTCGCCGCCGTCGCCTACAAACACGGCCTCCTCGGGGGATGCGCCGAGCCGTTCCAGGGCGAGCCGGTAGATTTCCGGCTCCGGCTTGACCAGACGCACGCTGCAGGAGAAGATAACCGTGTCGAAGAGAGAGACAAGCGGACTCTCGTCCCAGGCCTCGATATCGATGATGTCCGCGTTGCTGACAAGGGCAAGCTTTAAGCCGCGTGCACGCAGCGCAGCGATCGTTTCGAGAATGCCGGGGCGAAGGTCGGTGAGCGCCCTTGCCATGCGGGTAAGACGCCCCTTAAGCACTCCCGCCTTCTGCGCCGCACTCGCCTGAAAGGGCAGGCCTTTGCAGGCTTCTTCGATCAGCTCCGCGCCGTTTGCAAATTCACCGAGCGCGCGGCGTCTTCCGAGCGCCGGTGTCCAGAAGACCCCCGACCATTCCTCCGGGCTGATGCCCAGGGGATCGCTCTCCAGTGTGACCAACTCCGTCCTCGGGTCGGCTAAGGTATAAAACAGATCGAACAGGACGGCTTTTTTCATGAGTGCTTTTTCTCCGCATTTTTCCCGCGGTTGTTCACCAGATTGGCACGGTCTGCGATGGATCTTCTGCGCGGTCTGTAGTTCGGACCGATGACGGCGCCAGCTTCTTCTGCCGCCTTTTCTTCTTCAGCCAGCAGGTCGCGGCCTTCTTTTTTGGCTTCCTTTATCGCACGCTTATGTGCTTTTTCTGCTTCCTCGGCAGCCGCTTTCTGCTCCTCCTTTTCTATCCTGGCCGCTTCCGCATTCTGTTCGGCGGCGGTAGGAATATGAGGTGCATTCTTGTTGTATTTGCTGGAGAAACGGTCACCCATGACTCTGATCAGGATCTCACGAAAGAGCTCTTTTTGCTTGTCACTGAAAGACCTGCGCGGGATCAGGAAGAGATCAGACCCCGAAGTATACACTAAAAAGGCATTGCGGGTTTCAAAAGCACAGGGAAATTCAGCAAATAATCCGGAAGAGTTGAAGGCTTTTTCCGGCACTTTGATCGTCATCCGGCTGTCCGAAAAGCGCAGAATGCTTTTCAGATTCAGAATATTGTCTTTTGACCTTGCATAGCGCCGTACAGTCTGTTCGATCCTAGTCATGTGCCAGAGCAGCCAGAAAATGATGGCACTGGCAATATAGCCGGAGGGGATCCAGAATTCAAATACACCGAACTGCACGAGGATCATGTAGACAACAAACACAATGAGCGCGGCGACAGCCAGCCGGAGCAGAAGGATACGGCGCAGGAAATAAATGTAATAATTGGCTGCGCGGAAATCCTGCTTTGTGACAGTAAAATGTACTTCCTGAGTCTGCATCTCTTTTCCTTTCAGGCCTTGCTGAAGATGATCTTCAGCATCTCATTTATACGCGGGACATTTCCTTTATACAGGCTCATCATGCTGTAGACCTTGCCGGCAAGGTAAGTCACAAGAAGCGCAAGACCTGCGGTAAGGAGGAGACAGACCAGGCCTGCCCACACAGGAACAACGCCCATTAAGAGCCGCACCGGGGTGACCATCATGGCGGTGAAGGGAACAAAGTCGTACCACTCGATGCCGGTGGAGGCCGAGGAAATATTCCTGAGCGAGGTCAGGAGGACGACCAGGTAGCTCGCGATCAGGACCAGCTGGAAAATCTGCATGGAGGCAGCAAGCTCCTCGGGCTTCGAGGCAAAGCTTCCGGCAAGACCGGCAAGTGAGCAGTAAAGCAGGAAGCCGGCGGCGATGATGAGCAGGGCGATGATGATCCGGATAGGAGAGTAAAAACGCATCACCGTGCCGAGGAAATCAAAGAACCGGAGGATGCCCATGGTGCTGCCGGGATGGATGCTGCGGGCAAGATGCGCGCCAAGGCTGCAGCCGCAGACAAGCGCCGCGATCCACAGGGAAAGCTGCAGCAGAGAGGTGCACCAGGCCGCCATGACCTTGCCCATGATCATGGCCTTCGGCTTCACGGAAAGCAGGAAGGTGTCCATGAGCTTGGAGGTCTTCTCTAAGATCACGTGGTTTGCCACGGTATTGCCGTAGAAGAGGACCAGGAAGTAGATGAGCATGATGTTGACGTAGGGCAGCGCGAAGCCGGCGATCTCCTTCATAACGGAGGTGGGATCGGAGGCGCCTTCTCCTTCGGGCGCGACAATGCCGATCGGTACCGATAAGGCCTGCATCTCCTTTTCGGAGGCGCCCATCTCGTGAAGCAGACAGGCGGGGATGCGGGCGGCGACGTTAGCTGCAGCCGCAAGCGCTGTATCGACAGCCTCTTCCTCCGCTTTATCCGGGACGAGCGCAGAGACCGTATAGGCGTCCTGCACCTTGCGGATCAGCAGGCAGCAGGCGCCCTCTCCGTATTCCTTTGCCTGAAGGAGCGCTTCCGCTCTGCTTTCGCAGAGGCGGTATTCCCTCGCTTCATCGAACAGGGCGAGGGAGTCCCAGGCATAGCCGTCGCCGGTCTCGACCGCATAGAATACGGCCTTGACGCGGGAAAGATAGTCGGGGTCCTCGTAGGAAGATCCGGGAGCGGGTACTTCCTGCGCGCCGGGATCTTCGCGCCCTCTTTCGGCAAGCGGCAGCAGCACGGCCGGCAAGAGGAAGAGCAGAAGCGCGAGAATGATCGTCCAGTTTTTGTAATTCTTTTTATCGGCGATCTGTTTGCAGGTAAAGGCAAAGACCTGAGAAAATCCTTTCATTTGCCGGCCTCCTTTCCCGCGGCCAGACGGAGGATCTGACCGAAACCGAGCCGTTTTCCTTTATAGATGATGAGGCTTGAATACACGCGTCCGGCAAGCAGGATCAGCAGGAAGGCAAGGACAAGCTCGGCGAGCCAGCCGATCGCAATTGTTCCGATACTCACAGCGCCGTACATGTAAAGCGTTGGTGCGGTGAACATCGACAGGACCGGAATGATGCTTAAAACAGTGGCAGTGCCGCTTTCCGGAACCCCTGTGATCATTGAGAAGATGGAGACCATGTAGCCGCCCATGATGAGCAGCATGCACAGGCTCATGGCGCCGCCGCTTTCCTCAACGCTGGAGCAGCCGGCTCCGGAAAGACCGCTCAGGATGCCGAAAATAAGCAGGCCGAGCAGCGAACTGACAAGCAGCACGAGCAGGACGTCCGGGGCGAGATCCAGCTTCAGGATATTGGACAGATAGTCAGTCACGCCGGAAAGGTCCATGAAGAGTCCGAAGATCTTCAGTGATAAGACCGCGCCGCACAGCATGAGTGAGAAGTACAGCAGCGAATAGAGCAGGGACGCCAGGACCTTGCCGAGCAGCAGCGCTCCGGGCTTTACGGATACCAGTAAGAGATCGACCAGCTTGGATGTTTTTTCCTCAATGACCGAGCGAATGACGAAGCTGACCGAGATCATGGAGATCATGATCAGCAGGACTGAAAAGCCGAGCTGCACCGTATAGGCGCCGCTGAGACCGCTTTCGGAAGGCACTTCCGTGGGCTCATCGGAGATGCCGGAACCGTCTGCCGCAGGCGCTGCGCCTTGGGGAGCGGGGCTTACCGGATCGGAGGCATAGACAATGTCGGTCCCTGCGGGCTGCAGAAGCTTCGTGTCTTCCTGGCTGACACCGGCCTCAAGCAGGAGCTGGCGCCGCAGATAGGAAGCAGCAGCTTCTGCCGCATAGTAGCTGCGTTCCGTGCTTCCGATGATCTCGACCTGAAGCCCTGCGGCCGTCCGCGCAAGGCGCAGCGCAGCCTCGTTTTTCAGATCTTCCGGAAGATCGGTCTTTACCGTAACGTCGCCAAAGCCCTCTTCCGCCAGATAGTCACGCAGACCGTTCAGGGAAAGAGAAGTTTGATTCTGAACATAAATCACGGAAACGGAGGATCCGGATCCGCTGCCGCCCTGGATCAGTGAGAAAAGGGGCGAAGAGAGCAGTGCGATCAGAAAGACGATGATCAGTGCTCTGCGGTTCGCTTTAGACTTCAGCATCTGAGCCAGTGTGAAGCGAAAGACCTTCCCGGTTCCGGTAAAGGCATCAGGCTTCATGAGCGTGCTCCTCCCCGACCTTTTCCACAAAGATCTCGTGCAGTGACGGCTCACGCAGGTCGTAGGTCACGATGGGAACACCGGCCGCCATGAGTGCGGAAAGGAGTCCTGCAGCCTGTTCCTGACCGCTGACCTTCAGTTCGTATTCATTTTCCTTCTCGGAATCGATGCCGATGCCGGCTGCCTCGATATAAGGCCTTGCATCGGCTTCGCATTTTAAGTGCAGATGCACGCGGCCGTAGCTCTTCTTGATGTCGTTGAGATTTCCCTGCAGCACCGCGCGGGACCGGTCCAGGATCGTGATATCGGTGCAGAATTCTTCAACGGTCGCCATCTGGTGGGAGGACATGATCAGATATTTGCCCGCAGCGATCTCGTCACGGATGACGTCACGGATCAGGTCTGTATTGACCGGATCGAGGCCGGAAAGCGGCTCATCGAGGACGATGAGCTCGGGATCGGAGAGGAGCGCGGTCATGAACTGGATCTTCTGCTGATTGCCTTTTGAAAGCTGTTCCGCAAGCTTCGGCTTTGCGGTCTTTACGCGGCTGCCGCCGAAGGTGAAGGCTTTCTTCTTCTGGCCAAGCATGGAGGCAGAAGGAGCGAAGGCATTCGGATACAGGTATTCCTCGACCTCAAGGCGTTTGGCAAGTTTCCGGATGCGGCTTTTTGCCTCCTCGCGCGGTACGCCGCGCAGCGAGGCGAAATAGATAAGCTGATCCATCAGAGTGTATTTCGGATACAGGCCGCGTTCTTCGGCAAGATAGCCGATGTTGCAGTTTTCCGTGGTAAGCGGCGTGCCGTTCCACAGCACCTCACCGCCGTCTTTGGCCAGCATGCCGAGCATCATGCGGATGGAGGTGGTTTTGCCGGCGCCGTTGGTGCCGAGCAGGGCGTAGACGCCGGGACGTTCCATGGTAAAGCTTAGGTCTTCAACAACCGTGTTGGAGCCGTATTTTTTGTGAAGATGAGAGACAACTAAGCTCATAATTATTCCTCGCTTTGCTTAGGTTTATTCATTTTCATCAGTTTCTTACTGAGAAGATCGTAAGTCAGCAGCAGGGCGCTGCCGATGAGTACGCCGCCAAGGATATCGGTCAGCCAGTGCACGCCGGAAAAGAGCCTGGCGAGTACAAGCAGAACGATCAGGAACTGGCAACAGAGGATGACATAAGTCCGCAGCTTCTGGTCGGCCAGCCTGCGCTTAAACTGCAGGGCGGCTGCGCCGAGAAGCGTGATGCCGAACATGGTGTGAGAAGAAGGAAATGAAGCGGCAAGTTCGCCGTCCTCAAGAACCGGCCGGTAATTGACGATGATCTTTTCAAAAAGCAGATACACCGCAAAAATGACGGCGTAATAAACGGCCAGCAGATACAGGTCCCGGTCTACGGCAGAAAGGCTTTTCCCCTTGACTAACTGCAGAAGGCCTAAAAAGGCGAAAAACGGGACGGTGGCAAGAGCAAGGAAACCGATGCCGGCGGACAGTTTATAAAGGGCCGGATGTTCCCCGACCAGTTTGAAAAAGCCGCTGTTCAGTGCAGCGAAGCCTACGGAAGAACCGCTCGGACCGACAGCCTTTACGTCAACCGTCTTCAGCAGAAGAATTAACAGCAGAAACAGCACATAACAAGCGGCTGCAGCAATCAGCTCTTTTTTATTGTTTTGCATAAGGTGCCTCCCCGGAAGCATAATAATGAATTATTTTACCATGAAGCGTAGGGATTCGCAAGAAGAAGCAGAAGGCCGCAGGCATACGGTGCGGCATTCTGCTTATCTTTTAATATTCGATTCCCTTTCGCCCTTGAATGCCCTCATCATAAGGGTGTCTGACCTTGCGCATCTCCGTGATATAATCAGCGACCTCACAAAGGGCAGCCGAAGGATCCCGCCCGGTCAGAACGATCTCCAGACCTTCCGGCCTGCAGGCAATGAAATCGAGCAGTTCCTTCTCCGGGACGATGCCGCAGCCTGCGGCGGAAATGATCTCGTCAAGCACCAGAAGTCCATATCCATCGCTGGAGAGCTTTTCCGCCTCCAGGAGCAGCCCGGTGTAGGCCTCCCGGGCACGTGCAAATTCTTCCTCATCCATGGTCCAGACAAAGCCGAAGTGCTCCGTCACCACGCGGACATCTACACCGAGTTTGTCGCGCAGTGCGGCGATCTCGGAAGATGTGCCGTCCTTGAAAAACTGTATGAACAGAACCTTCCTGCCGGCTCCTCTTGCGCGAACGGACAGGCCAACGGCAGCGGTGGTCTTTCCCTTGCCGTCACCACAGTAAATGTGAACTAAACCTCTCATGATATCTCCTTTTCAGCCCGGCGGATCAGCTCCTCCGTCGTATAAACCGGGTAGCGGATGAGTTCCGAGCCTCGTTTGGTATTAAAAGCAGACTGGCTGAAACGGGAAGCTCATCCTCATCGCGGTCCGTTTCTGTATCTGCTCAGCTGCTTTTTTATCGAGCGGCAGGTGGCGATAACTGATAAATGCCGTATAAGTATAATCTGGTTTTTGTGCTGTATTTTCCATAACGACAGTATATCACTGCATGCCGCGGAATAAAAGCAAAAAACACGGCTCATCTGCGTTTATGCATAAGGGTCAGCATTGGGCTGGACGAGCTGGTAAAAACGTGGTATGCTGTAGACAATGAAAACCATAAAACTCTGCAAATTATTGGGGGACGCGCAGACCGTGGTCATGCTGGGCATGTGCAAGAATGCCGGCAAGACGACGGCTCTTTGCCGTCTGATCGCCGAACTGAATGAGACAGACAGGGCTCCCCTGGCAATCACCAGTATCGGGCGCGACGGAGAAAGCACGGATCTGGTCACAGGCACGGAAAAGCCTCCCATCTATATGTTTGAGGGCATGCTTGCGGCGACGGCTAAGGAACTGCTTGCGCTGTCAGACGTCTCGAGGGAAATCCTGATGACGACAGGCCTGCACACCAGCCTCGGTGAGGTGGTGATCTTCCGGGCAAGGAGCGACGGCTTTGTGCAGCTGGCAGGACCAGGGATCGTGGAACATCTGGAACGGTTAAAGGAAATGTTCAGGTCTCTCGGGGCCGGCAGGGTGTTGGTCGACGGCGCCTTAAGCAGAAGAAGCCCTGCAGCTGCAGCAAGGGGCGGCGCGCTTGTGCTGTCAACAGGGGCATCGCTTGACCGGGATATGGAAAACGTGGTTGCGGAGACAGCCTTTGCGGCGGAAATCATGATGCTTCCGCAGGAGCACCTGCCGGGGAAAGAGATGGGGCGTTTTACACGTTTTCTCCCGGATGGATGCAGCGCAGGACTGGAAACGCTCCAAACCCTGAAAAGAACGGCAGAAGAAGAGACCGTTCTGGTCAGCGGGGCATTTACAGAAGCCCAGGCGCGGAGCTTTTTGCAAAGCACGGTGAAGAAAGACGGGCTGACGCTCTTGGTTCGTGATGCGGCCTGCCTCATGCTGAGACGGGAGACTTATGAAGCACTGAAAAGAAGGGGGCTGCGCTTTGCGCTGCAGCAGCAGGTGGGACTTGCCGCGGTGACGGTAAATCCGGTCTCCGCAGGTGGCTGGTCATTCCCGGAGGAGGTGTTTCGGGAAAGGCTGCAGGCGGTCATTCCGGTGCCGGTGCTGAATGTGATGAGAGAGGGGGACGGTGATGAGCGGACTGACATTTGAACAAAAAGAAGACCTTGGCTTTCATGTCGTGCGCGGATGGCTGGAACCTGCCTCGCCTTATGGAATAAAAAGGCTGCGTGACGAGGGCTTTTACGGTCCGGATCGTCAGGCGGAACTGGAACAGGAACTGGACAACATTGAGGTACTTCTGGAGGCCGGCAAAACAGAAAATGCCGCGCTGCAGAGCGTGCAGACAGTGCTTGGAGGCTTAAAGGAGATCCGCGGAACCTTAGATGCCTGTGCAGTGCGGACTCTTAGCGAAGCGGAATTTTTTGATCTGACAGCGTTTTGTCTGCGGATAGAAAGCCTGAGGGAAAAGCTGTCCCGCCTCAAAGCCTTTGAGCGTCTGCAGGGCATCGTTTTCAAGCCGCTTGACGGAGCACTGGCGATACTGCATCCGGAGGAGAGCGGGCATGTCAGCTTTTATATTGAGGACGGCCGCTCGCCTTCCTTAAAAGAGGCAAGAGAAGAAAAAAGGCTGCTTGAACTGCGCCTTCGTACGGAAAAGAGTGAGCGGACGGCCCTGCTAGCAAAACGGCAGGAGGCAGTCCTGAAGGAAGAGAAGGCTTTAGCGGAGATTTACCGGGAGATGAGCGAGGCACTTATTCCTTATCTTGCGGATCTTCGCGCAGATGCAGAAGCTGCGGGAAGGCTGGACGCCTCGCTTGCAAAGGCAACTTTGGCGGCGCGCTGTCACTGCAGCAGACCCCGCACCGGAAGCAATACGCTGCATCTGGAAGAGGCGGTGCACCCGCAGATCGAAGCAGCACTGAAGATGCACGGGCGGCGCTTTACGCCGCTGACAGTAGATCTTCCGCGCGGCGTGAGCGTCATCACCGGTGCCAACATGGGCGGCAAGAGCGTAGCGCTGAAGACGATCATGCTGAATACCGCTCTGGCACTTTCCGGCTGTTTTGTTTTCTGCAAAAAGGCTGAAATTCCCGCCTTTGCCAGGCTGGAACTGATCAACCGGGATCTTTCGGATGCGGAGAGAGGACTCTCAAGCTTCGGCGGGGAGATCCTGCGCTTTGGCGAAGCCGTATCGCGGCTCGGAGAGGGACTGTCCTTCATTGCCATGGATGAATTCGCCCGCGGGACCAATACCGAAGAGGGCGAAGCCATTGCCAGAGCGGCGGTGAGCTTCCTTGCAGATCAGAATGCCATAAGCCTGCTGACGACGCATTATGATCATACGGCAGAGCTTGCGGCCAGGCATTATCAGGTAAAAGGCCTGAAAAAGCTGGAAAGCCTGCCGGCACAAGACGCCCCAGCCGGTACGCAGACGGACCGCCTGCGGGTGATCGAAGCAGCCATGGATTACGGACTGATAGAAGTGGAGCCGGGAACAGAATGCCCGAAAGATGCCCTGACCATCTGCAGACTGCTCGGCATGGACGAGCGGATCTTGGCAAAACTGCCGTAATAGGCAGGCCTTTGCACGGGGCTATCAAAGCGGAGGTTTATACGTAAAGGCAGTTTAAGGCAGCAGAAACAACTTGCAATTTCGGACAAAATCAGCTAAAATATACAAACAAAGAACGACAGCGGGATGCAGACATTGTTTTTGCAGACCACTGAACTGTGAGCATAACAATAATAGAGGCGCGGAACGAAGGGTAGCAGGTATTCCATGGGAGGGCAGTCCCGAATCCTGTGAAGGGTCGTTTCGCCGAAGGAAAACAGCACGCCAAACTGTTTTCCTGGCAGACCGTGTTCAGCACCGGCTGCTGTCATGCCTGGCATGAAGCGCTATTGAGAAAAGATCTCGATAGCGCTTATTTATTACTCAAGAGGATTAGAGGAGGACGTATGAAATCATTGATCCGGGTCCGCATGGGAGCGGAAGACGCCCATTACGGGGGCAATCTTGTTGACGGAGCACACATGCTGCATTTGTTCGGCGATGTGGCGACCGAGCTGCTGATTATGAATGACGGCGATGAAGGACTGTTCTGCGCTTATGACAACGTGGAATTCCTGGCGCCGGTCTACGCGGGGGACTATATCGAAGCCGAGGGCGAGATCGTACACATCGGGAATACTTCCCGCAAGATGGTTTTTGAAGCCCGCAAGGTGATCGTGCCCCGTCCGGACATCAATGAATCTGCCTGCGACGTACTGGAGAAGCCCATCGTGGTCTGCCGCGCCAGCGGCACCTGCGTAGTCCCGAAGGACAAACAGAGAAAATAACCTTTCCCGCTGCCGGGGGAGGGTTAGACAGGAGTATATATGGAAAAACTGATTATCACCGCCGCGATCTGCGGCGCGGAGGTCACCAAGGAGCAGAACCCGGCGGTCCCGTATACGGTAAGCGAGATCGTGCGTGAGGCAAAGAGCGCCTATGATGCGGGGGCGGCCATCGTGCATCTGCACGTGAGAAAAGACGACGGCACGCCGACGCAGAGCCGCGAGCGCTTCCGCGAGTGCATTGACGCCATCAAGCGGGAGATCCCGGACGTGATCCTGATTCCGTCCACCGGCGGCGCGGTCGGCATGAGCGCCGAGGAGCGCCTGCAGCCGACGGAACTCTTCCCCGAGATGGCGACGCTCGACTGCGGCACCTGCAACTTCGGCGACGAGATCTTCGACAATACCATGCCGATGATGCGGATCTTCGGCAAACGGATGCTGGAAAATCACATCAAGCCGGAATACGAATGCTTTGAGATGGGACACCTGGACACGATCCTGAACATGGCGAAAAAGGGTGAAGTGCCCGGCGCGCCGATGCAGTTCAATTTCGTGCTCGGCGTGCCCGGCTGCACACCGGCGACGGTGGGGAATCTGGACTGGATGGTAAGGCAGATTCCTGCCGGCAGCACCTGGACCGTGACCGGGATCGGGCGGGCAGCCTTCCCGATGGCGGCGGCCGGCATCATCATGGGCGGTAACGTGCGCGTGGGCTTTGAAGACAATCTGTATCTGTCCCGCGGCGTTCTTGCAAAAAGCAACGGTGAGCTGGTAGACAAGGTCGTGCGGCTTGCGCGCGAACTCGGCCGCGAGATTGCAGATCCTGCCGAAGCGAGGCGGATACTGGGACTTGCGTGACGAAGATCCAAGCGACACGCTGCAGAGGAAGTTTCGAATCCCCTTTTTTCGGGGGTGAGAAACTTTCTCGTGAGCGGGGAGCAGGCCGGAGAGACAAACAATACATTCGAAGGAGATACAGTATGGAACAGTTAAAAGGCAATAAATACGGAACACACCGGGTGATCGAGCCGAAGGGCGTGCTGACGCAGGCGGCCTGGAAGATCGACAACGATATGACAAAACACTATTCGAACGAGATCATCTGCGACGTGACCTCGCTCAACATCGACTCAGCCTCGTTCACGCAGATCAGCGAGGTCTGCGGCGGTGACGAGCAGAAGATCGGCGAGATGATCATGGGGATCGTGGCCGAGCGCGGTAAGCAGCAGAACCCGGTAACGGGCTCCGGCGGCATGTTTATCGGTAAGGTGGCCTACATCGGGGACGATCTAAAGAACCGTGACCTGAAGGTAGGCGATAAGATCGCATCCCTGGTCAGCCTTTCCCTGACCCCGTTAAAGATCGATAAGATCCTGGCGATCCATAAGGAAATCGACCGCGTTGATATCGTGGGGCAGGCCGTGCTGTTTGAAAGCGGGCTGTATGCGAAGCTTCCGGACGACATGTCTGAGGCGCTGGCACTCGCCGCGCTTGACGTAGCCGGCGCTCCGGCGCAGGCAAGACGTCTCCCGAAGGAAGGGGACAGCGTGCTGATCCTCGGCGCGAACGGCAAATCCGGCGTTCTCTGCGCGTATGAAGCCATGAAGAAGGTCGGCCCGAAGGGCAATGTGGTCGGTGTGGTCCGCAATCCCGCACAGGTGCCCGGCCTCATGGAACTCGGCGTGTATCATAAGGTGATCGTTGCCTCGGCGACGGAACCCGTCGCGGTGCTGGAGAAGGCGCTTGAAGCAAACGGCGGGAAGGAATATGACCTTTCCATCAGCTGCGTGAATGTGGAAGCCTGCGAGATGAGCGCCATCCTGCCGGTCCGCGAGGGCGGCACCGTCTATTTCTTCTCCATGGCAACCAGCTTTACCCGCGCGGCGCTCGGTGCGGAAGGCGTCGGCAAGGACATCACCATGATCGTCGGCAACGGCTATGCGAAGGATCACGCCGAGATCACGTTAAATGTGCTGAGAGAAAACAAGAAGATACGCGATCTGTTCGATAAAAAATACGTATAAGCGGCCGATGAAAGGAGAAACCATGATCACCCGCAACGGTTTGTTTGCCGACGTTCCCGAAGAGCAATGGAACGACTGGCACTGGCAGGTCAGGAACCGCATCGAGACGGTTGAGGACCTGAAAAAATACATTGAGATCACGCCGGAGGAGGAAGAGGGCATCCGCAAATGCCTGGGCGTTTTGCGCATGGCGGTCACGCCCTACTATCTTTCCCTGATCGACCTGGATGATCCGCAGGATCCGATCCGCCGTCAGGCGATCCCGACGGCTGCGGAGCTGCATCAGTCGAAGGCCGATCTCTTGGATCCGCTTCACGAAGATACCGATTCCCCGGTCAAGGGTCTTACGCACCGCTATCCCGACCGCGTGCTGCTGCTTGTGACGGACCAGTGTTCCATGTACTGCCGCCACTGCACGCGCCGCCGCTTTGCGGGCCAGACCGATCAGGCCGTTCCGACCTCCCAGATTGACGCCTGCATCGAATATATCCGCGAGCACGAAGAGGTGAGGGACGTCCTGATCTCGGGCGGCGATCCGCTCGTGATGAGCGATGAGCGGCTGGAGTACGTGATCTCGCGCGTGCGCGCGATCGAGCACGTGGAGATCGTCCGCATTGGCTCCCGCACGCCGGTCGTCATGCCCCAGCGCATTACGCCCGAGCTGTGCGCCATGCTGAAAAAGTATCATCCGCTGTGGCTAAACACGCATTTCAACCACCCGAAGGAAGTGACGGAGGAGTCAAAGCGCGCCTGCGCAATGCTCGCTGACGCCGGTATTCCGCTCGGCAACCAGAGCGTGCTGCTTGCCGGCGTCAACGACTGCGTCTATACCATGAAAAAGCTGATGCACGAGCTCGTGAAGATGCGTGTGCGTCCGTACTATATTTACCAGTGCGACCTGTCCATGGGGCTCGAGCATTTCAGAACGCCCGTGGGCAAGGGCATCGAGATCATCGAGGCGCTGCGCGGCCACACCTCCGGCTTTTGCGTGCCGACCTTCGTGGTGGATGCGCCGGGCGGCGGCGGAAAGATCCCGGTCATGCCGCGCTACGTGATCTCCCAGACGCCGCACAAGGTCATTCTGCGCAACTTCGAGGGCGTGATCACGACTTATACCGAACCGGATAATTATCAGGAGACCTGCCAGTGTGAATACTGCCGGGGCGAACGGGAAGGAAGGCTTGTGGGCGTAGCCGGATTAGAGCGCGGCCAGAGCTTAAGTCTGGAGCCGAAGGGGCTTGCGAGGACGGAACGCTGCCACGGCGGGCAGAAGGGAGCGGCGCATGAAGAGTAAACTGGGACTCGACCGGGCGCTCGTTGACCGTGCGCGTACCTCGGCGGCAAAGGTGGCGGAGGATACGCAGCGCTTTATCGACTGTCACACCACGGTCGCCGTGGAACGGACGGTCTGCAGGCTGCTCGGCATCGACGGCGTGAACGAGGTGGGCGTGCCCCTGCCGAACGTGGTGGTGGATCATCTCTGCGACAAAGACGTCCTGGACGACGGCGCAGCTTACCGCATCGGTGCGGCCATGGCGGAGCTTGGTCTCAGTCCGCAGGAGATCGCGGAGGGCATTGACCGCGGCGAGATCGATCTTGCCGCTCTGCCCGGTAAACGTGAAGAAGAGATCCGCGCGGCACTCGCCCCCGTGGTGGAGGCCTCTCTTGCAAGGATCCGCGGGAACGTCGCAAAACGTCAGGATTATCTGGAGAAATTCGGCGAGAAGGACGGCCCCTACATCTACCTGATCGTTGCGACGGGCAATATTTATGAAGATATCACGCAGGCTAAGGCGGCCGCAAAGCAGGGCGCGGACATCATCGCCGTGATCCGCACCACCGGCCAGAGCCTGCTCGATTTCGTGCCTTACGGCGCGACGACAGAGGGCTTCGGCGGCACCTATGCCACGCAGGAGAACTTCCGTCTGATGCGCGCCGCGCTCGACGAGGTGGGCGAGGAGCAGCACCGCTACATCCGCCTGTGCAATTATTGCTCTGGCCTGTGCATGCCGGAGATTGCGGCTATGGGCGCTCTCGAACGCCTGGACGTGATGCTGAACGACGCGCTCTACGGCATCCTGTTCCGTGACATCAACATGCAGCGCACCATCATCGACCAGTACTTTTCCCGCGTGATCAACAGCTTCGCGGGAGTCATCATCAATACCGGCGAGGACAACTATCTGACCACGGCCGACGCCTATGAGGAGGCGCATACGGTGCTGGCGAGCCAGTTTCTGAACGAAGCCTTTGCGAAATGTGCCGGGCTTCCGGAGGAGCAGATGGGGCTCGGCCATGCCTTTGAGATGGATCCGGACCTGCCGAACGCCTTCCTGTACGAACTGGCGCAGGCTCAGATGGCGCGGGAAATATTTCCTAATGCACCGCTGAAATACATGCCTCCGACGAAGTTTATGACGGGAAATATCTTCAGAGGCCACGTGCAGGACGCTCTCTTCAACATGGTGACCATCCTGACCGGACAGAAGATCCACCTGCTCGGCATGATGACCGAAGCGATCCATACGCCTTTCATGAGCGACCGCGCCCTGGCCATTGAGAACGCGCAGTACATTTTCCGCACGATGCAGGACTTCGGAAGCGAGATCGAATTCAAGGAGGGCGGCATCATCAGGAGCCGCGCAGCCGAGGTGCTGCAGAAGGCGGCGGACCTGCTCGGCGAAATCGAGCAAATGGGGCTGTTTGCGACCCTGGAGAAGGGCGTCTTTGCCGACATCAAGCGCCCGATCGACGGCGGCAAGGGCCTTGAGGGCGTCGTGCGCAAGGCAGACGGCTATTTCAATCCTTTCATTGAGGAGATGCGGAAGGAGGAAAAGGCATGAGCTCGGGACTCTACGATATGTCTGCAAAGGACTTTGACAAAACACTCGATCTGACGATGTTAAAGCCCTACGGCGATACGATGAATGACGGCAAGGTGCAGCTTTCCTTCACGCTTCCCGTTCCGAACGACGACCGCGGCATGGAGGCGGCGCGCCTCATCAGCCGTCAGATGGGCCTTTCGGAACCGAACGTGGCTTATGCGCGGGCGCTGGATAAGGAATTCACCTTCTACGTCGTCTACGGTTCCTGCACCCACAGCGTGGACTACACGAAGATCAAGATCCATGCCATCGAAGACAAGGCCATGGAGATGGATGAGGTGGATGAGTACATCCGCGAGCACATCGGCCGGAAGATCGTGGTGATCGGGGCGTCCACCGGCACGGACGCGCATACTGTGGGCATCGACGCCATCATGAACCGCAAGGGCTTCGCCGGCCATTACGGCCTGGAGCGCTACGAGATGATCGAAGCCTACAATCTGGGCAGCCAGGTCCCGAACGAGGAGTTCCTGGCCAAGGCGCGCGAGGTGAACGCGGACGTGCTGCTTGTGAGCCAGACCGTCACCCAGAAGAATATCCATATCCAGAACCTGACCGAGCTGATCGAACTTGCGGAAGCCGAAGGGATGCGCGCGAACCACGTGATGTGCTGCGGCGGCGCCCGGATCACGCACGAGCTCGCGAAGGAGCTGGGCTTTGACGCCGGCTTCGGGCCCGGCAAGTTCGCGAACGACGTCGCCACCTTCTGCGTGAAGGAAATGGTAAGAAGAGGAATCAAATAAGCGGAAGAACCGAGCAGAGCGGAACAAAGCTTTCGAAGAGGCTTTCAGATGTTCGCCTCTGAGAAAGGTTTGTTTAGGATGCGAGGATTATAGCGAAAGGATATCATCATGCAGAAAGTGCTTTGGACACCTTCGGAGGAAGTGAAGAATGGCTGCCGCATGGCGGATTTCATGAGGGTTGTGAACCGGGACCGCGGCACGGACTTTCATGAGTATAAGGAACTGTATGCCTGGTCGGTCACGGAGATCGAGGCCTTCTGGGATGAACTCTGGCACTACTTTGACGTGATCTGCTCCAGGCCTTACGACAAGGTCGTGGATGATCTGGAAAAGTTTCCCGGAGCAAGATGGTTTATCGGGGCAAAAATGAATTATGCGGAGAATATTCTCCGCTTCTGCGACCGTGACGGCGACGTGATCACTTTCCGCGGCGAAGACTTTGAGCGGAGGACCCTGACCCGCCGCGCGCTGAAAATGCAGGTGGAGCAGCTGGCCACGGCCTTCCGAAACGAGGGAATAAAGCCGGGCGATGCGGTCGCCGGCTACATGCCGAACCTTCCGGAGACGATCATCTCCATGTTGGCGGCGGCCTCGGTCGGCGCTGTCTGGTGTTCCTGCGCGACCGATATCGGTGCCATAGCGGCCACGGACCGCGTGGGCCAGGTAAAGCCGAAGATCCTGGTCACGGCCGACGGCTACCGCTATAAGGGAAAGACCTTCTCCACGCACGACAACGTGCGCGAGTTAGTAAAGAACATCCCTTCACTCGAACGCACGGTGGTTGTGCACTATGCAGGAGAGGAGAGCTTTGCCGATATCCCGAACGCCGTCCGTTATGAGGATTATCTGGCGCCCGCTCCCTCTGATTTCTCCTTTGAGCAGGTAGACGCCTCGCACCCCCTCGTCGTCATGTTTTCTTCCGGAACCACCGGCAAGCCAAAATGCATGGTCCAGTCCCACGCCGGCATCCTGATGAACCAGTTAAAGGAACTGACGCTCCATTGCAACATCCAGGAAGGCAGCAAGCTCTTATACATCACTACCTGCAGCTGGATGATGTGGAACTGGATGGCAGCAGCCATCGGCACCGGCGCGGAGCTTGTTCTGTACGACGGCAACCCTTCCTACCCGGATGACGCCGCGATCTGGAAGGTCCTGGAAGAAGAGAAGGTCACGGATTTCGGTCTTTCCGCAAGCTACATCCACATGCTGATCGCGCACGGCTTCAGCCCGAAGGAGCATGCGGACCTTTCCGCGCTGCGAGCCATTTCCCAGACCGGCTCGGCGCTTTCGGATGCGGGCTGGGAGTTCGTCTACCGCGAGATAAAGGAGGATTATCACTTCAATTCCATCGCCGGCGGCACGGATATCAACGGGTGCTTTGGCATCGGCAACATGATGATCCCGGTGGTCTCGGGCGAGCTTTCGGCGCTCGGCCTCGGCGAAAAGGTGGAATGCTACGATGATGACGGCCGCCCTATCCGTGATAAGGAGGGCGAGCTCGTCTGTGAGAAGCCCATCCCCTCGATGCCAATCTGCTTCTGGAACGATCCGGACGGAACGCGTTATTATAACGCCTATTTCACGGTGTACCCGGGCGTCTGGCGCCACGGCGACTATGTGATCCTGCACGGAAACACCGGCGGCCTTACCTTCTGCGGAAGGAGCGATTCCATCCTGAAGCCTTCGGGGGTGCGCATCGGCACGGCGGAGATCTACAACCAGGTGAATTCCCTGCCCGAGATCGAGGATTCGCTTGCGGTCGGCCAGAACATAGACGGCGACCAGAGGATCGTCCTTTTTGTGAAATGCCAGCCGGGCTTTTCGCTTGACGACGCGCTCACCAAGAAGATCAAAACGACCCTTCGCACCAAAGCTTCGCCGCGTCACGTCCCGGCCGTGATCCTGGAAACGCCGGAGATCCCGACGACGCTGAACGGCAAGAAGGTCGAAAGCTCGGTCACGGCGATCCTGAACGGAAGACCGGTCGGCAACCGCGACGCCCTGTCCAATCCCGAAAGTCTGAAATTCTATGAAGATATCCTGCCGCAGCTGCAGGAGTAAGGGATCTTTCCGTCAAAACATGCCGTCCTGACCGGGGCGGCATGTTTTCTTTTGTCTGCCGGTATTCGGTGTTCAGCGGATGCGACAGGTAAAGAAATGACAAGGGGAGTATCAGCCATCAGCACTTTACGGCAGCGAGGAAAAGTTGTAAACTGGCGGCAGAGAGACCTGCAGGATCCGGCAGGCTGGAAAGGAAAAAGAAATGATTCGAAAACTGACCGCATTTGAACCGTATCAGAACTTCATCGATGAACTGTGCCGGGATCCGGAATTCCGCGATCCCATGCTGGCGAACGAGGAGGAAATGGAGGTCAACCTGCGGCGCGCTCTGGAGAAGCCGCAAGACCGCGTACTCGGGGTGTTCGAGGGCGAAACGCTCACCGGCCTCTTCGTTTTTCTGATCATTGAAGAAGAAAAATATATCGAGATGATCGTCGGGCTTTCCCGAAGCATGTCGGCTTATGAGGATGTTTTAAATTGGCTTCAGGAAAATTATCCAGGTTTCAGGGCGGATTTCGTCTTTAACCCAAGGAACCATCTGCTCAGGGACCTGCTGCTAAGGAAGGACGCTGTTTTTGAGCCGGAACAGATCAAGATGCTTCTTCCCGGCGAAGCGGCGAAAGAAACGGCAAAGCCCGATCCCGCCGGAATCGTGATGCTTTCCGGCCGGGGCGTCAGCGGAAGCCATGACGAATACCGTGAGCAGTATATTGTCCTGCATGGAAAAGAGGCTTACTGGACGGCGGAAAAAGTACTGGCCAGACCGGACCGCTTCAATGTATTCCTGGCCGTCGACGGCGGCAGAGCCGTCGGCTACATCGATATCACCAACTGCTATGAAGAAAACGAACCCTACGACCTCTTCGTCGACGAAGCGTACCGCCGCCGGGGCTGGGGCAGGAAGCTCCTCCAGACAGCCGTCGCGGCGAACTGTCCGAAAGATATGATGCTTCTGACGGATATTGACAATGAACCGGCGATCGCGCTTTACGAATCATCCGGTTTTGTGAAAGCCGAAGGCCAGGGAAACCTGACTGCCAGCTGGCAGATCAGATAAGCAATGCGGAAAACATGCGATAATAAGCCTGATTTCGGGGGATTCCCGGGAAAAGAGGACTGCAGTATATGAACGAGCTGAAATACAGAACAAGAGGAAATGCATCGCCCCAGGGGCGCTCACGTGTCTTTTTTACCTGTCATCCGGCAGATTTTTCCCGCTGCTTTGACCGGATCTGTGAAGATATCTTCGCAACAACCGACTGCGCCATTTACTACACGGAGGACATGACTGCGCGCCTGCCGGAGGAAACACGGGAAACGGATATGGCGCAGATGAACCTTTTCGTGATCCCGGTTTCCGGACGTCTTCTCACCGAACCGAACCGGGCCATGGATGAAGATTTTCCTTTTGCCGTGGCGCAGCATATCCCGGTCCTTCCTATCCTGCTCGAGCCGGGCTTAGATGTGATCTACAGCCGCGCAGACCGTTTCGGCACGCTGCAGTATCTGAATCCGGACAGTCAGGATATGACCGAGATTTCCTATGCGGAGAAGCTGAAGCATTTTCTGAAATACGTTCTGATCGGCAGCGAGCAGGCAAAACGTATCCGCGCGGCCTTCGATGCGTACATTTTCTTAAGCTACCGCAAAAAGGACCGCAAATATGCGAATGAGCTGATGAGGCTGATCCATCAGGATCCCGTCTGCCGGGATATCGCGATCTGGTATGACGAATTCCTGACGCCCGGTGAAAGCTTCAGTGATGCCATCGGGAAAATGCTTTCGGACAGCCAGCTCTTCACCCTGTTAGTCACACCGAATCTTGTCAATGAGCCAAACTATGTCCGGCAGGTGGAATACCCTGCAGCAAGAAAGGCAGGTAAGCCGATACTTCCTGCAGTCATGGAACAGACTGACAAAACGCTGCTCTCAGAACAGTATGAGGATCTTCCTGAGGCGGTTGACGCACGGAATCAGGAGGCGCTGCGAAGCCGCCTGCAGGCGTCTTTCCGGGAGATTGCCAGGAAGGAAAATGACAGCGATCCTGCGCACAACTTCCTGATCGGCCTGGCTTATCTGGAAGGCATTGACGTGGAGGTGGACCGCACCCGCGCCCTTGAACTCATTACGGGGGCAGCTGAAGCGGAACTGCCCGAAGCCATGGAGAAGCTCTGCCATATGTATAAAGACGGCATCGGTGTCGCTTTGGATCTGCAGAAAGCCGTGTACTGGTACGAAAAACGCTTTGAGTTTTATGTCCGGACAGAAGGAGAAAAGAGTGAAAACAGCCTGATCGCCCTGAATAATCTGGCATCCGCCGTGATGACGTCAGGGGACTATTCGCGGGCTATCGAGCTGCAGAAAAAGTCCTGTGCTTGGGCAAGTGAAATGTTCAGCGAGGAAGATGAGCTGGAAGCGGCTGCCATGGCTGCAGCCATGAATAATCTTGCGACGTTTTATTATGCTGTTCATGATTATCGGAATGCGGCAGAAATCATGGAACAGGCTTATCCGAAGATCGTGAAAGCTCTGGGAGAAAGGGACCGGACCAGTTTGGCCGCGCTGAGCAATCTGGGCGCTGCTTATATGAGTCTGCGGGAAGATGAAAAGGCGAAGGAGTGCCTGGAAAAGGTCGTGCCCCTGATGACGGAGTCACTGGGGGAAGAGAACATCTATACCATAAAAGCGATCCAGGCGTTGGCTGAAGTCTATGGCCTTGGGGGAGACCGGCAGCGCCAGAAACTGATGCAGGAAAAGGTCTGCACGCTTTTTGACCGGAAACTGGGGCAGGATCACCCGGAAACAATCAATGCCAGGAATAACCTGGCGAAAGTTTTTTCGCATCTGGACGACTATCAAAAAGAGGCGGAAATCGCGGAAGAAAACTATTTGGTAGCCCGGCGTGCCTTGGGTGAAACGCATCCCCATACGATCAGTGCCCTGGCGGAGCTTTCTATCGCATACAGGCACTTGAAAGCCTTTGACAAGGCAAACTCGCTTCTGCAGAAGGAACTGCCTCTTTGCAGCCGCAGCCTGGGAGAGGATCACAGAAGCACAGTCGTTCTTCGAAAAGCGCAGGCAGATCTTTTCTATGACGAAGGCAGGTTTCAGGATGCCCTGCTTTTATATCGGTCCATCTATGATTTCCGTCTGCGCACGCTGGGGGAAACCCATGCTGAAACCCTGGACGCGCTGAACGATCTGGCGTTTACCTATTGGAAACTGAACCGATCGGACAGGGCAGCCGAACTCCGGGAAAAGCATTGTGCTCTGTGCCGGCAGGTGTTTGGGGAGGAGCATCCGGAAGCTGTCCGGGCAATGCGGGAGCTTGCGTTTGTATATGATAAGACAGGGGATCATTCCCGGGAAAGGGCTTTGCGGGAGCAGCTGTACGCATTTACCCTGCGGACGCAGGGGGCGGATCATCCGGACACGGTGAGAGACCTCCGGAGACTTCTTCGTCTGTGCAGAACGGAAAAGGACGATGCAAGAAGTCTGGAGCTATATCCGGTGCTGTATAAAAGCCTGTGTGAAACGCAGGGAGATAAGGATCCGGATACAATCGCGATCCTTGCCGGATACGGTGCACTGACGGTGAATGCAGGCAACGCCGGAGAAGGTGTGAAGCTCCTTGCACGTGCATACCGTCAGCAGGCTGAGGTGCTCGGGGAAAATGACCCGGCGACGCTGCAGACGCTCTCCAATCTGGCACTGTCCCTGGAGAGACTGGATGACTATGCTCAGGCAGCGGCCTTGCTGGAAACGCTTTACACAGGGCGCTGCCGGCTGCTTGGAGAGACTCATCCGGATACCCTGAGAACGCTATATGACTGGGCAACCGCACTGTTTTATCAGGGCGAGCTCCATCGCGCTGATGGACTTTTTGAGCGGCTTTATCAGCAGCGCTGTCAGATACTGGGAGAGGTGCATCCGGACACCCTGCAGGTCCTTTCTGTCCGGGCGCTGATCCTGAGGCAGCTTGGTGATCAGAAGAAGCAGGCAGAGGTCCTGGAGGAGCTTTATTCAAAGTATTGTGAGACGTTAGGAGAAACGCACAGCGATACGATCCAGATTCGTTTGCTGCTTGCGGCAGCGCTTCGCGATCTGGGCGAAACAGAACGGGCGGAGTCAGTCCTTGCCGATGCAAAGGCGGAAAATCACCCGAAATCTTAAAATTTTATAAAGCAAGACGCTTTTGCTGCCTGCACTGTTTATAGGGTGAAGGCGTTCAATCGGAGTGCCTTCAATTCTATTAAGAAGGGTAGGAGGAAAGCCATGACACAGCGATATCATTTTTTCCCGCGCTTCGCTGCGGCGCTTTTGCTCATCAGTATGATGCTGTCACTATGCGCCTGCGGACTGAATGCGCCGGAAAGCGTCAAAGCGGGCAATCTGACGCAGCAGATAAATCCGAAGACCGTAAAGGGCAAGGCAGCTGATACTGCCTTTGTCGCCTCGCAGTATGCTTTTGCCGCCGAGCTGCTGAAAGCTTCCTATGCGGATGACCGGGGCAACTGCCTCATCTCTCCGCTTTCGGCGGAGCTTGCCCTTGCCATGACGGCAAACGGTGCAGCCGGAGAAACGCTTTCTCAGATGCTTGACGTTATCGGCGGGGGACTGCCGCTTGAAGATCTGAATGCGTATTTGTATGAATATGTGAACAGCCTCCCGGTGAAAAACGGCAAATCAAAGCTGGCAATCGCCAATTCCCTCTGGCTGAATGACGTCCACAGCTTTTCCGTGCGTGATGACTTTCTGCGTGATGTCGTCAGCTATTATGGCGCAGATCTCTATAAGCTGCCCTTCAATAGTGAAATGCCTAAGGAAATCAACGGCTGGGTCTCGGAAAAAACCGACAAGATGATCAAAAAGATCGTCGAAGATGTGGGGCCGGACGCCCGCATGTTCCTCATCAATGCGGTCTGCTTTGACGGCAAATGGGTCCAGCCTTTTACAGGTTCGCAGAAAGCCCCGTTTACCGATGCAGACGGGAACGAGCTCAAAGCCGACATGATGTATTCCGAGGAAACCACTTACTATGAGGGAGACGGGTATACCGGCTTTGCGAAATATTACGAAAACGGATGCCGCTTCGTGGCCTTGCTTCCGGATGAAAAGACAGGGCTTGCCGATCTCATTGCAGGTCTGGACGGCGCGAAGCTTTCCGCCATCTTAAGCGGAGGAACAGGCGACGACGTGATTATCGGTCTGCCGAAGTTCAGTTATGAGTATGAGGCGAGCTTCAAGGAACGACTGAAAGAGCTGGGCATGCGGGACGCCTTTGCCATCAATGCAGATTTCTCCCGGATGAGCGAAGAACCTCTTTTTATCGACGGCGTTCTTCAGAAGACTTTCATAGAGGTCACCGAAGCGGGGACTAAAGCAGCTGCCGTGACCGCTGTGACGATGGCAGCAAAAGCCATCGCTGGGTCGGAACCGAAACGAGTAACTCTGGACCGTCCGTTCCTGTACATGATTGTTGATAATGAGCATTCCCTGCCGATCTTTATCGGGACGGTGGAGACCGTGAAGTGACACGGAAACGTGCAGTGAGAACAGAAAAGGCATGCCGCCCGAAACTGGGCAGCATGCCTTTTTGTGACTCACAGAACCTTCTTCAGCTTATTGCGCTTATCCGATGCTGCTTCGCACAGTTTGTTCAATACGGTCGGCAAGAGGAAGCGTGCGGGCAAGGATGGCCTGTCCGTCCTTTTCATACTGCGTGGCAAAATTGCGGTCACTTAAGGAGGCCGTATTGACCCTGACATTCAGCCAGGCCGCCTGCAGCGCGGATTTCAGATTCAGTGCAGCGCAGGCTAAATCGCTCGCAGCATTGGCATTGGTGCGTCCGACCAGGGTGTCCACGAGCTGAAGCGCTTCATCGGCGAGCAGCATGATGCGGAAGGGCGTCTTTGTGCATTCGCGGAGCGCCATTTCCATCGCAGCTTTGCGGTAGATGATTTCATCTTCCGAGCTTTTCGGCATAGCCAGGACGTCCATGAAGCCCTGATAGCCCTGTGCATCTTCCTCCATCAGAGAGAGGAGAGAGCTGCGCAGAGAGGCAAGGGTCTCTGAAGCATTCTCAGCCAGTTCCTGACTTTCGGCATATTTTTTTCTCCCCTTGGTCAGCTCGCAGACCATCTGTGCGAGGGCACATCCCTGCGCAGCGGAGAAGGCTGCAGCCGCACCGCCGCCCGGAGCAGGTGCATTGGATCCCAGAAGATCAAGATATTCGTCAATTTTCATCTCATGTAAAACAGTGTCCATGTTCATTCCTCTTTCCCGGCGCCGATCAGGTGATATTCCATGATCTGCTTCTTGGCGTCAAAGCCTTCCAGCTTCAGATAGTACTCGGCACAGTCAAGCAATGCCTTAGCAGGCGCAAGTCCCACTAATTCAGACCCGATGATGCGTACGCCGTAGCGGTCGGCTAATGCCCGGATCATCTCAAAAACCATCACAATTGAAGTATCTTCATAATTGACCAGATTCATGGAAACCTGCGCAATGTTCCGATCCTCAAGCAAGAGCCCCATGGCTTTGCAGGAGCGGAATCCGCCGTTTGACGCGCGGATCGAGCGGGCAATGGATTTGGCAATTTCTACGTTGTCGGTATCCAGGTTGACGTTGAAGGCAATGAGAGGGAAGCGCGCGCCGATTGCCGTGATGCCTGCCGTCGGATGGATCGCACGCTCGCCGTAATCCGGTGCCCAGTCCTCCTCGAGGAGCTTAGCCGGCATGCCTTCGAATTCGCCGCGGCGGCAGACGGCAAGATTCCTGCGCTCGGGGCGGGAAGCCGAGTCTTCATACAGGAAGCTCGGGATGTGCACTTCCTCCCAGATGCGCTTTGCGGTACGTTTGGACAGCTCCACGCACTCGTCCATGCTCATGTCCATCGCCGGGACAAAAGGACAGACATCCATGGCACCCATGCGCGGATGCGCCCCTTTATGAAAACGCATATCGATGAGCTCGGCAGCCTTCTTTGCCATGCGGACGCAGGCCTCCTCCATGCCATCCGGCGAGCCGACAAGCGTCAGCACGCAGCGATTGTGTGTCTCATCGGACTGCAGATCCAGAAGAGTGACGCCGGGAACGCTCTGGCCGGCGGCTGCAATTGCCTGAATTTTATCCTGATCCCTGCCTTCACTGAAGTTCGGGATGCATTCCACTAATTTCATATAAACCTCCTATTCCAGTGCCCCGCAGACATTTTCCGCGGCGCGCAGGATCCGTCCGTCGCGGAGCATGGCTTCCGCTGCATTCATGAACGGATACATGATGACATCGTATTCCACAGGCGGGATCTCTTCCCGGAGGAGACGGTACACGGCCGCAGTTGCCGGGGAAAGCTTATCCTCGCCTCTGAGCCACAAGGCCTGCGCCGCGCAGAAAAGCTCAAGGGCGACGACCTTGCGGGAATTGTCGAGGATCAGGCGTGCCTTTCTGGCTGCGGTCGTTCCCATGCTCACATGGTCTTCCTGTCCGGCAGAAGAGGGGATGGAATCCACGGATGCCGGGTGGGCATAGACCTTATTTTCCGAAGTCATCGATGCCGCAGCATACTGCACGATCATAAAGCCTGAGTTCAAGCCGCCGTTTTTCGTCAGGAAGGCCGGAAGACCGGAGAGGTTAGGGTTCACCATGCGTTCGATGCGGCGCTCCGAGACGTCGGCATATTCGGAAAGCGCTATTCCCAGGAAGTCCATGGCAAGCGCGATCGGCTGGCCGTGGAAATTGCCGCCGGAAATGGCTTCGTTCTCATCCGGGAAGATGATCGGATTATCGGTCACGGCATTGATCTCGCGGCTGACAACATTCCATACATAATCGATGGCGTCACGGCTTGCCCCGTGGATCTGCGGTGTGCAGCGAATGGTATAGGCATCCTGCACCTTGTCCGGCTGCGTATCCCTGGCAAGTCCGCTGCCTTTAAGCAGGCGCAGGAGATTGGCTGCGGTTTTAATCTGCCCCATCTGGCCGCGCAGAGCGTGCAGCTTCGGGTCAAATGCCTTTTTGATGCCAAGCTGTGCTTCACAGGTCATTGCAGCGGCAATATCCGCGGTTTTGGCCAGATGCAGGGCATCCCAGACAACATTGCAGGCGATCGCAGTCATGATCTGCGTGCCGTTGATCAGGGCAAGCCCTTCCTTGGCAGCCAGTTTGACGGTGGGTATGCCGGCCGCCTTCATGGCATCTTCTCCGCTCATAATGCGTCCCTGGTATTCGGCTTCCCCTTCGCCAAGCATCACGAGAACCATGTGGGCAAGAGGGGCAAGGTCGCCGCTTGCGCCAAGAGAACCCTTTTCGGGGATCTGCGGATGAACCCCTGCATTCAGCATGGCAAGCAGTGTCTTAAGTGTTGAGAGGCGGATGCCGGAGTTGCCGTGAGAAAGGGCATTGATCCGCAGCAGCATGGCGGCGCGGACAACTTCCGTGGGAAGCGGATCACCCATGGCGCATGCGTGGGACCGGATAAGGTTTAACTGCAACTGCGCTGTTTCGTCTTCAGGAATATAGCGGTCGGAAAAGCGGCCAAAGCCGGTGGTCAGGCCATAGACCACGGCCTGCTGTTCCAGTTTTTCATTAACAAAGTCCCTGGCTTTTTCAATAGCTGCCCGGGAGGCAGGGGAGAGTTCAACAAGTTCATGTTCCCGGGCGACCTTGATCACGTCGGGAATGGTCAGGTGCGTGCCGTCTAAGACGATCATCACAAAAAGCTCCTTTGATTCATGTTTTATCAGCAAATAAGATTAAGCAGTAAGAGAAAGACATCGGCTCCCTCAGAAGGACTGGGGCAGACCGTTCTTGATGACGGTCCGGACCAGGTTGCTGCCAAAGCGGTAGCAGATGTAATCAAGGTCCTCAGCGTCCCAGATCAGCAGATCGGCCTTCTTTCCGGCCTCAAGACTGCCGTGCGTCCCGGCTCTGCCGACAGCAGCGGCGCCGTTTAAGGTTACGGCGGTCAGGACCTCCTCCGGCGTCATGCGGTCCTTCAGGCAGGCAAGGTTCATCACAAGCTGCAGGTTTAGGCTCGGGCAGGAACCGGGATTATAGTCCGTGGCGAGGGCAACGGGCACGCCGGCTTCGATGAAGCTGCGCGCAGGAGCGTATTCGGCTCCCAGATAGAAGCTGGTCGCGGGGAGCAGGCAGGCGATGGTGCCGCCGCGTTTCATGCTTTCGATCCCCTGCTTAGTGACTGCGATTAGATGCTCCGCGCTGACGGCGCCAAGTTCTCCGGCAAGTCTCGCTCCTCCTAGGGCGTCGATTTCGTCTGCATGGATCTTGGCCTTAAGCCCGAGTGCAAGGCCGGCCTCCAGGATCTTCCGGCTTTCCTCCACCGTGAAGACGCCGGTCTCGCAGAAGACGTCGCAATATTCGGCAAGGCCTTCGCGTGCGACCCCCGGCAGCATTTCCTCACAGATCAGGCGGACGTATCCATCCTTATCGTTTTTGTATTCGGGCGGCACGGCGTGGGCGCCGAGGAAGGTGGAGACAAGCTCCACAGGCTGCGAGTCCTGAAGCTCCCGGACGACGCGCAGCTGCTTTAGTTCCTCCTTTGTGGAGAGACCATAGCCGCTTTTGGCTTCGCATAAGGTGACGCCATGCATGAGCATCTCCGCGAGCGCAGCGCGGGCCTTGGCTGTGAGCTCTTCTTCAGAAGCGGCCCTTGTCGCTCTGACCGTAGACAGGATACCGCCGCCCTCTGCAAGGATCTCCAGATAGGTCTTCCCGTGGAGCTTATCCGCGAGCTCATGCTGTCTGAATCCCCCGAAGACGAGGTGCGTATGCGCATCGACAAGGCCCGGGGTGACGAGGCATCCGCCCGCATCGACCGCTTCGAAGCAGCGCTCAAGCTCCATGACAGGAGGCTCGCCGGTCCCGATCTCTGTGATCAGGCCGTCTTCCGTCATGATCCAGGCATTTTTCAGCTTCAGGATCTCGCCCTGCTCCCTGCCGGACTTTGCGGCGCGGCCGGTTGGCGTTGCCAGCAGACCGATGTTTGTGATCAGCAGCTTAGACATGGAAAACTGCCTCCATCGCCGCATCGATCACGGCTTCGTCGGCCTTGTACGGCATGGTGATGAGGTCGCTTCCGCCCTGCATTTCGTTATATTCCGCTGCGGTTGCGACAGCATTTTCGTTGCCGGCCCAGCTGCGGCGCGCAACGCCCACCATGGTATCCCAGGGCATGGCCATGCGGAGGATGGTATCGACCCGCTCGGAGCCGTCAAGCACCATGCCGAAGCCGCCGTTTACCGCGCGTCCGATGCCGGTGCCGCCGCCGTTATGCAGCGCAATGTAGCTCATGCCGCGCGCGGCGTTGCCCGCGTAGCACTGCACGGCCATGTCGGCCATGATATTGGAGCCGTCCTTGATATTGGAGGTCTCGCGGAAAGGCGCATCGGTGCCGCCGGTATCGTGATGGTCGCGGCCGAGGATGACCGGCCCGATCTCGCCGTTTCTCACCATCTCGTTGAACTTTAACGCGATGTTCAGGCGTCCCATCGCATCCTGATAGAGGATGCGGCACTGGGTGCCGACGACGAGCTTGTTTTTCTTCGCATCGCGGACCCACACGTAGTTGTCGTAGTCCTGGTAGCGGCGGTTGTGGGCGTAGATGTATTCGGCCGCAGCGGCGTCGGTCTTGTCAAGGTCTTCGGGGTTCCGTGACAGGCAGCACCAGCGGAACGGACCGTAGCCGAAGTCGAAGAGGCAGGGACCGAGAATGTCTTCCACGTAGGACGGGAAGACGAAGCCGTCAAGGTCGTTTTCGCCGTTGCGGCAGACAGCCTTCACACCGGCGTCGTACACGGCCTTCAGGAAGCTGTTGCCGTAGTCGAAGAAGTAGGTGCCGCGTTCATGGAAGCGGCAGATCATCTCATAGTGGCGGCGCAGGGACACGTTCACGCGCTCACGGAAGCCTTCGGGATCCTTCGCCAGCATTTCGGTGCGTTCGGCAAAGCTTAAGCCCTGCGGGCAGTAGCCGCCGTCGTACGGCACGTGGCAGGAGGTCTGGTCGCTCATAAGGTCGACGTGGATATTTTTCTCGTAGAGATATTCCAGAAGGTCCACGATATTGCCGTGGTAGGCGACAGCGCAGGCCTTGCCTTCCTTCTGATGGGAGAGGGCGATCTGCGCAGCTTCTTCGAGGCTGTCCGTACGGTGGGAGACCCAGCCCTGTTCAAAACGGGTGGCAATGCGGCTGTCATCGACCTCAGCAATAATGGCCGCTGCGCCGGCGATCTCCGCCGCCTTGCCCTGGGCGCCGCTCATGCCGCCGAGGCCTGCGGAGACAAAGAGCCTGCCGGCAAGATTTCCGTCGGTCGGTATGCCGAGCTTGAGGCGCCCCGCGTTCAGAAGTGTATTGAAGGTGCCGTGCACGATGCCCTGCGGACCGATGTACATCCAGCCGCCGGCGGTCATTTGCCCGTAGTTGGCAACGCCGAGTGCGGCCGCCCGGTTGAAGTTTTCCTGGTCATCGAAGGTGCCGATCATGAGGCCGTTTGTGATGATGACACGCGGCGCGAGCTTATGGGAATGGAAGAGTCCGAGCGGGTGGCCGCTCATCACGACGAGTGTCTGCTCATCGGTCAGGATCTCCAGATATTTCTTGATCAGGCGGTACTGCATCCAGTTCTGGCAGACCTGCCCGGTCTCGCCGTAGGTGGTTAACTCGTAGGGGTAGAGCGCCACGTCAAAGTCCAGGTTGTTGTCGATCATGACCTGGATGGCCTTGCCTTCGATGCAGTTTCCCTTGTATTCGTCGATAGGCTTGCCCCAGAGCTTTCCCTCGGGGCGGAAGCGGTAGCCGTAGATGCGGCCGCGCTCATCCAGCTCACGGGCGAATTCCTCAGCCATCTGCGCGTGGAACTGCTCCGGAATATAGCGCAGAGCGTTGCGGATGGCAAGCCTTCTGTCGGCATCCGAAAGATGTGATTCCCGCTTCGGCGCGCGGCGGTATTTCGGATCCATCGCCGGGTATTCCGGCAGTTCGTCATCAAGATGCACGGTAATGACAGGTTCCATGAGATCTCCTCCTTAGGATAAGGCCAGCAGGCTTATGCAGCGCTGCGGAAGGCCGGAAAATACGATCACAGGCAATTGCCTTTACAAGCAAATTATAACACCTGAGGCGGCAAAGTCCACTGCATCTCGATAAAGCACTTTCGAGGGCAAAAGCGGACAAGCGCCGAAAAGGGCTATAAAAATGCCTTTGTCCCATCAGGTTTATTATGAGGAGACGCGGCTGCAAGTGATTGCTGTCTCAGAAAACTTTTTGATCCGCAGCCGGTGAATATCGGCAGAGGTACAGGGCTCATTACTGAATATTATGCCGCTGAATTCGACGTGACCGAAGAACTGCCGGAAGCAGGGAAATAAAGAACGTCCGGCGGACAGCCGGAATTGAAGCCTTTCGGGTTTGCCGGACTGCGACTCGCTGCGCTCGCTGCATAAGTTCCGGCAGCTGCATCTCATCGCCCTTCGGGCTTGATCCGCAGGCCGTCACTTATCGAACCTCCGGTTCTTCGTCCGGCTACCCGCACAAAAATAAGCCCCCAGAAGGGGGGCTTTTTTGCTGCGGGTAGCCGGACTCGAACCGGCACGGCGTCGCCGCCGACGGATTTTAAGTCCGTTGCGTCTACCTATTCCGCCATACCCGCTGAGCGACCCGAATGGGACTCGAACCCA
>DJYD01000070.1:53137-114567 GCA_002449955.1 Lachnospiraceae bacterium UBA6987
CGGCGCTCTAACCAACTGAGCCATCGGGCCATGTCATGGTCTGCAGACCATGCTGATCCGTAAGGAACGGACCTTCCTGCCGCTATTCGCCGCGGCGCGCGCCGTGTATATCACGGAAGTGGACCTTCAGGGACTCGAACCCGGGACCGATCGGTTATGAGCCGACTGCTCTGACCAACTGAGCTAAAGGTCCGCGACTTCCCAAGTTTAGCAGAAGGCAGGAAAAGTGTCAATATTTTTCTGAAGACGAAGCATGTGCACCGCCTGAAGAGGGAGCCTGAGCCTTCCCCCGAAGAGGAAGGCTCTAAGAAAAGGCTTATCCTTCAGAGGGCTTATTCAGTTCACCGTCTGCGATATGCTGCAGAGCATTCTTGGCAAAGACGGTAACGTAATGCTCACGGAAATAGGCAGGGGTGCCTTCCGTGACCGGAACGCTGCGTCCGTATTCGGACAGAAGATGACATACGTTGCTGAAGAGCGCCTGGTATTTCAGGGAAGCGGTGACGAGCAGATAATAGACGTTGAACCTGGGCTGCAGATACAGGGTCGTGTGGACCCCGCGCGGATCTTTTTTCAGCTCAGGAGGCAGTAAAAGAGGACGGCTGGCATCGAAGGTGAATGCGGCGACGGGCGCCGGCACCGTTTCTTTGCGGCCTTGATCTTTTGCCATGTTGACGATCGTCTGCAGTGCCTTCACCAGATGATCCGCCTGGACGGAAAGCGGGATCTCGTCCATGGAATTCACTCTGGTCACAGTCAAACTGATCCCGCCGCCTTCGGCAGGAGAAAGTTCGATCAGCAGAGGATATTCGTTGGGCTCGAAGCCGAATTCTTCCGCAGACTGTTCCATCATTTCGCGCACGAGATTCTGTGCCTCCTGATTCCCCTGGGCAAGTGCCTTGAGGCTCAGGTGACGCTTGATCATATCTCCTGCGGTCAGGATGCAGCGTATCTGATTGTCACTAATTCTTTCGATCTTCATTCGTTTGCTCTTGTTATTCTCCCATCTGCTCTAATGCAGCAAGTTTGAGGGCGGTGCACAGCACATCCATGGCCTGCACAAGCTCTTCGATCGGAGGAAGCGAAGGTGCGATGCGGATGTTGCTGTCTTCAGGATCCTTGCCATAAGGGTAGGTGGCGCCGGCACCGGTCAGAATGACACCGGCCTCCTTTGTCAGGGCGACGGTGCGCTTAGCCAGTCCGGGAAGTGTGTAAAGGGAGACAAAATATCCGCCCTTCGGGGTCTCCCAGTGTCCGATGCCTGCGGGGCGGATCTCCGCCTCCAGTGCATCAATAACGGCCTTAAAACGCGGCTGCAGAACCGATGCGTGCTTTTTCATGATCTCTAACGCGTGCGCCTTGTTCTGCAGGAACTTGACGTGACGCATCTGATTGACCTTGTCGTATGAGATGATCTGCACGCCGATCAGCTTCTGAAGGTATTTCTGGTTGGCTTCGGAAGCGGCCATGCAGGAGATGCCGGCACCGGGAAGGGTGATCTTGGAAGTAGAGGCAAATTCGTAGACCATATCAGGGTTTCCGGCCTCGCGGCACAGACTGATGATATCGGGGAAGGGGACGTAGTCGCCCTCGAATTCGTGGATGACGTAGGCATTGTCCCACATCAGGGCGAAATCGGGAGCGGCAGGCTTCATTGCGGCAAGGCGGTTAATCACTTCGTCGCTGTAAATGATGCCGTCCGGGTTCGAATACTTGGGCACGCACCAGATGCCTTTCACCTTCGGGTCTTTGATGAGCTCCTCGACGGCATCCATGTCCGGTCCTTCGGGCGTCATCTTGACGGTGATCATCTCGAATCCGAAAGCTTCCGTGATGGCAAAATGTCTGTCATAGCCGGGGGCGGGGCAGAGCCATTTCAGGCCTTCCTCACGGCACCAGGGCTTCTCGGAATGCAGGAGACCGAAGCTGAAGCCTTTTGCCACAAGATCATACATCAGCTGCAGTGACGCATTGCCTCCCACAAAAACTTCTTCAAAACGGCAGCCGAGGATGTCGGCCCAAAGCTTTCTCGCTTCGGGGGCGCCGGCAAGTACGCCGTAGTTGCGCAGGTCGGTCTTTCCGCTTATGCAGTCTTCCTTATCAAGCACGTGAAGGATGTCGGAAACAAGATCTAACTGGCCGCGGCCGGGTCTTCCGCGGGACATATCCAGTGAGAGGTTAAGTGTTTTCAGTTCGTTGTAGTGTGCCTTGACGGCCGCGTATTCATGATGCCTTTCTTCAGGCGTCATGTCACGGTAGGGTTTCATGGCGATCTCCTTTGTTTCGTTGTTTTAGTTGTTGGTATAGTTGTCAAAGTAGCCCTGTACGAGGACCACGGGCGTTCCCTTGTCGCCGGAGCCGCTGGTCAGGTCGCAGAGGGATCCGATCAGGTCGGTCAGCTGTCTGGGGGTGGTGCCTTCGGAAGCCATCTGGCCCTTCAGATCGGCATCTTTCGCACGGATGCTGTCGGAAATGGCGGCCTTTAACGCATCGCCGGACAGATCCTTGAAGTCGTTGTCGGCAAGATATTTCAGCTTCAGCTCGTTCGGCGTGCCAATGAGGCCTTTGGTGTGGAAGGGGGAAACGACCGGATCGGCCAGTTCCCAGATCTTGCCCTGCGGATCCTTGAAGGCGCCGTCGCCGTAGACCATGACCTCGACGTGCTTGCCGGTGGCTTTCAGGATCTCGGCCTGAATGCCTTCCACAAGCGGCTGGCTTTCGCGGGGGAAGAGCTTGACCTTGTCCTCGGTCGCCTTGTTGGAGCCGAGCAGGCCGTAGTCGGCGTTGAAGCCGCTGCCGCCAACCGGAGCGGTCATGATGTCATCAAGGCTCAGCACGGTCTTGGCACCGGCCTTAAGCAGCTGGCGTTTGGTGCGCTTTCTGGTGTGGATGTCGCAGTTGATGACGGTATCCGTATAGGCGAGCACGGCCTTCGGCTGGTTCGCGAAAATGATCTCCGCATCGGCACCGCAGGCTTTGATCAGCTCTTCATAGTAGGCCACGTAGTCCATACCGGTGAAGGGGTGACGGGGCGCGCCGAAGAGAGCCTTGAACTGCTCGCGGGTCAGAACGTCGGAGTAGGGATTGACGTCCGCTTCGTCGACCTTTTCAATATCCACGAGCGCGTTGCCGACTTCATCAGAGGGATAGTTCAGCATCAGAACGACCTTTTTCACGCCGCTTGCGATGCCGCGCAGGCAGATGGCGAAGCGGTTGCGGGAGAGGATCGGGAAAATGACGCCGACGGTCTCTCCGCCGGTCTTGGCCTTTACATCGGCTGCGATATCGTCCACCGTGCAGTAGTTGCCCTGTGCACGGGCCACGATGGACTCGGTGACAGCGATGACGTCACGGTCGCGAAGGGAAAAGCCTTCACTTTTCGCGGCGGCAAGCACACTGTCTGAAACGATGCGGACCAGATCGTCGCCTTGACGGATGATGGGGCAGCGGATGCCGCGGGAAACTGTACCGACTCTGCGTTCTTCCATAAAATCGTGTCCTTTCGGAATGCATACAAAATTTAGGGGTGGAATAATACCCCACAATGCGTATTATAAGGGATGCTGCGGAAAATTACAATATATTCATACGAAAAAGGATCCCCGGAAAAGGGATCCTTTGATGTTATCCTGAGGATGACAGTGGTGGAGTGACTTACTCCGTCCTCAGGGCGACCACAGGGTCTTTCTTTGCGGCGCTCCGCGACGGGATGATGCCGGCGATCAGCGTCAGCAGCATGCTGATGGCAACTAAAATGCCTGCGACCTGAGGCGGCAGAACGGCTTTTAAGCCTTCGATCTCGGTGAAGTGGTAGAGGACTGCATTGATCGGGATCGTCAGAAGATAGGTGATGCCCACGCCCAGCAGGCCGCTCGCAAGGCCGATGATAACGGTCTCCGCATTGAACAGGCTCGAGACGTTTCGCTTCGAGGCGCCGATCGCGCGGAGGATGCCGATCTCCTTGGTGCGTTCCTGCACGCTGATCAGGGTGATAACGCCGATCATGATCGAGGAGACGATGAGCGACACCGCGACGAAGGCGATCAGCACGTAGGTGATGGCATTGATGATCGTGGTCACGGAGCTCATGATAAGGCCCACGTAGTCGGTATAGCGGATCTGCTGCATCTCCTCCACGCCTTCGTTATATTCGGTAATGGCGTCTTCGATCGCGTCCTTATCGGCAAAGGAAGAGGCAAAAAGATTGATCTGCGAAGGATCGGAAAGCTCCAGGCTGCCGAGCTTTATGAGGTTGCTGTCGTAGGAAGAGTCGGAGAATTCCAGAACCTCGTCATAGTAGCCCGCGCGCTGCTCTTCGGTAAACTGCGGCAGGGCGGCCTTCAACATCTCCGAAAGCTGCGCCGGCGTCATGGCGGAAAGCTGCGCCTTCACGCCCTCGGCGTACTGGCTGCGGAACTGCTCCTCGATCAGCTGCGTGGCCATGGCGGTGAAATCTTCGTCGCTCATCGCCTGGATGTAGCTTAATGCGGAGGCGGCATCCATGCCCATCTGCGTGGCCATCGCGCCGGCAAGCTGCTGCTCCACCATGCTGCGGTCAAGTCCGGCAAGCTGCGCCGTCACGGTCTGCGCCACGGTCTCTTCATCCGGAATGCTCATGATGCGCACATACAGCTCCGCTAACTTTTCTTCGTCAAAGTCCTCAAGCGCTTTCAGGAAGGCTTCGGCCTTGGCGGAGACCTCGGTCACACTCGTATCCTTAAATGGCAGACCGGTGAAGATATCGACCCCGGCCTCTGCCTTCTGCGCCTTCACGGCTGCGCTTTCCGCAGCGTGGGTGATAAGGTATTCGGTCAGCAGGTGCGTATAGCCGATGGACCCGTATTCGCGGCCGGAGAAGGCGTCCTTGTCTACCTTGGCGATGCCTGTCACCTTCAGTTTCAGGG
This sequence comes from Lachnospiraceae bacterium UBA6987, assembly GCA_002449955.1. Taxonomy (GTDB): domain Bacteria; phylum Bacillota; class Clostridia; order Lachnospirales; family Lachnospiraceae; genus UBA6987. The sequence continues at coordinate 58,042 of DJYD01000070.1, forward strand.
CGTTGTCATAGAGGAACTGCAGGCCGGCGGAGGATTCGCGCAGATCCAGCCAGGTGCCGGAGGTTTCGTCATAGGTATAGCAGTCGGAGGGGAGGATGCTGCGGTAATCGAGCGCGCAGATCTCCTCATAGGACCATTTCTTCGTATCGTCGTATTCGACGGTCTTCTGGTGCATGGCGGCGTCGATCAGGGCTTCGATGTCCGATTCGGGTCTGAGGCCCATGGCAAAGAGCGTAAGGTCGCTCAGCTCGTTGTGATCGTCCACAAACAGGATAACCTCGTTGTAGGCGGTGGGCCAGCTGCCGTAAAGCAGCTCATACTGGCTCTTGGTGACGTCGTTTACGGGGGCGCCGTCATCGCCCGGCAGCAGTTCCTTCCACAAGGACATATTTGATTCCATGGAGGAAGTGGCACTGCCGAAGGCGGACTGCTCGCGCAGGGCCATCATGGCGGAGAAATCAGGACCGCCGTATTTCTGCAGGGCTTTCATGGTGAGCTCGGAAGTATCGGAGCGCAGGAGCTCGCCGTCCACGCCTTTCGTGTAGATCTGCAGGTTCAGTGCGTAACCGTACTGGATGCCGGCAAGCGCCTTGGACAGCTCGCTGTCTTCCTTCGCTTTTTCCGCCTCAAGCCAGGTTTTAAAGGCTTTCAGGTCGTTCTTGCGGGCTTCGATCTGCGTCATGGCGTTCACCATTTCATAGAACATGGCCTTCTGGTAGACGGCGTCGTCTTCGTGCTCGCTGAGCGATTTTGCGCGGCCAATGAAGGTGGAAATGAAGCTGCTCATGTCGAGCGTCTGCGCCTCGATGGTGATGGGGTAGGAGGTCAGCGTCTGCTCCTGCACCGAGTCGATATAATTCGTGGTGCCCTGTGACACGGCGTAGATGAGGGCGATGCCGATGATGCCGATGCTGCCCGCAAAAGAGGTCAGGATGGTGCGGCCTTTCTTCGTGAAGAGGTTTTTCAGGGACAGCCCGAAGGAGGTGGAGGCCTTCATGGAAGGATTTTTCTTCCTCACGGCCGTTTCCGCAGCGGCTTCGCGCTCACGGGCTTCCACTTCCAGTTCTTCCGGAGCGACCGGCATGGTGTCGGAGAGGATGCGGCCGTCCAGCATGCGCACGATGCGTGTGGAATAGCGCTCCGCAAGCTCCGGGTTGTGCGTGACCATGATGACCAGACGGTCCGAAGCGATCTCTTTTAAGATATCCATGACCTGCACGCTGGTCTCGCTGTCGAGGGCGCCGGTCGGTTCGTCCGCAAGGATGATCTCCGGATCGTTCACAATGGCGCGGGCGATCGCTACGCGCTGCATCTGGCCGCCGCTCATCTCGCTCGGCTTCTTCTTCAGCTGGTCGCCGAGACCGACCTTCTCGAGTGCGGTCTTCGCGCGCTCGCGGCGTTCCTTTTTGCCCACGCCGGCAAGCGTTAAGGCAAGCTCCACATTCTGCAGCACGCTCTGGTGCGGGATCAGGTTGTAGGTCTGGAACACGAAGCCGACGGAGTGGTTGCGGTAGGCGTCCCAGTCGCGGTCCTTGTATTCCTTGGTGGAGCGGCCTTCTATCACGAGGTCTCCTTCCGTATAGCGGTCCAGCCCGCCGATGATGTTGAGAAGCGTGGTCTTGCCGCAGCCGGAAGGCCCGAGGATCGAAACGAACTCGGATTTGCGGAAATCAAGGCTTATGCCGCGAAGGGCATGAACGTCCTCCCCGGCTGCCGGGTAAACTTTAGTGATGTTGTTTAAAGAAAGCATAAGAAAGCCTTTCTAATAAAGTAAAAATCAAAAGCAATCACTAATTATACAAAAAAGCGCCCCCTGCGGCAAGGCAGAGAGGGCACTTTAAGGAAAATTAAGAATCAGGGGATCGGCGTCATAATGCCGTCGGAAAAATACGCGCCGCTGTCATCGACAGCAACATAGGAGAGAAGATCATAAAAACAGGCATCCTGTGTGCTGTAGTAGAGAAGAATATCGACTCTTTCCGCGGTTCCGGTGAGCGAGGACAGGAAATCAGCTTTGCGCTGTTCCTGCCTTGCGGTATTTTCCTCCTTGCTGTGTTTCTTGAAAAAGTTGTCTATTCGGCGCCGGATATCTGCCGGCTTAGCCCCGCCAGTATTGTCGAAGATGCGGAGCTCATCCCCGTTTATCTGGGCCGTATAAGCGCAGTCCGTCCAAACGTCTCTGTAGATGAAGCGCCAGTCAGCGTTGCCTTCCTGAACAAAATATTGGGCGTCGGGACCCCTGTATTCTGTAAGAAACTGCTCCATGACCCTTTCAACCGTATCGGAGGGGGAGAAGGGATAGCGGTATTCCGTACGGGCAGTTTCCGGCGGATCCTCCGGCACCTTCAGCATTTTGAAGACGAGTTTTCTTGCATCAACTGACACGGTGAATATTCCGGCGAGGCAGAGAATGAGGAGGAGAGCGGTCAGTGCAAGACGCTTTCGGAAGGTATTGGTATAGCGCCAGAGCGGCTTTCTTTCATTCCGGATCAGACGTTCCATTTTCTTTTCAAATTGCGGAGAGAATTGATGCTCCCTTTCGACAAGGACCGCATCGTAATCCTCCTTGACGACAAAACTGAGCGCTTTGCAGAATTCTTCTTTAGTCATAATTGTTCCTCCTGCTTGGTAAGCAGCAGCTGCTTTCCTCTAAGCAGCCTTTTTTTGACAGCCGATGTTTTCAGATGGTCGATATCGGCGATCTCCCGAACGGAAAGTTCGAGGACGAAGTGCTGATACAGGACATCCCGGTAGATCGGCTTCAGTTCCAGAATGATTCTGACAAGTTCCCGGGCGTCGAGTGCATCACTCAGTCGGTCGATAAAGGACTCGTCGGAAGGCTCGGTGCCGCTCCGGGCAGCGGGATCCAATGGGATCTCATGTCTGGCACTGGCTTTCTGAGAGAGATTTCGGGCCGTGTTTCGCACGGCAGACAGGAGATAATATTTCAGTTTGTTTTCTTCGGACAGCCGCACAAGCGTCTGCATGTGCTTGCGTGCGATCCGCAGGAAAACTTCCTGGACTGCGTCTTCTGCATCGCTGATGTTTTCCGTAATTGAATATGCTTCGAAAAACATGGCGTTTCGAAACTCGCGATATACTTTTTCCAAAAGAGCTCGATCGAGCTCATCCAGTGTGACATTGAGGAGCAGCATCCGCATCCCTCCTTGCTTGGTCAATGAAGCTTAGTCGAAGCGATGACTTTATTGAAGCATACTTCTAAACTTAAAACAAGACAGAAGAGAAAAAGGAGACAAAAATGCCCGGAACTGATCGCGGAAGCCCGGAATTGTGCACGCATCAGAAAATGACAGCACAAAAAGAGCGCCCTCCCCGAAAAAACGGGGAGGGCGCAGTAGTCTTGCTGCCTTATTCTGCTTCAGCGGTTGCCAGTTCTCTCGCGCGTTCTTCCATCTTTTCCCTGTTGATAAACCAGGACGGACTTGATTCACGCATGTATTCTTCCCATTCTTCCTTGCTGATGTATACGGTTTCCCAGGGAAGGTTAGCAGGATTATCATGGTATTTTCCGTCAACGTCCAGATCTCCTCTCTCAAGGTCCTGCAGGAAGGTGATCAGGCGGCCGAGATCGACACCCTCGATGCTCTTATTCGTCAGCTCGGCTTCTATGGCCGTGAAGCTGTTTTGCTCCTTGATGGCTGCCCGCACGTCCTGCAGGAGATGGAAGAGTTCCTGCTGAATCGCGTCTGCCTTACCCTCCTCGGCAAGGTCGGAAAGCTGCACGTAATCGTTGAAGCCGTCTCCGGTTTTGTACAGAACGTCGATGTAGACCTCGTCGATCCCACTCTGGCAAACGGCGCCGATGATCTGGAAGCGGTAACCGTCCAGCCATTCAGGCTCAACAAGAAGGAATCTGCTAAGATTGACGTCCCGCTGCTTCCCGGTCCACTCGTTCGGCGCTGCGGCGAGTGCTTTTTTCAGGAGATCGAAAAACAGGTCCTTGTCAAGCACTTCAAAGCTGTAATCCGCCGGATCGGGGTCGCCGGCAATCGCGGGATCGAGCGCCTTTTTCAGGATCTCATTGACAAGCTTCCGGTCGCGCTTTTCCGCGTCGCTCCCCTGACCGAACCATCTTCCGGTCGCCTGGATCTTATTGATCATATAGACGGGAGTCCCGTCGGGGCTATAATCCATCTGGTAACAATCAGACCAGCGGCCCTCTTCGTAGCGGTGCCTGAGATCAAGTCCGATAAACGTGGCGAAATCGTTTAAGCCGGGCTGCCTTCCGAAAGAAAGCTCATAATACCAGTCGTTTTCTTCATCGGTATATGAGGCTCTCTGGGTGAAATAAGCGGGGCTGTTCGGGATGGGCTGTTCCGGTCTCTTGATCTCTCCCTGCCAGCGTTCGTACAGCTGTTTAAATGTACCGCCGACGTTAGCCCGTACCTCGGAGCTGGAGGCGCAGAGGATGCCGAATCCAGTGATCAGGCCTAACAGGAAAACAGCGGCCACCTGGCCAAAGCGCTGCAGGAGCTGTCTGTTTTTCGCTCTCTTGACCGGCTTTTCTAACCATGCGGTGTCGATACCGGTATTTTCCGGGCCGGCACCCTCCGGAGCATCTAAGCGGCATTCCTCTGCCAGCTGTTTCCTTAATGCCCCGGCGATCTTTTTATCATACTCGTCTTTTTTGCTGCGTTTCATGATCCTTCCTCCTCAAGCAGGGCATACAATTTCTTCTTGCCGCGCTGTAGTGCTTTCCGGACAGCACCTTCTTTTTTGCCGATGAGTTTTGCGATCTCTGCCGGGGTATATCCGTACAGATAAGCCAGAGTCAGAATGTCTCTTGTTTCATCCGGCAATTGTGCGACCGCGCGGTCAAGCGAATCTTTTTCGGCAAGGGATTCTTCCGGCTGCTCCTTTCGGGGACCTGTGAGCTTCCCGAAGTATTCTTCATCTGCCGGAAATTCATGCCGTTTTTTCAGAAGGTCAAGACAGCTGCTGCGCAGGACGATCCGAAGGAGCCCTTCAAGTCTGGGGCCGTTCCCGGCGTCCCTGACAAGGCTCGGCCGTTTCAGCAGGCGAAGAAATGCATCGTGGACAGCATCCTCGCAGTCCTGCGTCTCGGAAAAATACCGCGCTGCCCAAAGAAGCATCCTATCATGCCAAAGCATATGCATATAGATCCTGCGGATATCCATATCACTATGTGAGATGTCAGCCATGGCTTTCTCCTTCCGGGCGGCAGCTTTTTTGCCCTTCTGTCTAATAAACGATCCAGAGGAGGAAAATTGGACAAGGGAAAATAAAAATGTCATCCTTCGCCGTCAGCACCCTGCGGGTGCTTCTCGTCTCAGGATGACAAGCAGGGGAAAAGCGTTTCTCAGGATGACGGGAGGTGCCTTTTCGGAGGCAGGCTCAGATCGCGTAGATCTCTTTTGCCTTCTTCTGCAGGTATTCTACATACACCATCGGATCGAAGGGCTCGCCGAGTACGCGGTCAAGGAGCTCCGGCGGAGTATAGAGGCTGCCATGCTGCCAGATATGCTCACGGTTCCAGGCGTTGATGGGAGCAAAGTTCCCTTCCGCAACGCACTTGTCCACATTTACGCTCTCTTTCATCTTTTTCAGGAACTGGGCACCGTAGGCGCTGCCGAAGGCATAGCTCGGGAAGTAGCCGATTGCGCCGCCGGACCAGTGGGAATCCTGGAGAACGCCATGCTTATCGTCCGGAACGTCCACGCCGAGGTATTCCTTATACAGACGGTTCCATTCGGCAGGCAGGTCGTGGACGGCCAGCTCGCCGGCCATTACACGTTTTTCAAGCTCATAGCGGATCATCACATGCAGACTGTAGGTGACCTCGTCGGCTTCCGTGCGGATGAGACTCGGCTGCACGCGGTTTACAGCCTTGTAGATATCGTCAACGGAGGCCGAGGCAAACTTTTTCGGGAAAAGTTTCCTGAGTTCCGGCTGAATAGCATAGGCAAAAGCCCTGCTTCTTCCTAAAATATTCTCGTAGAAGCGACTCTGGCTTTCATGGATGCCCATGGAGACGCCGCCGTCCAGAACCGTGAAGGCATATTCGTCCTTTGAGCCGGTGTCGTACAGGGCGTGGCCGCCTTCATGCACCACACTAAAGAGCGAGAAGGAAACGTCTTCGCGGTAGTAATGGGTGGTGATACGTTCGTCAAGGTGAGAGCCAAGACTGGTGGTAAAGGGGTGCTCGGTCGTGGAAAGTCCCACATGATCAAGGTCAAGCCCGATCAGCTTCATGAGGAAATAGGAGAGTTCTTCCTGCTTATCCTCCGGGAAATCGCCCTTGATGCAGGCATCGGAGACCTGTTTTGCTTTCCCGATCTTTTCGATCAGGGGCACCAGATGCTTGCGGAGTGTTCCGAAGAAGGCGTCGCATTTTTCCTTATTCAGACCCTCCTCGAATTCGTTTAACCAGTAGTCATACGGATCTTTTTCCGGATCCTGATACAGGGCGAAGCGGCGCATGGTATCGAAGATCTGCTGCAGATACGGCTCGAAGAGGGCGAAATCGCTCGTGTCCTTGGCGCGGTGCCACACGTCGTCGGCCTCGACCAGCAGCTTTTCGTAGGCGATATATTCGTCCATCGGAAGCTTCTGAAGGTAGCGGATCTCCTTTAACATCAGGAAGACCATACGTTTTTCTTCCTGTGAGAGTCTGGCTTTATGAGCGTCCAGATATTCGAGGAGCTTTACGGTTTCCTTGCCGGTCTGCAGCTTGTACATTTCTTCGCTGAGCACGCCGAGCGAGCGGCCGCGGTTTGCGGCAGTTCCTTTAGGAGCCGTAGTCGAGCCGTCATAGGAGATCACGCCCATGGCATGCCCGTAAGCGGCGATCTTTTCCTGCAGCGCCATGAGGGCGCTTCTTGCTTCTTTTACTGTCATAGGGAGACCTCTTTTCGTTATGGTTTGTCATAATTGTATCCCACGCGGCTGCTATTGTCTATAAAAAGTTGCGCCGTCAGGCATCGGTCTGCTTCCAGACCGAAGCAGATGGGAAATATATCAAAAATCGAAAAAAACTGTTGACAGGCGGGGAGGGTTTGGCTATAATCGAAAAGCACGATTTCCGGGGAGGACGGCAAGCCGGGGTCGTGACCAGGAATGAAGGAGGTGGATCATATGTCTATTTGTCCCAAGAATAAGTCCTCTAAGGCAAGAAGAGACAGCCGCAGAGCAAACTGGAAGATGAGCAATCCTACATTGGTCAAGTGCAGCAAGTGCGGTGCGTTGATGGTACCTCACCAAGTCTGCAAGGCATGCGGCTCTTACAACAAGAAACAGATCGTTGAAGTCGAAGAGTAATCGGAGATGATAAAAGGACCGCGGACGAAAAGTCCGCGGTCCTTTTTGTATTCATTCAAACTGACTGGCATACAGCTTGTAATAAAACCCTTTCTGTGCCATGAGTTGCTCATGCGTGCCCTGCTCGACCACGTCGCCATGGTCCACAACCAGAATGCGGTCCGCATTCTGCACGGTGCTCAGGCGGTGTGCGATCACGAAACTGGTCTTGCCCTGCATAAGGCTCCGGATCGCCTTCTGCACCTGCCGCTCCGTATTCGTGTCAACGTTTGAGGTCGCTTCGTCGAGAATCAGCATGTTGTTGTCGTAGAGCATGGCGCGGGCAATCGTAAGGAGCTGCTTCTGCCCCTTGGAGATATTGCCGCCGTCCTCCGTGATGACGGTGTTGTAGCCGTTTGGCAGGCGCATAATGTAATTATGGATCCGCGCAGCCTTTGCCGCCTCCACGACCTCGTCCATCGCGGCATTTTCCTTGCCGTAGGCAATGTTGTCATAAATGCTTCCGTTAAACAGCCACGTGTCCTGCAGGACCATCGCGTAAGCACGGCGGAGGCTTTCCATGGTGTATTCCCGCTGCTCACAGCCATCCAGGAGAATGCGTCCGTCATCCGGATCATAGAAGCGCATGAGCAGGTTGATGATGGTGGTCTTGCCGGCACCGGTGGGACCGACGATGGCAATGGTCTGGCCCGGCTTTGCCTCCAGGGAAAGATCGTGCAGGACGCATGTCCCGGGTACATATCCGAAATTCACATGCTCGGCCTGGACATGGCCGCTGCAGTTTCCAAGCGGCTTTGCGCCGTACAGATCCTTGGCCTCCTCCGGCTCATCTAACAGCTTGAACACGCGTTCCGATGCGGCAAGTGCGGAAAAGATCTCATTAATGATGTTCGAGATCTCGTTGATCGGTCCGGAGAATTTGCGGCTGTAGAGGACGAAGCTTGAGATCTGGTCAAGCCCGACGATGCGCGCCATGTAGAGAATGGCGCCGCCCATGCCGATCGCGGCCAGGCCGAAGTTTGAGATCATGCCGATGGTCGGTCCCATGGTCATGCCGAGACCGTCGGCATTTTTGTATGCCTCTGCTGCGGCGCGGTTGATGTCGCTGAAGCGGTCGCAGACGGCATCCTCGTGTGCATAGGCAAGGATCGTTTTCTGACCGGTGAACATTTCCTCGGCAAAGCCGTTCATTTCCCCGTAGGCGGCGCTGCGCCTGGCATAGCGGGGCCTGGTCTTTTTCGACATGCTGCGTGTAAACAGGATGCTGACCGGGATCGTAAAAATCATGCAAAAAACGAGGGGGATCGAAATGGTGCACATCATGATGAAGCTTCCCGCGACCGTGATCAGGCTCGTCAGGATCTGGATCACGTCGGCGGATAGGCTTAAGGCAACGACGTCGATATCATAGCTCACACGGCTGATGATATCCCCTGCCTGATGACGGTCAAAATAGCCGACAGGCAGCGTCATCAGCTTGCCCATGACGTCACGGCGCATGTTCCGGGCAACGCGTCTGCCCACTCGCATCATGCAGATATTCACGATGAAGCTGAGCAGATTGCTGCCGGCGTAGAAGAGAAGCATGAGCAGGGCATAGTGCCCGACCATCGCCATATCGATATGACCGGGGCCGAGCTTTGCGCCTTCCTCCACGACACCGATCGCCTTGCCGGCAAAGCGCGGTCCGAGAAGATTGCCGACGTTTCCGAGCAGGGAAAACGTAAGCAACAGGAGTACGACCCATTTGTATTCCATCAGGTAGCGGAGGATCCGCTTTAAGGCACCTTTTGCGTCCTTCGGCTTTTCCTTGACGCCGCCTCTGTCACCTTTTCCGGGCATGCTGCACCTCCTAAGCCGTGATGGCGCCCATCTGGATCTCGTAGATCTCACGATAGGCGGGGCAGGAGCGAAGGAGCTCCTCATGGGTGCCGAGACCGATCATGCGGCCGTTGTCGAGCACCAGGATCCGGGACATATTCATGACGCTGGAGACGCGCTGGGCGATCATGATGAGCGTGCTGTCTCCGTGGTTTTCCGTGATAGCCTTCCGCATGGCGGCATCGGTCCGGTAATCTAACGCGGAGGAGGCGTCGTCGAGGATCAGGATCTCGGGATCCGCAGCGAGTGCGCGGGCGACCATAAGGCGCTGTTTCTGACCGCCGGAAAGGTTCATGCCCTTGATGGCCGCCTGGAAGTCAAGTCCTTCCGGCAGGCTTTCGATGTATTCGGCTGCCTGCGCATCCCGGGCCGCTCTGCGCAGCGCTTCCTCGGACAGTCCGCGGCCGAAGTCGATGTTTTCCCGCAAACTGTCCTTAAAGATCATATCGTTTTGGAAAGCCGCGCCGAATTTCCGGCGCAGTGCATCCTTTTCATACGTGCGCACATCGCGGCCGTCCACAAAAACGCCGCCTGAAGTGGCATCGTAAAAATGCATCAGCAGGCTCACGATGGTGGATTTGCCGCAGCCGGTGGGGCCGATGATGCCGAGGCTTTCGCCTCTGCGAATGGAGAAACTGATGTCACTTAAGGCCTTTTCCCGGCTTCCGCCATGGAAGTCTGCGGCATCCTCCGAGCCTTCGCCGTAACTGAAATCAACGTGTTCAAAACGGATGAATTCATCGCCGGAGGGTTTAAGTCCCTGCGCCTCCGGCAGAATGTTTTCCTCTGTATCCATCTGCAGCACAGCGTCGATGCGGTCTGCACTGGCACTCGCTTTGGACATGGTCATGAAGATACGGGATACGCCCATGACACCCATGGCGATCATGTTGAAATAAGTCAGGAAGGCGAGGATTACGCCGGGCTTCATGAGGCCGTTATTTACACGGCCGGCGCCGATGAGGACCACTAACGTAAGGCCGGTGTTCAGGCACAGCTGCATGACGGGGCCGGGGATTGCCATGATGGTGGCTGCCGTGATATCGCTCTTTGTCATGTCGTCATTGGCCGCGGCAAAGCGGCGCTTTTCGTAGTCTTCCTTGGAAAGGGCCTTGACGACACGGATGCCGGTGATATTTTCCCGCATGATGCGCACGATGGTATCCAGCTTAGCCTGGACCTTTTTGTAAAGCGGAATGCCGCGGGAGGAGACAAACAGAATCAGGGCGATCAGGACCGGCAGCATGATCACGAGGATTAGCGCAAGCGCAGCGTCCATGAGAAGCGTCATCAGAACACCGCCGATCAGCATGATCGGGGCCCTTACGCACAAGGTCTGGAACTGCTGCACGGCAGACTGAACATTGTAGCTGTCGGAGGTCATGCGGGAGATGAGACTCGGCAGGCCGAAGGCATCAAACTGGGCACCGTTTAAGTTTGCGGTCTTGCGGAAAAGCGCCTGACGGACCTCGTAACTGATACGGTGCGCATTGTCCACAGCCTTTCGGTTGGCCGTGACATTTAACATCCGGCACAGGATCGCCGCGCCGAACATGGCGAGACCCCAGAGGATGACAGGCGGGAGCTTTCCCAGGGGAACGACATGGTCCACGATATGTTCGAAGATATAAGGGATCGTCAGCTCGGCAAGCGTTCCCAGCAGTTTGATGAAGACGGCGAGGACTACCGTCTTTTTGAAACGCGCAAGATATCGGAATATCAGCTTCATAACTGGTCCTTTCTGACGGAATTGTTTGAATTTGATAGGAAGTATAGCAGAAAAACGAGGGTGCATGCAACAAAAAGACATAATTGTTGCGTAAAACGGCCGCGTGTTGCGTGACAGAGAAGAGAGATGGCGTTAGGCTGAAGATGGTTCAGCAAGGAGGAGCCACCGGGACTGATGCAACGGCATGGTGATATGTTCACAAAGGCCGAAGGCGGTGCAGCCGGCAAATACCGGGTGAAAGCCCTGCGTAAAGCCGACCCGTAATACCCTTCTGTTTATCATGGCGAAAGGCTGCCCGCAGGAAGCCGAAATGCAGACCGAATTTCTTTACAAGCCGCGGACGACTGTGTTATACTTGGGACGGAGGTTGGTAAAGGAAATATGGTCTCAAAGAAGAAAAAAAAGAATAAGATTCCCGTATGGCCTGTCCTTGCAGTCGTGGCTGTGTTGCTGGCTGTTGCTGTTCTGACAGAAGTGAGGCCCAGCAAGGAACAAGCGGATCTGGACCAGTATTTTGCCTCTCGGTCCGGCAGTCTTGCCGTGATCACCAATGACGTCCTTTCTCATGAAGATGCTTTCGTCGAGGAAGGAGCCGTCTACCTCTCTGCATCCTATTTGTTGACGGTCAATGCCCGGTTTTATCTGGATGAAACCGAGGGATTGCTGCTTTATACCCTGCCCGGTGAAACGCTGAGAGCGGACCGGCAGACGATGTTCGCAGGCCATCCGGTGCTTCGCAGCCAAAGCGGTGTACTGTACGTGCTGATGGACTATGTCAGTCAGTATACGGACATGCACTGGAAGCTGTATACCGGCCCGGACAGGCTCGTGATCCGGACGGATTTCGGCGAGCAGAAGATCCTCACAGCCGAAGAGGATGTGATCATCCGGAAGGAGGCCCGAGTCTCCAGCCCCATTATGACGACGTTAGCCGCGGGGCAGAAGGTTCATCTCCTGAAGGAACAGTCCAAATGGTACGATGTTGTCACGGAAGACGGCATCGAAGGGTATATATCCAAAACCGGCCGGATGACAGCCGGCAAGGAAAGCCTGAGCCATACCTATGAGGCGCCTGCTTACGAAATGGTTTCTACCCGTCAGGACATCTGCATGGTCTGGCATCAGATCGCTTACCGGGATGTCGACAACGGAAAACTGAGGGAGCTGATGACAGAAGCAACGGGGGTTACCACTGTTTCTCCCACATGGTTTTTCTTAAACGACGGAGAAGGCGGCTTTGACAACGCTTCTTCCAGGGCTTATGTGGACGAGGCACATGCCATGGGTCTGCAGGTCTGGGCACTCGTCAACAATATGGATTATGAGATCTACGGAGACAGATTGAAAGCGGTGATGAACGAGACCACGAAGCGTACCAGACTGGTACAGGGACTGGTCGAGGCAGCCGCTGCAGTCGGTGCCGACGGAATCAACGTGGATATCGAGAGTCTTCCTTCTGACGCGGGGAGGGGATTTGTTCAGTTTATCCGCGAGCTTTCCCTGGCTTGTCACGGGAAAGGAATGGTTTTATCGGTCGACAACTATGTGCCTTCGGCCTGGACGGCTCATTATGACCGCACAGAGCAGGGAATCTTTGCGGACTACCTCATCATCATGGGATATGACGAACATTATCAGGGATCGGAAGCCGGTTCCTCCGCCTCGCTTGATTTTGTTCAGACGGGTGTGGAGAAAACGTTAGCGCAGGTCCCTGCGCAGAAGGTCATCCTCGGCGTACCGTTCTTTACCAGACTGTGGAAGGGATCTGGCGCCAAACCGGACAGCAGTCTGCTGAACATGAACGCAGTGGATGAATTGCTTGCAAAGTATGGCGTGCAGCCTGTATGGGACGGTACGTCAGGGCAGAATTATGCGGAGTTTACCATGGACGGGACGAATGCCCGTGTCTGGATCGAAGATGCAGAATCCATGGCAGCCCGCTTGTCTGCAGTCCGTTCACAGAAGCTTGCCGGACTTTCGGCCTGGCGTCTGGGGATGGAGACGGCAGATATCTGGACAGTATTTGAACGTTACTTTAACGGTGCGGATCTTTCTCAGACAGCCGGCTCGTAAGATGGCGTGGCGGAAAAAGAGAGAAAAGAAATGCCGTGACGGCGAACCAAAAGAGACTGTGGACAGGTAGGAAGGAACATTTCCGGAGTATGGCTTCACAGTCTCTTTTTTTCTTGCAGATTCAAAGGAGAGCGGTTATAATAAATCTGCATATCCGGCATGCGGAAAGAAATGGAGCATGAGCATGATCAGGAAAATCAGAGAGTTGTTCAGCATCAGGGCGTTGCTTGGAGACGTCAAACCGGCAGGAGAGATCCCGGCGGAAAAGGTGCTGTACAGCCATTTTCTGCGGCTTGCCGGTCCTTCCGTGATTGAAATGGTGTTAGTGGCGTTCGTCGGGATCGTGGATACGATCATGGTGAGCTCCCTGGGAGACCTGGCGATTGACGCCGTAGGCATTTCAACACAGCCTAAGTTTGTGATCCTCTGCTTTATTTTTGCGTTAAGTACCGGTACCACTGCCGTCGTCGCCAGACGCAAGGGCCAGGGAGACTTGGTCGGTGCGAATCTGGTCCTGCGCAATGCGTTTTATGTCGGCCTGGCGGTCATCCTGCTGCTAACGGCTCTTGGAAGAGAGTTTGCGGAGCCGTTCCTGCGTTTTGCAGGCGCGCATGATTCCTATATTGAGGATGCGGTCGTCTATTTCCGCATCATCTGTGTGAGTCTGGTTTTTCAGGGCTTAAATATCCTGATTAATGCGGCACAGAAGGGCTGCGGCAATACGCAGATCTCCATGACCACGAATCTGATCGGCAACCTGGTCAATATCCTGTTCAACTATCTTCTGATTAACGGCATCGGGCCTTTCCCGCGGCTTGGGGTAAAAGGTGCGGCCATCGCCACATTGCTTGGCGCTGTGAGTGCCTTCCTTATTTCGTTAGTCCGGGTACTGATGCGCAGGCACTATCTGAATATATTTGTGGAAGGCGGCTGGAAGCCCTCCTATGCTGTGCTGAAGCCTGTTTTCCGGGTGAGCGGCAGCGCGCTCGCGGAGCAGCTTATCATGCGCGTGGGCTTTTTCAGCTTTAATATGATTGTGGCAAAGCTGGATCCGCTGTCCTACGCAACGCATATTATCTGCATGAATATGCAGACGCTTTCCTTCTGCTTCGGAGATGGATTTCAGGTGGCGGCAACAGCCCTGGCCGGCCAGAATCTCGGGGCAAAACGGCCGGATCTTGCGTATGTCTACTGCAGTATCGGCAGACGGATCGTGGTGATCGTTTCGGTGCTTTTGAGCATTTTCTTCATCACCATGCGCTATCCGCTGATGCGGCTGTATACGGATACGCCGGAGGTGATCGAGATGGGCAGCGTCTGCCTGCTGATTCTTTCGGTCATCACATACATGCAGACGGCGCAGGTCATCTGTACGGGGTGCCTCAGAGGTGCCGGAGATACGCGCTATGTGGCGGTGATCTCCCTGATTGCGATCGGTATCATCCGTCCGCTCGCCGGGTATCTTCTGGCTTATGCCGTCGGCTGGGGGCTGTACGGCGCCTGGCTCGGCACTTTGCTTGATCAGACCATGAGACTGGTATTAAGCTCCGCCCGCGTCCGCAAGGGCAAATGGCTGGAGATCCAATTATAAATTATGCGGTTTTCCGCGGAAATGAGGAATGATATGACAGTACAGGAACGCTATGAATACTGGCTGACTAGCCCGGCATTCGATGAGGCGACCAAGGCGGAACTGAAGGCAATTGCAGACGATCCGCAGGCAATTGCGGAACGTTTCACCGGAGATCTGGAGTTTGGTACGGGCGGACTGCGCGGTGTGATCGGCGCAGGAACGAACCGGATGAATATGTATACCGTGCGGAAAGCAACGCAGGGCATAGCCAATTATATCCTGCAGAAGGGCACACAGAAAAAAGGCGTGGCGATCTCCTTTGACAGCCGCCGCATGTCCCCGGAATTTGCCGATGAGACGGCTCGCTGCTTCTGCGCGAACGGGATCCCGGTATACATCTTCCCGGAACTGCATCCCACCCCGATGCTGAGCTTTGCGGTAAGAGATTTAGGCTGCACGGCAGGCGTTAACATCACGGCCAGCCACAACCCGCCGGAATATAACGGATACAAGCTTTACTGGGATGACGGCGCCCAGGTCACGGTGCCGGATGACGAGCTGATCATTGCTGAGGTCAACAAGATCACGGACTATGCCGAGCCGAAGACCATGAGCCGCGCGGATGCAGAAGCTGCCGGCCTGTATCATACCATTACACCGGATCTGGATGCACGCTACTATGAAAATGTCAAGAAGTGGATCAAGCGCCCGGATGTGATCGCCAGGGAAGCAAGAAATATTACGGTTGCCTATACTCCTCTGCACGGGACCGGCTTCATCCCGGCCATGCACATGCTGACTGAGCTCGGCTTTACGGCTTATGCCGTGAAGGAACAGGCAGAGCCGGACGGTGAATTCCCGACGGTGGACTACCCGAACCCTGAAGATCCGAAGGCCATGAAGCTCGCTCTGGAACTGGGAGAGAAGGTGCATGCGGACCTGGTCCTCGCGAACGATCCCGACGCGGACCGCATCGGCGCCTACGTGCGTGACAGCGAGGGAAAACTACAGCGCCTGACCGGCAACATGATGGGCTGCCTGCTCGCCAATTACGAGATCAGCAGCGCCAAGGAGCTGCGCGGCCTGCGTCCCGACAGCACCTTCATCAGCACGATCGTCTCCACGAATATGGCCGGTGCCATTGCCCGCAAGTACGGGGTGAACTTCTATGAGACGCTGACCGGCTTCAAGCACATCTGCGGCAAGATGCGTGAGCTTGAGGAAACGGCTTCCATGGATTTCCTGTTTGGTTTCGAGGAAAGCTACGGCTGCCTGATCGGCACTTATGCCCGCGACAAGGACGGCATCATGGCAGTGACGGCTCTTGCGGAGGCGGCCTGCTACTACAAGACCTTAGGCAAGACCCTCTGGGATGTGCTGCAGGATCTGTACAAAGAAGTCGGATACTACCGCGACATCAATATCGCCCGGGTCTTCAAGGGCCTGGAAGGCGCGGCGAAGATCAAAGGCATCATGACCATGCTGCGGAACGATCCGCCGAAGGAACTGGGCGGTCTGCCGGTCATCGGCCTCCGCGATTATCAGGCGCATACGACGCTGAATCTGGAGACGGGAGAAAAAGGCGTAACCACGCTGCCGACCTCGAATGTGCTGTATTTTGAATTGACGGATGATGCCTGGGTATGCGTAAGACCTTCCGGCACCGAGCCGAAGATCAAGCTGTACTGCGGTGTCTGCGGCAAAACGGCAGAGGATGCGGATGTCAAGGAACGCGTGATGATCGAGAAACTGAACGCTTTTATGGATCAGTTTGAGTAAGCGCATGCGACATTGAAACCATATAAGCAAAAAGACCGCCGGCAGGCGGTCTTTTTGCTTATATGGAAAAGGAAGACTTTTACACCCCGAAGAAAAGATCTTCGTTGCGAAGACCCGGATCGGCAATGTGATCGTTCACCGATGCCGCGTGTTTCGAGAGATCGCCGCAGACGGCAGCTGTGATCCCCTGCGCCTGCAGTTCGGCGATGACGGCCGATGCGACGTTTTCGATGGTCATGTACTTGTCCATCATTTCGTCTGCGCCGCCTCCGCTGCTGATGAGCCGGTACAGGGAAGGTGCGAGGTCTGAGAGGCGCGGCAGTTCCCGGAGCGCCCGGAACTGCCATTTGTAATAGGGCATGAGCGCGTGATTCAGCAGAAAGACGGCGTGGAGTGCCGCCTGGGTAAAATGGATGGCGGCCAGCTGTGCAGCCCCTTCTTCTCCGTGGTCAAGGCAGCGCAGATAATTATACTGCCCCGACTGGGCCATGGTGGCAAGCTCGCCGGCAAGCTTTTTCAGGCGCGCATCCTCCGGCATGCGTTTTAAGGCATCACGCTTTGCCGTAAATATGCCGGAATCATCACGCCAGATTTCCCCGTTTACCGTTTCGAGTATGCTGTATTCCGGCACGCGGAACCAGTCGTAAGCGGAGAGCTCTCCGGAGGGCGTACCGAGCTTTGCGAGGAAAAATTCACTCATTCTGACCACACCATGCCGGTTTCCGCCCGCAGGACTCAGTAAACTTTTTTTAAACCCGCGAAATTCCTTCGGAAGCTTTGCATAGGCGCGTTCCAAACGAAAAGCCGTCTGGCGGTCAATGACATCTTCTCCCGGAAGGAAAAGGCAAAAGCCCGCTTCGAAATCGTGGTCCTGAGAGACTTCGTCATCGTAGCCGAGGCACTCGCTGCCGCTTCCGCAAAGCCCCGCTGCGATCAGTCCTTCAAGCTCCGGGAACTGCTCGTGAAGCATGGGGGCGCCGTATTCCTCATAATAAGCCTTGGCCAGTTCAAGTCCCTGCATAAATCTTCTCCGCCGCCTCTCTGAGTTCTTTTGCTGTCATGAACCAGCCGTAGTAGTCAAAGCCCGGCGCACAGGTTCTGCAGACAAAGGCGTAGTAGCCGTCCCGCGGCAGGTCCTCTGTCTTCAGCAGGGCTTCCGCCTCTTCCAGCAGGGGAAAGACATCGGCTTCCTCATCCTGCATGTGCTGAAGGTCTGCGAGGTTGAGCAGTGTGACGGCCTGCTCCAGCTCACTGCCGGGAATTCTGCGCATGGTATCCAGGGCTTTGTGGTAGAGCTCCTCCGCTTCATCGTAACGAGCAAGATCTGCGCAGGCAAGCGCCATGTTGTTGTACAGGCCGCCGAGCCTCTTATCGTCCTTTGCAAGCTCGCGCTCATAGAGCGTGCGCGCAAGTGAAAAATAGGGGAGGGCTTCCTCGGCATGACCAAAGGTCTTGCATACGGTTGCCGCGTTTACCCAGGTGGTTCCGGCGATGATGTTGTCGCGCATGCCGAGTTCATCCAGAAGCTGCAGGGCAGCCTCAAGTGCTTCAAAGGCTTCGCGCTCCTTGCCGGATTTGCGAAAATACCCCATTCTTTCATTTTGTATGGCGAGCTCGCCCCGTTTGTCTCCGCCGGCTTTTGCTTCGGCAAGCCAGTAGTTTAAATGACGCCCTGCGCCTGCCCAATCATCGCGGCTTAAGTACTCGTCAAGCTTTTCGATGACGCGGCCTATCGGCACCGAAAAAGCAGGACGCGGCGCGTCCCGGTCCATATTCAGGAGACAGGTGGGCTCTTCGTAATCTTCTTTGTTCAAAATGCTCATGTAAAAATCCTTTTTAGATCATAAATCCGCCATCCTGCAGCAGCCGGCCTGCCCTACGCAATCAGCACGCGCAGGAGCGGTGTGACGATGAACATGGCGAGGGTCGTCCAGACAACGCCCTGGGAGGCGAATTTCTCCCCTTCTTCCCCGCCGTACTGGGAGCCAAGCACAACAGCCATAGTGGGGGCAGGCATTGCGGCGACGATCATGGTCGTCTGGGGCCCGAGGCCTTCCATGCCGAGGATCTTGAAAATGATGAAAAAGATGCCCGGTGCCAGAATGAAGCGCATGAGCATGAGCAGCGCCGTTGCCTTGTCCATGACTAAGGACTTCAGGCCGAGCTCATAAATGATGAAGCCGGTCATCATGAGCGCAAGAGGCGTCACGATGTTGCTGAGATGGCGGATAAAGCTGGAGGCAAAAGAGGGCAGCTGCACACCGAGCAGAACCAGAATGAGACCGATGGTGACGCCGATCACGGGCGGAGAGAGGAGGACCTTAAGCAGGAGCTTTCCGAAACTCTCGCGTTCGTAATCGAAGGACCAGCGGACGGCAATGACGCTCACTAACCAGATGGAGAAGGAGTTCAGCACATAATAGACCATCACGTAGGGGGCAGAGGCATCGCCGAAGAGTTCCCTGCATATGGCAAGTCCGATGAAGATGGCGTTGGAATTTGCCCCCATGTGGATGAAAAGACCGATTTTGTTCTTCGGAATACGGAACAGCTTGCAGATCAGGAAGGCAAGAACATTGCTGAGAGCCATGGCGCCAAGCGTGATCAGCAGATAGATGCCGTACTCGCTGATCGTTTCACGGGTCAGGTTGCTGATGATTCCGTTGATGCAGTTAAAGGGGACGAGAATGGTCATCAGCAGCTTGCTGATGAAGGTCTTGGCTTTCTTGTCCATCAGACCCTTTACGCCTGCCAGATAGCCGGTGACGGTCAGGAGAAGGATAACGGTGACGGATGAGACCGCCTGCCAGAAAACTTCTTTCATAAGGGGATGATTACCTCGATTCTCCAAGAATGAAATCCATGCGGACCGGATTATGGTCCGAATAAGCAAAGCCGGTATCGATGACGTCTGCTCCGAGGAGTTCGACGTTCGCGGAGACGAGAAAGCCGTCCACAGTCAGGACATACTGCCCTTCGTGATAGGCAGAGTCTGCATTGCGGCAGCTCGGAACGGGGACTTCCGGATTAAAGGGCGGGACGAGGCGGATATTCAGGCCGTCAAAAAGCTCATCCGGAATCGGCTGGCCCCAGTTATAATCCTCTGCGGTGATGTGGAAGATTTTCTTGGAGTCACCCAGAAGATCTTTATTGAAATCACCGCCGGCGATGCAGTAGTTCCCTTTCTCATATTCGGCCTGCATGTCGGCAAGCAGCAGCTTTAACTGCTCGGTCGCGATCGTGCCGTCCGAGGTGTAGGCGGACAGATGCAGGTTGTAGAGAACAAGCATCCTGCCGTCATCTGCGGGAATCGTGTGACGGCTGTAGCAGCGGTCGAGGTCCAGGATCTTTGTGAAACCGGACTCAACCGGAAGCTCCACGCGTCTTGCCGCATCGATTTTTGCGGAAGAATAGGTCATCAGCGAGGACTTTGAAGCACCGTGCGGCTGATAGAACGGATAAAACAGGAAGGGAGAATCGTAATTCTGTGCACAGACGCTGCTGTAGTCCGGCAATGCTTTGCGCAGGTACTCCCGCTCGTCAAAGTGGTAGGTACGGGTGGAATCAAGGTCCACTTCCTGCAGCAGATAGAAATCGGACTTCTGTTCGGCAAGCAGCGAGGCGATCTTGTTTAGATTGGCGTCCAGGCGCTCTTTGGACCATGCCCAGGATTCATGTCCGCCGTCCATGAAAAACCCGTAGTCGGCTTCGTAGGCGCCGAAACCGATGTTCCAGCTGGTTACCGACAATTTCTCCCCGGTCCGGACCGGTCCTGATGCCTTTTCCTCGGACGAAATGGCTAAGGGCATGCTGCCGATCCTGTGATAGGCCATGAACACATAGGTGACGTAAGCCGCCGCGATCAGGACAAGAACAAGCAGGACAGACCGGAGAACCCGCCAGACCGTCATTTTTTTCTTCATATTCAGCCTCCCGGCGCGGATGTACCGTGCTTCCTTATATTGTAGCGAAGGCAGGCGCGATTTGCAAGTGCAGGCCCCTTTGTTTTTAGCGGAGGCGCAAAAAGAAATGCTTGCAATATTGCTGTTTCTTCAATAAAATAATGGCATCAAAAGAATCATCCGGCAAGGCCTTTGCCCTGCCGGTGCATTAACATGTAAAGGATCACTATGAAAAAACAGTTGGCATTTGCGCTGGCGTTAGTCATGATCATGACGCTTACAGCCTGCAGTAACAACAAAGAGAATACAACAGAGGTGCCGAAGACCACGGTTCCGTCATCTGAACAAAGCACGACGCAGGCTCAGACAACAGAGGCCGTACCGGAAGTGCCGCGCGAATATATCTACAAGGATGCCGTGCGCAGACTCTCCGCAAACTGGAACCCGCACACTTTCCGCACTGCGGAAGATAGCTATCCGCTTCAGTATCTGTCCGGAGGGCTGTATACGTTTATTCCGGCAGATTCTGCCCATACGACAGACGGCGTGGAGTATCACGGTGCCTATGCCGTGCTTCCGGAAATGGCAGCGGCCATGCCGGAGGATGTGACGGTTGAGGTGAGGAGCGCGCATCCGGAATTCGGCATCCCGGAAAATGCAGAATCAGGCTATGCCTTCCGCATCGCGCTGAATCCGCAGGCGGTCTGGCAGGATGGGACGCCCATCAATGCCGATACCTATGTGGATTCTATGCAGCGGCTGCTTGACCCGAAGCTGATGAATTACCGCGCAAGCGATTACTACGAAGGCAGCCTGTGCCTTGCCGGCGCGAAGGCCTATGCGCTCGGCGGCAGTGATAAGACCATGACCAATTCCCCGGACGGCGAAACGCTTGCCTACAAGCTGGACGATCTGCAGAAGGGCGCTGATGGGGTTTATCAGACGGCAGAGGGGTACGTCTGCAGCATCGGACTGGATGATACGAGCTATGGCTGGCTTGGCGGAAACAGCCTGCGGGATTATTACAACTTCGGTTATATTCCCGAGGATGTCTGGAAGGCCATGGAGGCTAAGGCGGATGGCAGTGCCTATGTGCCGTTTACGGATGAGATCAAAACGGTTTTCGGTTCCTTCATAGCCGGAGATGACTGGGGCGGTGAAACGGAAGAGGAGATTGCCTATTATCTTTCCTATCGTTTTGGCTGGCCGGAAAAGGACTTTTCGACGGTCGGCATTATGAAGAGCGGTGATCATGAGATCACCCTGGTTCTGGAAAGACCGCTCAGTCAGTTCTATCTGCTGCAGGCGCTGAGCCGGAACTGGATCGTCAACACAGAGGTGTATGACGCAGCCCTGAGTGAAAAGGACGGCACATACACTTCCTCGTACGGCACGAGCCCTGAAAGCAGTCCGTCCTGCGGCCCTTATGTTCTGACGGCCTATCAGCAGGATGCTTCCATGCATTTTGAACGCAATGAAAAATGGTATGGCTGGACCGATGGCAGACACAGCTATACAGACCCGGAAGACGGACAGACTTACCCGATGTATGAGACTACGGCGATCGACGTAAAAGCTGTGGATGACGCGGCTGAACGCGAGGCACTGTTTGCAAAGGGAGAGCTGATGAGCCTTACACTTCAGGCGGATGCACTGAAGCAGTACGCGGACGGCAAATATCCGGAAGGGACTTTTTACGTCCCGGGAAGTGCCGTTTATTTCCTGATCCTGAACGGCAGCATTGACGCAGCTTCCGAACGGGAGGCGGCGCAGGATTTCGACAAGGCGAAGACGGATCTGCAGACGCTGACCTTAAAGAACTTCCGAGAAGCGGTTGCCGCAAGCTGCGACGCTGCCGCTCTTGCTGCGGATTATTCGCCGCTTGCCCGTGATGCCATGGGACTCATCGGCCAGGGGTATATTGCCGATCCGGAAACAGCCATGAATTACCGCAGTACAGATCAGGCCAAAAAGGCACTGTGCGAGCACTATGGTATTGATCCGGAAGGGGCCGCATCTTTGGATGATGCTCTGGCTCTTGTGAAGGCTTATGATCCGGAGAGGGCGAAGGTGTTCTTTACGGATGCCTATACCGAGGCGCTTGAGCGGAAGTATATAACGGATGAAAACGGCGACGGGATCAGCGATCAGACGGTCCGAATCGAGTACGCCCTGGCCGCAGAATCGGATATTGTAAGCCACCTTATTGAGAGCCTGAACAGCTCCCTTGGCGCGGCAGCTGCAGGTACGCCTTTTGAAGGAAAGATCGAAGTGGTGCAGTCAGCGCCTTACGGACAAAACTGGGTGAATGCGATAAAGACCGGCAAGGCAGATGCGGTGCTTGCCAGCTGGAACGGAACGGCCACGGATCCTTTCTCGCTTACGGCTCTGTATACGGACCCGGCAAAACAGTATGATGCTAACTGGTTTAACGCGGAGGAAACATCCCTGACTCTGAATGTGCAGGAGGAAGAAGTGACGCTCAGCCTGAAGCAGTGGTCCGATGCTTTAAACGGGGCAGCGGTGCGTGCGGACGGAAAAACGTACTGCTTCGGCTCCGGAGCGGCCGATACGGATACCAGACTGTATATTCTGGCTGCGGTCGAAAAGGCACTGTTAGATACCTTTGACTACCTGCCGCTGTTAGAGGATGCTGCCGTTGTGCAGCTCTCGCAGCAGGTCCGCTATCCCTTTGGCGGATACGATGCCGTTACAGGCCGCAGCGGGATCGCGTTCCTCCGCTACCTTTACAGCGAAGCCGAATGGGAAGCTTACGTGGCTTCGCAGGGCGGCGAGATCAAATACTGATAATTATTTATTATGGAAGAGATTCTGCAGGTCACTGACTTAAAAATTTCCTTTTCAGCTCCCGAAGGGCGGCTTCAGGCTCTGCGCGGGGTTAATCTTACCCTGCAAAAAGGAGAGACGCTGGCGCTGGTCGGGGAGTCCGGATCCGGCAAATCCGTGACGGCGAAGGCAGTCATGGGTCTTTTGCCGGGAAATGCAGCCGTCACGGCAGGGACAATTCTCTATGACGGCAGAAATCTGCTTGCGCTTCCGGAAAGGGAGATGCAGAAGACCCGCGGCGGCAGGATCGCCATGATTTTTCAGGATCCGTTAAGTTCCCTTGATCCGACCATGACGGTCGGCCGTCAGATCAGCGAGGTGCTGCGTCTGAAAGGGATGGACCGGAAGAGCGCGCGGGAGCAGGCGCTGCGGCTTATGGAAGAGGTGGGGATAGAAAGGGCAAAAGAGCGCTTTGCCCAGTATCCCTTTGCCTTTTCCGGCGGGATGCGCCAGCGCATCGTGATTGCCATGGCTCTGGCAGAGGATCCGGATATTCTGATATGTGATGAACCGACAAGCGCGTTAGATGTGACGATCCAGGCCCAGATCCTTGAGACGATAAGCCGGCTGAAAAACGAACGCGGTCTGTCGGTTCTTTTTATTACGCATGATCTTGGCGTTGCCGCCGGTATGGCAGACCGGATTGCTGTCATGCATGAAGGGGAGATCGTGGAGTGCGGCAGGACGGAAGCGCTGTTAAAGAACCCGTCACATCCTTATACCGCAAGCCTTCTTGCTGCATCGTCTGCTTACGTAAGGCCGGGCGGGGGACAAGACCCGGAAGCAGCAGGAGAGGAGCTTTCCGATAATCCGGAGGATCAGGAGAATGTGCTGCTTGCGGTGGAACATCTGAGCAAAGCCTTCGGCAGTGTGAAAGTGGTGGAGGATGTCAGCTTTACGATCCGCCGGGGTGAGATTTTCGGGCTTGTGGGGGAATCCGGCTGCGGCAAGACGACAACAGCCCGCTGCATTGCCGGTCTGTATGCGCCGACAGGCGGACAGATAAAATTTTCCTGGAAACAGTCAGCGCAAACGGATGGACGAGGTCAAGTGCAGATGATTTTTCAGGATCCTGCGGCTTCTCTCGATCCGCGCATGACGGTGCAGGATATCATTGCGGAAGGCCTGGTGATCCGCGGCCTGTCCGATCAGAAAGAAATCAGGCGGCGCGTCGGCGAGATCATGGCCCTTACAGGACTTGAGCCGGAACATGCGGCGCGCTATCCGCATGAGCTTTCCGGCGGACAGCGGCAGCGTGTGGGGATCGCCCGCGCCGTCATTCTGCAGCCGGAACTGATCATTGCCGATGAGCCGGTTTCGGCCCTCGATGCACAGGTGCGCGGGCAGATCATCCGTCTTCTGGGAGAGTTAAAGGACCGCTTCGGTATGGCGATGCTCTTTATTGCGCATGATCTCTCGGTGGTCAGACATTTTTCCGACCGGATCGGTGTCATGTACAGCGGAAGACTGGTGGAGCTGGCTCCTGCGGAGGAACTCTTCCGCAGGCCGCTGCATCCTTATACAAGGTCGCTGCTGTCTGCAGCTCCTGCCGCGAAAAAAACGGCGCTCACGGAGATCTCTGCAAAAGATTCCTTCTGGGCGCCCCTGCCGGAAAATTCGCCTGATGATAAATGTTTCTTCCAGGAGGCGGAAAAAGGACACTTTGTCTTGTTTAACGAGAAAGATGCCCTGAAAAATGACATTCTTAACTTAAAAAATAGTAAGGCTTGAACTTGACAAGACTTTTTCCTTTTGTTATAGTAAGGTGTAAATATATCCCGGAGGGACACCTGTGCCCCAACTGCGGACATATAACTATTATCTAAGGAGGATAATTATGAAGAAACTGTTAGCACTGCTTCTGGCTGCTGCAATGGTTCTCTCTCTGGCTGCTTGCGGCGGCGACACCCCTGCTTCTTCTACGGCGGGTTCATCTGCTGCCCCTGCTTCTACTGCCGCTCCGACCGAAGCTCCTACGACTGCTCCGACCGAAGCCCCTACGGTAGCTCCCACAGAAGACCCTGCAGATGCGCAGCTGGCAAAAGACGTTTGGGCCTATGATACTTCCAAGTATTATGAGGATTCCGAAAAGGTCTACGATGCGATCCTGGGCGAATATTATAAGTATTATGAAGAAGCCCTGGCTACCACTGACGTAGCGACGCGTTATGCTCTTGAAGCTATCGCCGAAGCCAAGCTGCTGGACGCGGCCATCATGCTTCCGACCACCACCAAGGGCGGCAACTATGCCATCACCCGCGTGGTTCCGAGAACCGCCAACACCACCCTTTGGGGCAATGACAGCGACCGCTTCCACAACGTTCTGGTTGCGACCGATTTCCTGACCCCTGCCGACCGCGATGCGATCAAGGCGAAATGGGGCGAACTGGCCGGCACCGGCGAATTCGCTGACTGGGTAGAAAAGTATCTGGCTGATCAGGGTTACACCATCAAGGATACCTATACCTTAGGTTACACCTCCGATCCTCAGACTTGGGACGGCCTTGCCACCTATCGTTCTGCTGACTCCGAAGCGATCGTCAACACCGTTGATGGCCTGCTGGAATACGATATTGAAAACGTACAGCAGCCGGCTCTGGCCGAAAGCTATACCGTCAATGATGACTTCACCGTGTTTACCTTCACCATCCGTCAGGGTGCTCACTGGTCCGATTCTCAGGGCCGTGACCTCGGCGAAGTGACCGCTGATGACTTTGTCGCCGGCATGCAGCACCTGCTGGATACCGAGGGCGGTCTTGAAGGCCTGGCTGCCGATGACGGCGTTAAGATCGTCAATGCTGGCGCCTACATCAACGGCGAAGTGACCGATTTCGCGGAAGTCGGCGTAAAGGCTGTTGACAAATACACCCTTGAATACACCCTTGAAGAACCCTGCACCTGGTTCACCACCCTGCTGGGCTACAACCCCTTCTTCCCGCTGAATCGTGCTTACTACGAATCTCAGGGCGGCAAGTTCGGTGATGAATTCAACGCTGAAGATCCTGCTTACCTTTTCGGCAAGGATCCCGACCACATCTGCTACAGCGGTCCTTATCTGGTAAAGAACGCGACTGAAAAGAACACCATCGTCTTTGAAGCCAACCCTAACTACTGGAACAAAGACGGCATCAAGCTGCAGAAGATCACCTGGCTGTTCAATGACGGCTCCGATGACCTGAAGGCTTACAATGATGCCAAAGCCGGCACGATCGACGGCGCTGGTCTGAACACCGCTGCTGTTGAAGCTGCGAAGAAGGACGGCCTGTTCGATCAGTACGCTTATGTCTCTGACACCGACGCGACTTCTTACATGGCATTCTTCAACGTCATGCGCAACCAGTTCGTGAACGTGAACGATGCTAATGTCGGTGTCTCCACCAAGACTGTCGGCGAAGCCAAGATCTACAATGCGTTCATGCAGAACGTGCACTTCCGTCACGCTCTGGCAACCTCCGTTGACCGCGGCACCTACAATGCCCAGTCCGTCGGCGAAGCGCTGAAGTTCAACAACCTTCGTAACTCCTACACCCCCGGCAACTTCGTACAGCTTCCTGAAGAAGTGACCGTGGAGATCAACGGCACTGCGACAACCTTCCCGGCCGGCACCTACTATGGCGCGATCATGCAGGCCCAGATCGATGCTGACGGCTTCGGAGTCAAGGTGTGGGATCCCACCCTTGACAGCGGCCTTGGCAGCGGCGACGGCTATGATGGCTGGTACAATCCGGAATACTCCTATGCCGAATTCGAAAAGGCTGCTGAAGAGCTGAAGGCTCAGGGCATCGAAGTTTCCACCGATAAGCCGATCGTTATCGAGATCCCTTACGCTGGAAATAGCCAGCTCCGTACCAACCGTGCGAACGTAGTCAAGCAGAGCATCGAAGCAACCTTCAAGGGCAACGTCAAAGTCGTCCTGATCGACTGCGTCGATACGGCTGGCTGGCTGTATGCCGGTTACTATCCGGACTATGGTTATGAAATGAACGCCGACTTCATGGATGTCTCCGGTTGGGGCCCTGACTACGGCGATCCTCAGACCTATCTTGCTACCATGACTCCTGCCCCCGGCGGCATGGTCAAGTCCTGCGGTATCTATTAATTACCCGCGAATGATCTGCGGTTAAATACCGCAGCTGATTTCTGAGACAGAGGAGAGGATGAGTCCAACAAACTCATTCTCTCCGTCTGTCACATTTTGACCATTCAGGGAAAAGAGCTGAAAGAATTCTTTCGGCAGCAAAAACAAAGAAGTAAGGCGGGGGTATCCCTATGACAAAGTATTTGATCCGGCGTATTTTGCACGCACTGATCTCGGTCTGCATCGTGGTCGCGATCGTTATGATCATGATCTACTCGCTGCTTGACCGAAACCAGATCTTTGCGCAAGATCCGCAGTTCAGCAAGGTGTCCAATAACGACAAAACGCTGTATAAATACCGTAACTGGAGAGACTACGGCTATGTCGACCTGATGATGTACAGTGACTATCTGGTACAGCTTGTCAAGAACGGCGAGCTTCAGGAAGAGGTCCGCTCCAAGGCTGTGAACATCGGCCGTACGGAGAAAGCAGATTCCGAAATCACCGCTGAATATGTTGCGAAATTCAAAGACTGGGCTGCAGCAAACGGTTATACGGTGATTCGTTTGGATGCAATCATGCAGACGGCAAGGAAAGTCGCACCCGGCGGTCAGGCAAAGCTTTTTGCCTACAAAGACCGTCCGCTCTATCAGCGGCTTCTCAACTATTTCGGCGGGATCATCAAAGTGGATACGATCCACTCGGTGACCGATGATGTGGGAGAAAGGGGCCTGACCTTTACCTGGCACGATCCTCTCGCTGACGGAAAGTTCTCGCCGGCTATTATCGGCAACGGGACCTTGCACAAGTACCTGCTTTACTGTGACGGTAAATTTCCATTCATACACCAGAATCTCGTCAGCATCAACCTGGGCAAGTCCTATTCCGTGAACAAGAATATCGAAGTCACGGTGACGATGACGAAGACGCAGGGTTCCTATGTCCAGTCTATGGTAACTTACCCGACCGGCCTTACGGAGATGAGTGCAGACGACCTTCATTCTGCAATTTATCAGAGCGGTTCGCTTGAGACCAGCGATGTGAACAAGGCACGCTTTACAGATAACTATACCAGCGTGCAGACCTTCAAGAAGGGCATGTCCCGCATGGGGTATTCTTTCACGATCGGCATCATCGCTGTTATGCTCGCGTACCTTGTCGGTGTTCCGCTCGGTATTCTGCTTGCGCAGAAGAAGGATAAGCTGGTGGATAAGATCGGTACAGCCTATATCGTGTTCATCATGGCTGTTCCGTCTCTTTCCTATATTCTGATTTTCAAGGCACTCGGCAATATGGCCGGGCTGCCGACGACCTTCGATATGGAAACTACGAGCAAACTCGTGTTTGTTCTTCCGATAATCTCCCTGGCGCTGCCCTCCATCGGCAGTCTGATGCGCTGGCTGCGCCGCTACATGATCGACCAGATGAATTCCGACTATGTCAAGTTCGCCCGGTCTGAAGGCTTAAGCGAAGGGGAAATCTTCTCCAAACATATTCTGAAGAATGCCGCTATCCCGATCATCCATGGGATCCCCGGCAGTGTTCTTGGCGCCCTGACCGGTGCGTTCATTACTGAGCGTGTTTACGTAGTCCCCGGTATCGGCGGGCTGCTGATCAATGCCATCGGCTTCTATGATAACGGCGTTATCGTCGGTGTCACGCTGTTCTATGCGATTCTGTCCGTGACCAGCATGATCCTCGGCGACGTGCTGATGGCAATGGTCGATCCGCGCATCAACTTTACGGCGAAAGCGAGGTAAGTACCATGGATCAGACTTTGAAAAATCTGGACCAGTACGGTCTGAGCGATGAAGAACTGTTTTCTCCGGTGAGCCACAGTGCGCTGGAGTCAGAAAAGATCACAGCGCCGCGTTATTCCTATTGGCGCAGCGTGTTCCGTGTATTCTTCCGCAAGAAGCTGAATATTGTCATTCTCAGCATCCTTTTCGTGGTGCTCTGCCTGGCTTATATCTATCCGGCGGTGACGGAATACGATCCTTTTGCCAACCTGATGGACAGCGCAGCAAAGCATCTGCGTCCCGCACAGGCCTTTGCGAAATTCGGCAAGAGTATCCATTATATCCTGGGTACCGGTGCTTCCGGCGAACCGACCTTTGATGCGGTCTGGTACGGCGCGAGAATTTCCCTTTCCCTGGCCTTTATCTGCGCAGCCATCAACATGACCGTCGGTGTTCTCCTGGGGGCTGTCTGGGGCTTCTCGAAGAAGATGGACCTGATCATGACCGAGGTGGTCAACACCGTCGGCAACGTGCCGTATACGCTGCTGATCTCCGTGCTGGTCCTGGTTCTTTCTCCGAGCTTCTGGACGATGGTCCTTGCCCTCTGCGTGACCGGCTGGCTGTTCATCGCGTACTTCTTCCGGACGCAGGTCATCATCATCCGCGACCGCGAATACAACCTGGCTTCGCGCTGCCTTGGCACGCCGATCACCAGAATTGCCACCAAGAACATCCTGCCGTTCATGACCTCCCTGATCGTGACGCAGCTTGCCATTGAAATTCCTTCCTACGTTTCCTACGAAGTCTTCCTTGCCTTCATCGGTATGGGTATTTCGGATATGTCCCTTGGCCGAATCATCGGTGCGGCACAGAGTGCCATGCTGACCCCCGGCTGGGGCTTTGAATTCTGGAGTCCTGTTATCGTCTCCGCAATCGTGACGATCGTGCTGTATGTGGCCGGTCAGAACCTGGGCGATGCTTCGGATCCCCGGACACATATGTGAGGTGCGAGATGGAAGAGAAGAAAGTATTATTGTCTGTCAAGGACCTTGAAGTTAAGTTCCGTGTGAGGGGCCGTATCCTGACGGCTATCCGCGGCATCTCGCTCGATATTTATGAACATGAATCGATCGCTATCGTCGGCGAATCCGGTTCCGGCAAGTCCGTTTTCACCAAGACCTTTGCGGGCATGCTGGACTCGAACGGCTTCATTTCAAACGGCAGCATCGTTTTTTCCGATGAAGAACTGACCGATACGGTTGTCAAGCTTACACCGGCGATCAAGACCCTGCTTGCCCAGACGGAACGCCGCCTGAACCAGTATGCGAAGCTTGAACCCGGCGCAGCAACGTACCGCCGTCTGCTTGAGCTGGAAGCGGAGAAGAAGGCCAAGATGACCCTCTCCGATGAAGAAGACCAGGCCTTTGCGGACAAGATCAAGGATCTGAACTTCCAGAAGACCGAACTGTTCAACCAGAAGCAGACACTTGACCGCGGCAGCGATAAAGAGAAGATCAAAAAGCTCAGCGAAGAGATCGATGCACTGGAAAAGCAGGTCAAAACGGTTGAAGCCGAAAAGGCAGCCCGCGTCAAGCAGCACAAGCAGAGTGCATTGTCTGACACGGCCTGGCAGAAAAAGTACAATGACGAAAAGACAGCGCTTAAGGCTCGCTATCAGAAGGAAACCTCCGCTGAGATTTCTGAGGAGACCAAGGCCCGCAACCTGATCCTTGCCAAGGAAGTCGTCCTTTCCGTTGGCCGTTACAACTATCTGCG
Organism: Lachnospiraceae bacterium UBA6987; assembly: GCA_002449955.1. Classification (GTDB taxonomy): domain Bacteria; phylum Bacillota; class Clostridia; order Lachnospirales; family Lachnospiraceae; genus UBA6987. The sequence goes on from DJYD01000070.1 coordinate 88,718, forward strand.
CCGCATTCAGGCCGCAAATAAGCTGACCATGGCCCTGAAGAAGGCCATGCAGATGGGCGTTGACCTGTCCAACGAAGATCAGCTGAACAATGTGTTCGACGATGTTGCTTTCCGTGTGCAGTATCTGGATGAGACACCGGAGAAGCTCCACGGCACCTGCATCATCAATCTGGCCAATATCCGCTATCCGAAAGACTGGCTGCAGATCCGCGGCAGACGTATCGCAACCGTATTCCAGGATCCTATGACTTCCCTGAACCCGATCATCACGATCGGCAAACAGATCACCTCCGTGATCATGAAGCACCAGAACTGCACTGAGGCCGATGCGAGAGTCAAGGCTCTGGAACTGATGTACAAGGTCGGTATTCCGAATCCGGAAAAGCGTTTCGACGACTATCCGTTCCAGTATTCCGGCGGTATGCGTCAGCGTATCGTTATCGCGATCGCCTTGTCCTGCCAGCCGAAGATTCTGATCTGCGATGAGCCGACCACGGCTCTGGACGTGACCATTCAGGCGCAGATCCTGCGTCTGCTGAAATCACTGCAGGCGGATCTTGGTTTCACGACTGTTTTCATCACGCATGACCTTGGTGTTGTGGCGAATGTCGCCGACCGTGTTGCCGTGCTCTATGCCGGCGAGATGGTCGAGCTGGGTACCGTGGAAGAAGTCTTCTACGATCCCCGCCATCCTTACACCTGGGCTCTGCTTTCCTCGCTGCCTCAGCTGGCGCAGCGCAACACCGAGCTGTATTCCATTACGGGAACCCCGCCTTCGCTGTACAATAAGATCGTGGGCGATCCGTTCGCACCGCGCAACCCGTACTGCCTGAAGATCGATACGCTCGAAGCGCCGCCCATGTTCAAGGTCACGGATACGCACTATGCCAAGACCTGGCTGCTGGATCCCCGCGCCGGCAAAGTCGAAAAGCCGGAGATCATTCATGACATTCATGAAAAACTGATCTCGGCCTTCAATATTTGAAAGGAGGACTGCAGAAATGTCTGATAAAATGACAGAAACCGCGGCCCATCTGCCGGAACACGGTCCAATCGATGAAAATGGCAGAGAGATTATCCTTTCGGTAAAGAACGTTGACATCACTTTCGGCAAGGGCGAAGATGCCGTCCGCGCCGTCAAGAATGCTTCCTTTGATATTTACAAGGGAGAAACCTTCTCCTTGGTCGGTGAATCGGGCTCCGGCAAGACGACGATCGGCCGTGCGGTCATTCGTGTCAACCCTTGTGCAGCCGGTGAGATCGACTATAAGGGCGTACGGATTTCCGGCAAGATCCCGCACAGTCTGGACCGCGAAGTCATCCGAAACATTCAGATGATCTTCCAGGATCCTGCCGCGTCCCTGAATGAACGTGCGACGGTTGACTACATCATCTCGGAAGGTCTTTACAACTTCCATCTGTATGAGAATGAAGCGGACCGCGTGCAGAAGGTGGAAAAGATCGTGGAAGAGGTCGGCCTGCTCCCTGAGCACATGACCCGTTATCCGCACGAATTTTCCGGCGGTCAGCGCCAGCGTATCGGTGTGGCGCGTGCCATGGTTATGGAACCGGAGTTCGTTATCGCTGACGAACCGATCTCCGCTCTGGACGTGTCCATCCGTGCACAGATCCTGAACCTGATGAAGAAGTTCCAGCGCGAACGCGATGTGACCTACCTCTTCATTGCGCATGACCTGTCTGTGGTGCGATTCATTTCCGACCGTATCGCTGTTATTTATAAGGGCGATATCGTGGAGATCGCAGAGGCGGAAGAGCTGTTCAACTACCCGCTGCATCCGTATACAAAGAGCTTGATTTCGGCTATCCCGATCCCGGATCCGAAACTGGAGAAGAATAAGATCCTCTTCACCTACGATCCTTCTGTTCACGATTACAGTGAAGAAAAGCCGCAGATGGTCAATATCGGTCACAACCACTTCATCTACGGCAATACCAAGGAGATCGAGAAATACAAGGCGATCCGTGAGAAGAACGTACCGTTGAAGCCCATCACCATTCTGGGCATGGATGGCGCGCAGACAGAAGAAGAAATCAACAAAGAACGCGAAGTAGCCCGGGCCAAAGAAGATGAAGCCCTGCAGGCAGGGATCGAAGAGATCAAAAATGCACCGGTACATGACACCGGCAGCATCTGGTATGGTATTTTCTCCTTCCTGCTGCCGATCGTCGGCCTGATTGCCGCGGTTATTTTCCGCAAGAACAATTACATCAGAAACTATAAGATGTGCATGAAGGGCGCCAAGGTCATGCTGATCCTGATCGCGGTGATCATCTTGCTCTTCCTGATCTTCCTGATGATAGCCAGATTTGCCTAGAATAAGAGATACTCAAGATGTCGGCGAAAGAAAGAACACCATTTCAGCCGCGTCCGGTGAGTACCATTGAGTTAAGCGACCAGCACAAAACCGGAAGGCTCGTGCTGGTCGCGATTCTTCTGGTAATTGCTGCTGTCGCGTTTTACCTTGCCATCAAAAACCGCGGTACAGCTGCCGCGGGCTGGCAGACGATCGATTGTTTGACAAAAGAAGCAAACTGCTCCGATGAGTTCACCCTACTGTATGATATTGGTGCAGAGGGAGCAAATACGAATACAGAGTATAAGGCTGTATCAGCTCTTTACAGCGATGCGGCAGTGCAGGCATACAGGCTGTTTCATTCCGAGCAGGAATTTGACGGCATCTCCAATCTGGCGACGGTCAACAAGCATCCGAACGAGGCGGTAACGGTTGAGCCTGCGCTTTATCATGCCCTGGAAACGATAGTCAGAAGCGGAGACAGGCGCATGTATTTCGGCCCCCTGTACTGGCAGTACAGGATCATCTTCGAATGCGATGTGGATGCGGAAGCAGCCGATGCCGATCCGAACCGGAACCCGGAACTGAAGGCTTATGCTGCACGGCTTGCGAAGATTGCCGCAGACCCGGCGCAGGTTAATCTGAAGCTGCTCGGAGACGGCAAAGTGTGCCTTGAAACCGGAGAAGCTTATGAGGCTATTGTGAAGGAGTCCGGGGTGCCTCTCTATCTTGATTTCGGCCGCCTGAAAAATGCTTTGATCGCGGATTACATCGCTGAGCGTTTTTCTGAACAGGGCTTGGTGCATGCCGTCCTTTCCAGTAAAGATGGTTTTGCCCGCAGTCTGTATGCCGGTGCAGAGCTCGAATCGGTGATCTACAGTCTGCAGGAGGACGACCTGTATCCGGCTGCGAAATTAAAATATACCGCTCCCATGAGCCTTGTTTATTTCCGGAATTATCCGGCTGAGTTAAAAAGCGGGCAGGGATATCTGTACGACGACGGAAGCACTGTGACAGACTGGATCGGTGAAAACGACGGTCTGAATCATACTGCTTTGCCTGAACTGCTGTGCCTGTCAAGGGAAAAGACCTGTGCAGAACTCGTTTTGGAGAATGAGGACCTTTTTACAGCGGAACAATTTGACGGCAGCGCCCTTCACTGCAGTGCGGTATGGGCAGAAGGAACGGTGCTGCATGCGACAGGCAAGGATTTTACGATCACGGAAACCTATAGTGATAGTCATAAATCCTTTTCTGTGGTATACTAAGAGCGAATCGCGAACGGGGCTTGCCCCGGCGATGAAGGAGATGTCATGAAGAAAACCCTGACGATACTGCTTGCATTTTTGCTGATGCTGCAGCTTACCGCATGCGGAGAGGATCCTTTGGGAACATCGGAGGCGACAACCACAGAAGAAGTAACGACTGTGGCACCGACCACGAAAGAAGTGACTACGGAAGAGCCAACGACAGAAGAGACGACCACCGAGGAAGAGACGACGGAGGAACCCACCGAAGCGGAACCGGATCCGATGGATGTTTATAAGGACAGTGAATTTGCCCCTTTAGTCCTGGATCATTATATTTACGGCACCGATTACGAATCCCTGTATGATACATTCGGCCGGAAGATCACGATTGCCGATGTGAGTGAAGATCCGGAGACGGGCTTTGCCTATCTGGAGGCGGACGGTAAAAAATACCTGCTCGGCCTTGATTTTCTGTCCATGGCGATGATCTATAATACCGAGCCGGCAGGGACTTACGAGACGAAAGAGGATGTCTATGCAGCGTGGTGGCGGTATTACGTGAAACGCTGGAATTATCTTCTTCCCGAGATCCCGCTGTATACAAATGAGTATTATTGCTTCTACAATACGAATCTGACTGGCGTGGAGGAGCATCCGCTAAGTGCAAGCTGGTCAGTTCTTGATGCGCTGATCGAATGGGGCGCTTCAAACGGCACCCTGAAGATGGGCAGTACCACGAAGGCGGCCGGCCAGTTCCGCTATGCAGGCTTTGGCAATGCAGCGACGAACCCGGCGGACAACGAGATTTTCCAGCTCATAAACGGCCTGGAAACCGTATCCCGTACGAAGAATGCCGGCTATACCTGGAACAGCACAGTGGTAAAGTCTCATGAAGAAACGCTGAACGAAGACGGTTCCATGACCTATACGATCACCCTCCACGATGATCTGAAATTCTCCGACGGCAGCAAGATCACGGCAAAGGATTATCTTGCCTTCCCGATGGTTTTCTTCAGCCCGCTTGCGGAAGCCGCCTCGGGCAGACAGAACTCCGGGACCATTTACAGCGGATGGGATGAGTACCTTGCCTATACGGGTCCTGATGCAGGGACAGGCAGCAAGGTCTTTACGGGCCTGCATCTTCTGGATGAGTACAGCTTCTCCCTGACGGTGCGGAAGGAATATGTGCCGTCCTTCTACGACATGGCTATGATTTCCCTGCAGCCCTACTATGCGAAGATGTGGCTGGGTGATGCGGAAATCAAGGATGACGGCGAAGGCTGCTATCTGACGGATAATTTCTATGATAAGAATGCAGACGGCACTTATGTCATGGCGCAGCATATCAAAAGAACGGCGGCGGACACCAGCGGCGCAGCATATGCGGAGTATCCCTACGCCGGCCCTTACTTCATCTATAGCTTTGATGAGAGCAGCGGCGAAGTCGTGCTCATGAAGAATAGCTTTTTCAAAGGCAATTATGAGGGAAAGACGCCGGAGATCGGCAGAATTGTTTACCGTGTGTTAGATGCAGAGCGGGAAATGATCGAGCTTGCCGAAGGCAGCCTGGATATTGTTGTCGGTATTTCCGGCGCGGATTCGATTACGGAAGCCCAGAAGATCGAATACCGCACCTCCAGTATCAAATCCTTCACCTACTCCCGTGCAGGCTATGGCAAGCTGGGCTTCCGCTGTGACTACGGTCCTGCACAGTTTGCAGAAGTCAGAAGAGCGATTGCCTATCTGATCGATCGTCCGGCACTTGCCTCTGATTTCACCGGCAAGCACGGCACGGCAGTGAACGGTCCATACTACGAGAAGGCCTGGATGTACGAAAAAGCAGTGGAACAGGGGCTTCAGCTGAATGCCTATGCGTCTTCCGTGCAGGAGGCGGTCCGCGAGCTGGAAGAAGGCGGATGGATCTACAACAGTGAGGGGAAGCCGTACGAAAGCGGCATCCGTTACAAACGGATCCCGAGCGAAGTGATCGATGATTATGATGTGGATTATGCTTCTGCCGGCGGCCAGTATACCGTTACCAGAGTCGGCGACTATTGCTATATGCCGCTTGTCATCAACTGGTTCGGTGCCGATTCCGGCGAATTCGGAGAATATTTCGAAAAATATCTGGAGAACAATAAGAACTTTGCTGCGGCGGGAATCGCTGTGTACGGCGCACTTGGCTCGATCGAAACGCTGCAGGAGGAACTGTATCAGCAGGCTGTCTTCGGCAATTACGGCGGTGTGCCGACCTACTGCGGTTTTGTGTTCTCGACCAAACTGGAATCATCGATGTATGATTATTCCTTCAACCTGACGATCAATCCCGACCTTTACGATGAATACAGCTGCTATTTCCTGAAGGATGCGGCTGATATCCACTGGCTGGGTATGGAAGAAGAGGTCCCGGAAAGCACGGAAGCGGCTTCGGAGAGCGGTGAAGATGCCGTGGAAAGCGCAAACGCTTCGGAAAGCGGAGAGGACGCTGTGGAAAACGGTGAAGAAATGGCCGACAGCGGAGAAGCCGCTGTGGATAGTGCAGAAGAAACTCAGAACAATCAGTAATCAACCCGTGTGAGGCACAGCCCCCTTGCCGGTGCGGTATAGCCTGCCTTTGTGCGGTCAAGCGCCTCGAGAATGGCCGGCATCTCTTCCGGCGCGCGGGTTCCCTTTCCGACCTCCAGCAGAGTGCCTACGATCACGCGGACCATATTCTGCAAAAAACCGTTTCCGTGAACGCGGAAAAAGATCCTGTCCCTGCGGCAGCTGATCGCAATAGAGTCTACCGTTCTTACGGTAGACTTTTTCATATTCGGATTGGTGCAGAAACTGCGGAAATCATGCTCGCCGATCAGGTAGGCAGCCGCCTGCCGCATGCGGTCAAGATCCGGCTCAAAATCCAGCACGGTGCAGAATTTCCGGTCAAATACAGGCTTTCTGTCCCCGAAACAGCAGGTATAGGTATAAAGTTTCCCGGCCGCCTTGTACCTCGCATGGAAGCCTTCGGCAGCGACCTTTACCTCGTCCACTGCGATATCGTCGGGCAGATAATGATTCAGATACTCCCGGATCGCATCCGGGGTGAGAGGGGTATCCAGATGGACGTTCGCAATCATGGCTTCCGCGTGAACACCGGCATCCGTCCGTCCGGCACCGATGACCTCGGCCGGGGCTCCGCACATCTCCCGCAGTACCGCTTCTAACTTCCCCTGGATCGTTTCACGTCCGGGCTGACGCTCCCAGCCGAAGTAACGGCTGCCGTCATACCGTATGGTCAGTTTATAGTTAAGCATAGCTGGTTTTCTCCTTACATGAAAGCTATTACGCATTGTAACATATAAAAATGCAAAAAACTATGGTATAATACTAAAGTTCAGACCTTTAGGAAGGGAGCTGCAGCAATGAGCAAACAAAAGAAAAAAGGCCCGGGGGCTCTGATCCTCCTGGCCGTAGGGATTCTTCTCCTGTGTGGAGCCCTGATCTTTTTCCTGGTGAAACAGGGCGTGATCGGAGGCGGAAAAGATCCGGCAAAGACTACATCAGATCGTGAGAATACGGCAACATCGGCTTCGGAAACAGAAAAGGCGGCAGAGCCCGTCCGGATCCTGTCCCAGGAAGAACTGGCAAAGCTCCCTTTTGAGGAAGCAGCTGCTTCTGCGGTAAAAAGCTTTCTGGCGCTTTATCAGAACTGCGATCCCAAAGCCGGCGAATATATAAGCGGCATGTCGGAAATTGAATTTCCGGGAATTCAGGCTGTCATTGCGAAGAACATGAGATTCACCGTCAGTGAGAGCCGGACCGAGCGAAGCGATGACGGAACGGAGCGTGCCGTTTTGCAGGCAGTGATAGAGACCGTCAGCTTCAAAGACGGCTATGAAGAAGCACTGCAATCGCTCCCGGAGGGGGCAGAAGCAGAGAAGGTGCTCGAAGCCGTTTCGAAAAAGCTTGAAGAAATAGCCGGGTCCAAGCGGACACAGTTCACCCTCGAAATTCAGGTCCTTGACAATGTCAATTCCCGGAAGCTTCTGATGACAGCAGAGCTTTCCGATGCACTTACCGGGGGCCTCATGAGCTATATGGCCGAGCAGACGGCAGGAGGTGAGAAGAATGATTAAAAAAGCACTCAGCTTACTGATTGTATTTGCTCTTCTTGTGAATATTCTCACTGTTTCTCCGGTCCGGGCAGCGGAGTCTGCCGCCGCGGGCGATGCTGCACAGCAGCCGGAATACGTAATGGGAGAATTTGAGTACCGCATTATGGGCGATAAGACCGTCCGAAAAGCGGAGGGACTGCTGGAACAAAACAGCGACATTTATGTTCCTGTGGAAACCGCGGCGGAAATGGCGGGATTTGAATTTACGAAAGAAGGCGGCGTATACAGCTTTTACCGGGATGGAGAATTCATCTGGGATTATCTGCAGCTCAGCATGGATGAATACGGGGTCTGCTACAAGGATCAGGAAGCTGTTCCTTACCATGACATGGAGGATGGCAGCAGATGGTACAGCCTGATTCATCTGCTTCGTTACCTGCGGGCACAGTTTATTCTTGACGACACGAAAAAGGATGATGTTGCTGTGATCGAACCGGCCCAGAACAAAGACATTGTGACGATCTGGGAAGAATACGGCCCATTAACGGAATCACTTAAGTTAAGTCAGAAGGATCTTTATATCACTCATGGTGCCGCCCTGACTGCTTTACAGGCTTCGCTCGGGGTTGTCATGGATGGGGGCTTTGATGTCCGCATTCTGGTTCCCTTCTGGGGTGAAAATGCCATTATTCAGGATCAGTACGAGGATGCGATCCTGAAGCTTGCTGAAGAGGACGACTCTTACGTTGTTGAAAATGAGGACGAGTTCAAGGAGATCGTTGATCGTTTCCATGTGACTCCGAATGATCCCTGGGCAGCTGAGATCGTCAATATGATCGGCATGCCGATGGATGTCGTGGGGCTGCTTGATGAAATCGGTGAAATGAAAGGCTATGGCAAAAAGGCGCTGACATCCATGATCGATCTTGATGCCGCTTCGCTGAAAAAACTGAATCATTTGAGTGATGCGGGTTTTGTGCTCGGCACGGTGACGGAACAGGCTGCGATCGTTTACAACTCGTTAGATATCTTATACAGAAGCAAAGAATGGAAGGAGGATTTCCTCCGGGGACTTAAGCTGCTGAAGGATATTGACAAGGCAGATTTTACGGCAAAAAACTCTGTGGAGCAGATCAAGGATGCTTCCGATTACCTCCTGAAGTCATATGAGGATCCGATCAAGGCTGCGGCGGCAGCGACAGTGGAGAAGGAGATCATCTCTTTAGCTAAGTTTGGCTTCACGACCTTCTTCCCCGGCGGCGCGCTGATCGGCATTCTGGACACCTGTGTCGGCATTTCCGATGTTATCTTCAATGATGCCTATGATATAGGGAAAACCACGTTCATGCTGGATTGTCTGCTGGATGTGCAGACAGTCGCAGGCTACTACCTGGACCTGGAATTCAGCGCGGCCATGCAGGAGGCGTTCACGAAAGGCTGCATTGCAAAGGACAGACTGGACAGGCTGAGAGCCTGGGCGCTGCTCTCCCTGCGTATCATCCAGAGAAGTCATGCCTATGCTTATTCTTTGCAGATGGAACATGAGCCTGCCTATGCAAAGACCATTCAGGCACAGAAAGACCGTGAGGTCATGGGCAACGCGCTTTGTCTGATCGCGCTTATCAGTGATTCGGAAAACTATGACGTCAATCTGCGCAGTCTTGCGGATTCACCGCTTATCTCAGAGGAGGTCCGCCAGATCCGGGATGATCTGTCCGAGAGCATCTGGCGCACCTGCCGGATCGGCGGCACGATTACTGACGAAGAGACGAAAAAAGCGATCGCCGGAGCAAACGTAGACATCATTCGCAGCGATGAGCCGGAAAAGATAATTGCTACCGTGCAGACGGATGAGCAGGGACACTGGGAACTGGAGCTGGATAACCGCTACGATTACACCTGCTCCATTCATGCTGTGGATGAGGAGAACCAGGAATATATTAAAGCGAATGAAGAGGCTTCGGCCGAAAAGATCGATAAGGCGAAAAACTATCTGGATTTTCATACCAGCCTGAGCAAGAGCAGGGAAGAACGGTTCTATGAATACCTGAGAAAGAATGTTGTGCCGAAGATCGGCACCTGTGACGGGGCTTCCTTCAAGACAAAGCTGGAAAATAAGGACATGGTGACGAACGGCGGAACGGGACTGCTCAGCGCCCTTGTGGACGACCTGGACAATGACGGATCACTGGAAATGGTAACGGTGAGCGTGTCGGTAAAGCTGAGCACGAATGACATGCTGGTGTCCCTGGTTTTCGGGACAGACAAGCCGACAGTTTCGATTGATCTTGATCTCTACGAATTAGAGGATGATCAGGTGGTGCATGCAGACGGGCCGAGAAACATCGGCTATATGGAGCGTCAGAGCCACGGAACCGTGCAGGTTTCTGCCTGCCAATGGGAGGGCGTCACATACTTCTATGGCAGCAGTGCCATGGACGATCTGACCACTTACGGGCCGCATGCGACTGCGATCTACCATCCCGAAGGCGGCAAGCTGGTTTTCGACTTTGTGAATGGCGGGGGCTGGGGACAGTCACTGCCCGGAGAAAACGACAATCAGAAGATGCACACACAGAATACGGATTTCACCGATACAGCCCTTCAGACTTCGCATATGGAGGTGATATCCGACCTGGTGTTTGAACTGGAATTTGTGACGTATCAGAATTCGAATGTGAAGGTAAGCCTTCAGGATAAGACCTTCCTGGAAGAAGCCCTGGAGCATGACTACAAGACGATTGCCGAAAGGGCAAAGGCTTTCCTGAAGCTTCTGGATGAGCATGAAGAGGCGGCTGCAAAGGAAATTGCGGAGGAACTGCGCAAGAAAGAAGAGGCCAGGAACTCGAAGAGTGTCAAGACTGCAGGAGCGGTGATCGAGGCTGTGCAGAAGAACAGCGGGCTCACACTTACGATGCAGAGTGAAAATGTGGGCGATGACGGAAGCTATACGGCTTACTTCAAGACGAAGGATAAAGCACGTGTCTCCATAGCCGTGGATAAAGACGGGACCATTACGTTGCTGTCAACAGAAGCCAGAACGTATACGCAGACAACCGAATGGATCGCCCTTAAGGATGCGATTCTGAGGGCCCCGGGAATCAGCCTGCCGGCTGATGCCGTTTCCGCTTTCTCCGGCAAACTGACCAGACAATCCATCCAGGCAAGTTATGACAAGTATAAAGTCGATGTACACAATGTCGATAACTTCTACATCGGGATAAAGAAGAACTAAACGTTCAAGCGGAATTCGTCCACGGGCAGGAATAAATCATCCAGAGAGGTCATCGACTCACCAAGAAGATCGGATTCGCCCCAGCGGAAGCACCACTTGATATTGACGCCGCGAATAATGGCATAGCTTGTCCATACGAGACGCATCGGATCCTGCATATTGCGGACCTCTCCGTCTTCCTGGGCCCTGCGAATGAGGCGGGCCATGGCTTCGGCCAGCTCAGCATCGATGTAGCCGGAGTAATCCGAGCGCCATTTCTGGGTGCGTGCGGTACAGATATGGTTCATGATATCCTGCCCGAGTTCCAGCTGCGTCTCCAGGTAGATGCGGTAAAAACTCCATACTTGCTGATAAGCGCTGCGGGTCCCGAGGGCCTGCAGCGTTTTTCCTTTGGCACTTGAAAGGCACCAGTCGCCAATCGCGTCAAACAGCATATCGCGTGATTCAAAATAGTAGTAGAAGCTGTTGCGGGTCACTCCGGAGTAGCGGCAGATGTCCTGGATGGAAACCTGCTCGCAACCTTGTTTTTTAAAAAGCTGGATAGCCGCTTCAACGATTCGATCTTTTGTATTTCCCTTATCAGACTTCATTTTATTAACTCTTTTCTGAATTTACTTCGGATTTTTTATAATTTTTGCGGGTCTTGACATTGGTGTTTTCGAAAACTATACTTCCGTTTGGCGGTGCAATACACGTGTATTGATATTGTAGACAACTGCTACAAAACTCTACATATTATTTACTAATATTATAATGTTGAGTATACCCTTTTGTCAATTCATCAAGCTGTACTGCCGAAAACAGAAAATGGAAGAGGAGCCTTATAATGGAATCTCAAAAGAAACCCGCGTTTCACTACGCATGGATCGTTTTTGGCGCAACGGTCCTCATGAATTTCTTCTATTCCATCATCTACAGTTCGTTCAGCCTGTACGGACCGAAGATCCTGGAATCAAACCCGGAAATCACCCGTACAGCCTACTCGCTGATTCCCACACTGCATTCGGCTTTCTGCACAGTGTTCCTGCTTACCTACGGTAAGATCGTTCAGAAGCTGAAGTTCCGCTTTGTCGCGCTGATCGGCGGTATCGGTCTGGCTGTCGGTTACTTTATTTATTCGACGGCAAACAGCATCGGCATGTTCTATGTCGGCGCTCTGTTTGTCGGTATGTTCCCCGCTTTCTGTTCTTCCACAACAACCGGCGCTCTGATCAACCGCTGGTTCGGTAAGCTGAACACCACGCTGCTCAGCATCTCTATGGCGATCGGCGGCTTCGGCGGCTCGGTCGGCGCGGTCCTCGTCGGCAACTGGCTCGGTTCCATCGGCTATAAGGCCAGCTTCCGCAACATGGCGATCGTCGCCGTTGTGGTGCAGGTCATCGTTTTCCTGCTGATCCGCAACGACCCTTCCGAGAAGAACACGGTGATGCTCTGGCCCAGCGAAGCGGACAAGAAGGCAACGAACCCCGAAGAACGTCCCGGCTTTACGCTGAAGCAGGCTATGAAGACCTACACCTTCTGGGCGATTGTTATTTTCTTTGTTCTGTATTCCGCGGCCTTCTATGCCGCTTACGCGAATGTTTCCCTGTATATGGCTGACCTTGGCTGGGAACCGAAGGTGTACGGCACGATCTTCGGCGTCGTCTCCATCGCCAACGTGATCGCCATGTTCCTGGGCGGCTATGCCACCGACAAGATGGGTCCCCGCTTGACGATCTTTGTGCTGTGCGCGCTCTACGCTGTAATCTGCGTAATTTTGGGCTTCACCACGCCGAGCGTCCCCATGATGTACTTTGTCTGCGCTCTGATCGGTGTCTGCTGGCTGTTTGCCAAGTGCCTGCACACTCCGCTTGCGCTTTGCTTCGGCAACCGTGATTCTGCATCCATTATCGCGATCCTTACCGCAGCAATCACCGTCGGTGCCATGCTCGGCATCTCCGGCGCCAATGTTGTATACGATATGACCGGTTCTTATGCGGGATTGTTCAAGATTCTTCTGGGGGTTCTGGTTGTTTGCATCGTTCTAGCCTTCACGGGAATCCGCAAAGTTCCGGGTTGGGACAAGGTAGGCGGACCGGATGCCGAGAAGAAATAAGCTGTACCGCTTTACAGTCGAGAGGCAGGGCCGAAACAAATGGGTTATGTAGCAATTGCTGCGGGCTTTTTGGTTCTGGTCCTGCTCTGCCTGGTTAACATCAACGTCATGATCGCTGCCTTCTGCGGCGCGGTCGTGGTGACAGTCCTGACAGGACTTCCCTTTACCGAAACCCTTGTCACCACCTTTTTTACACGCTTCGGTCTGATTGCGGGGAATCTGTTTCCCATGTTCCTGTTCGGCGCGATCCTGGCGAAGCTGTATACCGGCAGCGGCGCGGCTTCGACCATAGCCGAAGGCGTCTGCCGTGTGCTGTTTCGGAAAACAAAAACGGACAGAGCCCGCTACCATATCGGCTTTCTGTCTGTGATCATTGCTTCGGCGATCCTTTGCTACGGAGGCATTAATGCAGCAGTCGCTCTGATCGCCATTTACCCGATCGCTTTAGGCATCTTCAAGCGTGCAGGAATCCCCAAGCGCTTTATCATGGGAGCGATCTGCGGGGGCGCCTTTACCTTTGCCTTAAGCGGTCCGGGCTCGCCCCAGCCGACCAATGTGGTCGCCATGGCCATCGGAACGTCTTCGTATTGTGGTCTGATCGGCGGTCTGGCAGGTGCCCTGACGGAGATCGCCGTGATGACATTTGTGCTTTCTGCCCTGTGCGAGAAAGCGGTGAAAAACGGAGAACATTTTGCTCTGGGAGCAAAGGATAAGCTGGTGCAGACCGAGGACAAAAATGTTCCGTTCCTCGTTGCCGGCCTTCCGATCCTGGTACTGCTTATCGGATTCAATGTGTTCGGCATCAGCATTTCTCTGGCTATTCTGTTGACGGCCCTGGTCGCGGCTGCTGCCTTCTATTCCAAGATGGGCGGCGCCAAAATCATAAAAGCGGTCAACGAAGGCGCGGTTTCAGCCATGGTGCCGGCCGGCGCGATTGCCGCTGTAAACGGTTTTGCTGCCGTGGTGCAGGAGGTCCCGGAATACCAGATCATGATCGACAAGCTGCTAACGTCCAAGCTCCCGCCGATTCTGCTCCTGATCGTCGGCGTGAGCATCATCTGCATGATCACCGGCGGATCCACAACGGGAACGCAGATCGCGCTGCCGATCCTGGCACCGGTGCTCACGAACTTCGGGATGCCGCTGCCTTTCATACACAGGGTGGGAACCTTTGCTGCGACAACACTTGATTCGCTGCCGAACAGCGGCTCGGTGATCATGGCAGTGGGACTTGCCGATCTGAAAATGAAAGAAGGCTATCCCCCGGTATTTGTGTCAACGGTACTAGCAACGATTTCCGGTACCCTGGTCACAGCCCTGATTATGTATTTATTCCCTGCGCTGCCTTGAATGCGCAGGTATGAGAGGAGAAAAAATGGAGTATATCAACATTAAAGGCCTTACCACCAAGCTGTCTTATATCGGCTTTGGCACGGCTACGTTTACCCTGGAAGATGAAGAACACTTCCATAAAATGCTGGACTACTACGTGAGCAAGGGCGGCAACTACATCGATACAGCCCGTTTCTACGGCCGCGGCAGCGGGATTCAGCACACGGAAGAGATGCTTGGCCGCTGGCTTGCCAAGGACGGCAACCGTGACAAAGTGATCCTGGAATCCAAGTGCTGCAATCCCTACATGTCCCGCAAGCTGGAGATGTTTGAGGAAATGCCCCGCGTCGGCAGAACCTTTATGTATGACGACATCCTGTTCTCACGCGATCATCTGGGTGTCGACTGCATCGATCTGTATCTGATGCACCGTGACAATCCGAAGGTTCCCGTATCCGAAATCATGGATACCTTTGAAGAATTCCTGCGCAAGGGCTGGATCAAAGCCTACGGTATGAGCAACTGGGGTCTGGAACGCATTGCCGAAGCTTATGAATACTGCGAGAAGATGGCCTATCAGGGCCCGAGCGTGGTCAGCCCGTTCTTCAGCCTTGTCAAGCTTGAGAAGCCGTGGTACTACCGTATTCCGCCGTTCAAGGAAGAATGGCTGCCCTGGTTCGAAGAACACCGCGACGTGGTGATCTCTGCTTGGTCGCCGCAGGGCAGAGGCTTCTTCGGCAATTATCCGCAGTTTGATCCGGAAAAAGCAGATGCAGGGACTCGCATGTCCGTGCTGACGCCGACCAACCTTGCTCGCAAGGAACGTGTCACGAAGCTCGCTGAAATGAAGGGCATCCGTCCTTCTCAGGTCTCGCTCCTGTACGTCCTGAGCCAGAAGATGCCGGTTGCCGCCATCATCGGGCCTCGCGCGGAGAAGGACATTGATAACGTAATCAATGCTTCCGAACAGCGTCTGACTGAGGCAGAGATCAATTACCTCACCTTAAAGAGCGATACGCTGTAAATCCATGAAAAGCCTGCTGACAGAGTCATATCTGCCAGCAGGCTTTTTCTATTGCTGCCGTTTTTGCAATAATTCGCGCGGTCAGAAAAGGGCGAGGTGACCTGCGTTTTTAGCTTTACATCATCTGCTTGGCAAAGGCCAGGGCAGTCTTGCCGCCGTCGTGGATGATGTCAACACCGGTCAGGTATCCATGTCCGGGCGCGACAAGGTGGCAGATCAGATCGGCCATTTCCTCGGAGGTCCCGAAACGCTGATAGACGGTTCCGCGTTTGATGGAAGCCTGCATGGCGTCATCATTGCCGCCCGCCAGCATAGGCGTATAGAAGGAACCGGGAGCAATGGAAATGATCCGGCTGCCGTTCTTCATCGCAACACGCAGCGCATTTGCCTGCGTATAATACTGAACATAGCGCTTGCTCATGGCATAGGTCATGTAGCTGTCGCCAAGCGCTGCCATGCGGGGGTCGTTGGGCTGGGCCGTCAGTTCCAGCTGGCGCTTTACGAATTCTTCCTCACTGAGAGTCTGTGTAAGGTCCCAGAGTTCCTTTTCTTCCTTTGAGGGACCCGGGTAGAAGTTGCCCGTGATGGAAGAGAAGTTGACGACATAGGAGTCATCCAGATAAGACAGGAAGGCCTCTAACACATAGTGGGTGCCGAGCATATTGATGCGGATGATCGGTCCCTTCGGCATGTTTGAATAGTCAACACCGGCGGCATTGATCACGTTGCCGATCGGCGCAATGCTGACAGCGTATTCAACAAATGCCTGCAGAGAGGCTTTATCCGAAACATCGCAGGGCTTTCCATATACTTCCACACCGGCTTCCTTCAGCTCGGCCATGGCGGCGGCCAGACGCTTTTCACTGCGGCCGCCGATCAGAACAGGGCCGTAGATGCTGAGTGCTTTGGCTGTGGCAAGTCCCATGCCGGAGGTGCCGCCTGTAATTACCTGTAGACGCTTTTCCATTTGATCCATTCTCCTTTTACGATACGGGCGTGACCCGCTTTTTTACTTTGCTATCATACTTCAAGACAGGAGCTTTGACAATAAAACGCGGGAATGTTACACAGTAATGTATTTTTTGTGACAGCAAATAATGTACTTTAATCCTTTGATTATCCGTGTTAAAATGGAACAAGAAAAAGGAGGTGTGACATGTACAATTGTTCACGAAGTCCCCAGGTCAGATATTCCCTGGAAAGTCTGACGAAAAGCTTTTTCTATTTCCTTCAAAAGAAACCGATGAAGGAAATCAGCATCACACAGATATGCGACAGAGCAGGCATGTCCCGCCGGACTTTTTACAGAAACTGTGAAACAAAGGAAGATCTGATCATATACGCCTGTGACCGCTTGATCATTGCTTTACTGGAAACCGTTGATTTCAGTTCCGAGGATGCCAGGCAGCTATATCTCAATTTCTTCAAATATTGGGGACAGCATAAGCCCTTTCTCCGCTGCCTTGCGGAGTACAAACTGTACGGATTATTTGTAGAGCGTTTCGTGCAGACCTGCAGCAGGCAGATGCGCTTTCCACTCCAGGAACAGGCTTTCCGTGAAAAACAGGATGTGGAGCGCTGCCGCTTCTTCAGCAATTCCTTCCTGCTCGGCGGACTTTCCCGCATGCTCTATGCCTGGGCTGAAGAAGGCTTCAGCTCAAGCGAAGAGGAATTGACAGAAACGATCCTTTTTCTTGTGCCCCGGAAATAAAAAAGGCCACGGAGCTCCCGTGGCAATAAAAAAGCTGCTGACCGGATTTGAACCGGTGACCTCATCCTTACCAAGGAACTCGGGCATTCCTTCGGATGCCCGAGGGGAAGGCGCTCTACAACTTTCTTTGCTATACCAGAGGGGATAAGCATTCTGCATCGTGGCTCACTGCATTTGGAGATAACAGTTAGACCGCTTCCTTGCAAAAGTATTATATCAAGGGCTTTGTTCACGATACAAGCCCTTGATATCTTTTATTGAACAAGATTACATCTTTTTTCTTCTTTTCTTCATCTTCATATCAACTCAATACCAACAAAACAGCATCTTTTAAGGGCACTTACTCAATACGCCTCATCAACCCCTTTCGAAAACCCTTGAAATACCTAAGAAAAAGAGACCCTTCGGGATATATAACGTCTAAGTTAGCAGGAGCAAGGTTGTTGCTCCTGCCATAACCAAAACATCACGTATTCTAAAACGCAGAAAACGACGTTATATCAACATCTTTTCATCATAAGAATAAATCTTATACATCTTTCTTACATCTCTTTAATAAAAACCATATATCTTTGCCCAAGAACCACTGCAAACAAGTACCATTATAATGACTGGTCACGAATGAGAAAATGATACTATAAGGGTGTCAAGAGGAAAGAACAAAACAAGATCCTCTGACAGAAAGGTAAGCCAATGATGACGAAAAACACAAGGAGACAAAACGTTAGACCGCCGTAGAGTAAACGCAACTAACTGTCCACAAACCAAACGCCTACAACTGAATATCGAAACAAAAATACTTTAAATCGAAAGGAAGAAAAAATGAGCAATATTAAAATCAATGATAAAAATCACACTATCGAAATCACTAAGAAGTTCGCTGCTGCCGCCAAACGTTTCGGAACACATCAGTATGATGACCTGCAGACCGTGCGCCGAGACTATCCCAAATACCGTGTTATCACAAAGTGCGCAAAGAAAAAAACTGACGGTTTCAAAGGTCTTACCTATGATTATATGGAAACGTATATTCAGACCAAACACCCAGACAGAATGGCCGAGTTTACTCGCCTCATGGAGAGCAATGATAAGGATGAAAATCTTTCTTACTTCGAAATCAAGCAGTGGTTCTTGGGTTACTACAAGGAGGAATTGTCATTAACAACCAACAGACGTGTTGAAAAGCGTCTCATGAAAACAGTTGCTTAATGCAAGGAGGTAAAAAATAATGAAGAATTCGTTGAAACTTGACTTTGACCGTCCTGCTATCATTATGGATAGAACATTCGCAGCAAAGGCAAAAGACACCAACAGTGATGAATACCGTCACCTTCAAGAAGTCCGTAGAGACTATCCAGATTGGAAAGTAATAACGCGAACGATTAAACGCAATCCGAATAAGGAAACCTATAAAGGTCTTACGTATGATTACATGGAAAACTATATCCTTTCACACGGAACAGATGAAGAGATTCAGCATATTCTTTCTGAATACAGAGAATTGCGCTTGATTGCCAAATGCCATGGTAAAGGAAAAGGCTATCCAGTTATTAAGCAGTGGTTCTTAGAAACATATCCAGACATTGAGGATTTTGGAGCGGCAGCATAATATAGGTAGAAGAAATGGAAGAAGTTGTGTTTTATAAGGAATGGCTCAGCCTATCAAAGCGTGAGTTCAGAATACTTATGTATCTTGCTATTAACGGTTCTCAGAGGGCTAACCTGTCGGATATGTGTAGATGGTTTGAGGTAGATCCTCAAACTTCTAACAGAAATAAAATACGAGCAGCCATTGAAGAATTAGCAAATAGTAGAATGATACAGTATTCGTTAACAGGGCGAACATATACACTTTCCTTAATTCCAAAAGAAACAGAAATAACTCTTCCATTAGAATGGGTTCGGCAAATAATGCGAAGAGAACGGTATTCTGATTCTGTAGCCGTGGAAGTGGTGGTCAAGGTTCTATTGTGGCTAAAAAATTACGGCGCAAATCGCTTTCAGAACTTTCAGATTACATCAGAACTACGCATTGGAACAACAACACTAAATTGCGCAAAAAAGGTATTGCGAGACGATTTCGGAGCGATAATGCAAAACATCATTAGGACAAAGATTTCTGAAGGAGTCTTTATTACAGAAGGTCAAGAAATCTACTTGTCTGCCTGGCTAAAAGAAGAATAGTAAAAAAACCGTTCTTCTATTATAGTATAGACACTCGGAAAAATAACGTTTTACTTCTGGGTTTTTACACCAATCATCTTATTACAGTTTTCAATTAGTATTGAGGAACAAATTGTGTTCCCTTTTCAGAGAGGTAGCATATGCTGCCTCTTCTCTTTTGGACTTTTACGGTATCGTTGTGTAATGAACAACGCCTCGCTCTGCTCGGCATTGTTCATTACACGAAATCCAAGAGGAGAGGGAAAGGGGAACGGAAAAATAACCGTAAAGGAGCAAAAGAGATGGATTTAAATCAAATCGAAAAATATCATGACTTAGGGCTTATGCCGGATTGGGCATATTATCAAGTGAATGGAAAAAGCCCTATGGAAAACTACATAGAGCAGCATAGAAAGATTCTTGATTGGGTTAGAAAACAACAGTCATTTGATTCCAACTACATACATGTTGTAAGTGAGGTGAAAATAAAAAAATGACAGTCGGGAAAACCAAAAGGAAGAAGCAGGATGAAAAGAAAAAGAAATCCTCATTCGAGGATATGATCTTCTTAGTTTTGTAGAAAAGTTTAAAAACTGCTGTTGAAACAGCAATGGAAGATATTTTCAAAGATTGGAACAAAAAATAAAAATACGGCGGTTTCGAGCCAATAGGTTCGAAATCGCCAATTTTTTGTTTCCGTGAACGATTGAAAATTTCGTGATTTGACGCACGCAGAGAGGTATACAACTACATTAACGAAAAAGTAACTAAAACAATCCCATAATATACCCCCCGCATATGTTCAAGAAAACAAATGCTTTCGCCTACACTTTTGGATGAGTAAATAAGAGTAGCAAAAAGGGGATAAAAAGCAGAAAAGTGTTCATGAAACTCAATCAGCCCTTTTGCTGACAGTCTCCTCTTTTACATATTCGATCAAATCCGACGGCTGACATTCCAGAAGCATACAAAGTGTTTCAAGGTTCTCCCACGATACGGCTTGCCTTTTACGTAATTTTTGAAGCGTTGACTCACTTAATATCTTCTCCTGGCGAAGTTTGTATGACGACAACCCTTTGTCTTTTAGCGATTGCAAGATGTCAATCTTGTAAATTAGGGGCATAATAAAAACCTCCTTCCTTTTTTTGAAGTATAGCACAAAGCATACACGAGTTCAAGTGTATATTTTTTAAAAAAACACGAATTTTCGTGTATAAAACTATTGACAATACACGAGATCTCGTGTATAATAAAGACAGTTAAGGGAAATACCAAACCCACAAATCAAAGATAAAAGGAGATCACAACAATGACTAAGAACGAAATGATCAAGAAGATCGAGGAACTGCAGGAACTGGAAGCCTTCATTGAGGAAATCAAGACGGAAGCAGAAACAATCCGAGACAGCATCAAAGCCGAAATGCTTGAACGCGATACTGAAGAACTTGAAGCCGGTGCCTATATCGTTCGTTGGACTTCCATCCTCTCCAATCGTTTCGATACCACAGCCTTTAAGAAGACCTACGGAGATCTCTACAAGACCTTTACCAAGCAGGTCAGCAGCAAGCGCTTCTGCATCAGTTGCTAATCATAAAAAACCCTCTGCGGACGATCTACAGTCCGCAGAGGGAAAAGGAGAAAGATATGGTATACGGTTATGCTCGTTGTTCGACTGATGAACAAAAACAAGATATCATGCGCCAAACGAGAGAGTTAAAAGCCGCAGGCGCCGAACAAATCTTCTTAGAATACGAACATGGAGACAGTGCCGTAAAGGAGCAACTCTCTTCCCTTTTGGAGATTGCTAAATCAGGCGATACGATCTTAACGCTTGAAGTATCGAGATTAGCAAGAAGCACAAAGCAACTTTGTGAAATCATTGAGACAGTAAAAAACAAGCACTTACGCTTATCAATCGTTGGAAGTATATGCGTTGATTGCATAAACGGAGAGATTGACCCAATGACCAATGCTTTTATACAGATTAGCGGTGTATTTGCAGAGTTAGAACTGCGTATTATCAGAGAACGCGTGCGCTCTGGCATGGCAAATGCTAAGGCTAAAGGGCGCAGAATCGGACGACCGCACACGACCATAAACGATATACCTTCTTCATTCTTTCGGCACTATCCATCATATAAGGCAGGAAAGATGAATCTGTCAGAGCTTGCACGGATTTGTTGCCTTAGTAGAACAACAGTATATAAATACATTTCAATTATAAATCGTTGAGTTATATATTCTACGATGGACACTACGTGGTATTATAATAATTATAGACTGACAAATTACGAGATTCCATTGACAACACATAGAATAATGACTATCATATAAGAAAAAACCGGAGGTCCTAATATGACATGCCCTAAATGTGGGAGCCAACTTGTTACTGCACAGGCTGTAAACGAGGTTCAGCTCAAAGATAAGCACCATAGCGTCATTTGGTGGGCTTTAGTTGGTTGGTGGTGGATTCCTATCAAATGGTTATTCTTAACTCTTCCAGCACTTATCTTCAAGCTTTTTGGACACAAAAAACAGAAGGCAATTAACGTTACAAAGACTGTATGTGTGTGCCAGAATTGCGGTCATCGATGGGAGATATAGCTAATAGGCCTACGGAGTGAAGGTGTATCCAATTAACTATATAGATGTATTTGCTTTCAAAAAAAAGAGAGGCTAATGCCTCTCCTTTTTTCATAATAAGTGAAGCTATTAATCATCAAGGTGATCAATTGCGTATTGAGCCTCTTCCTTAGTGAACTTTTCTCCATACTCTGAGATGAGCTGATCATAAATCGCCGCCTTGGACATATTCATTGTAGTCAAATATGTTTTTGCTTTTGATAAAGCATTAGCCTTATAGTCAGCATCAAGGTGATCAATTGCGTATTGAGCCTCTTCCTTAGTGAACTTTTCTCCATACTCTGAGATGAGCTGATCATAGATCGCCGCCTTGGACATAAACATTGTATCGCTATACATCTCAGCCTTTTTTACGGCATTAATCTCATAATTGGCGACCAAGTTGTCAATTGCATACTGTGCTGCATCGGCAGGGAATTTCTCTCCATATTCCGAGGTGAGTTGTTCGTAAATTGCAGCTTTAGACATGTGCATTGTTTCACTATATAAAGCAGCTTTTAGTAGAGCACTTTTATATTCTGAGGGAACATTATCTTTGGTGGTTTCGGGAACTTTCGTAGAGGGAACAATCGCTGGTTTTTCAGTTTTTGTTTCAGATGTGGCTTTTGTGGACACATTAGCCTTATTGGTCTGTGACGGCTGAACCACAACAGTTGAGGAATTATTCCCGTTATTTGATGAACTACTCCCAATTATACCTATATATAGAAGCCAAGCGAGGGCAATAATGATGATCTTCAATGCTTTACTTATCTTTTTGTTGCGGATCAAAAGGATTGTAAGTGGCAGTGGAAAAACAAAGATCCATCCCATAACCCACCAAAAAGTTTTTCTTTTTTTCGGTGGGTTAAAAGAATCTTGGACTATTGGCATCCGAGGGATGTACATTCCAGACTCTGCCTGGGCACGTTGCCGACCTTTTTCAAATTGATATCCTGCATCCTCCGCATTATCATAGTGAATCTGATGGTGCTGAACTTCATCATCTATAATAACCTTGGTTCCACAGAAAGAACAGAAGGTTTGCTTTGAATCTGCATCTAATTCAAGATTCGAGCCGCAGTTTGGACATTTTACAGTAACTAGTTTCATAATGCCTCTCCTTATAAGTGAGTGTTTATACTATTCATGCCTTCCTTAAAGTGCTTTTAGTATGTGGTGTTCTACGAAGCTCTTAGAGCATATATAGTTTATCCTATGATTGCAAGAAAAGCAATACTACGTCTGGCATATTTCTGTTACTACTATTGGACTCCATTTCGTTTTGTGATAATATTATTATAACATTAACAAGGAGGGGGCAGGTCGAAATGAAGGAAATAACAGGACAGGGGAAAAAGCAAAACCAGAAGCTTAAACCCTATCTTGTACTTCAGTATCTCCTAAAAAATTCTGATGAGAACCATGTGGTTTCTGCACCCCAGATTGTCGGCTATCTCCAAGAGGCAGGAATAGATGCAGAGCGGCGTTCCATTTATCGTGATATTGAAGAAATAAACAAAGCCATGCTCATGGCAGAGAAAGACTTGTACCTTGATGAGGCCAAGGAAGAACTTGAAGAGTATGGCGATGAAGCGCGGTATATTGTTTATGATGCTAACAAAAAGGGCTTCTATGTGCGTGAGCGGCGCTATGAATTCGACGAAATCCGGCTTGCAGCGGAAACCATTTACGCATCAAAATACTTGGCGGAGAGTGAAGCAAAAACACTTGTGGATCTTATATGTAGTTTCGTAAGTGAGCACCAAGCCGAAAAGATCAAGCACGATGTTTTTCTTGCGGATAGAGTTAAAACTAATAATAGGAGCACTTTTAATAATATCTCAACCATCAATGCTGCCATGCGTTATGAACTTGACGGCGAAAGGCATACTCCAGAGAAGATTTCTTTTAAGTATCTGAAACACACAATTAATGATGTAAAGCGGCAAATAGAACGGAGAAAAGGCGATCAATATATTGTCAGTCCGTATTGTTTACTGCTAAACGAAGGAAACTACTATATGCTCGCTTATGAAGATAAGCGGCAAAAGATCATCACTTACCGTGTTGACAGAATGCGAGATGTACGGCTCACAGGAGAACCAAGAGAAGGAAGAGAGGCATTTGAAGCCATTGACTTGAAGACATATATACAACGCAACTTCTCCATGTTTGGCGGTGATGAGAAAACAGTAACTATCCGTTTCATTAATCCTCTCTTGGATACTGTTATTGATCGTTTTGGAACGAACAGGGTTCAGTATTCAAGAATTGATGACCGTCATTTTTCTATCACTGTGCCAATTGGGATTAGTGATCAATTTTTTGGTTGGCTCTGCGGCTTCGGCAATAAAGCAAAGATAGTTGCTCCTGCTGATGTTGTTGAGAGGTTTGAGCAGTATATTGATAAAATCAGAAGCCTGTATTAAATAAGGGAGGTTGCCGGTGAAGGTATGGAATGACCGGCAACCTCCTGCTTTTGCTAACGTTGTATCCTATGTCGCTGTCGAATCAGTTGAGCAAGCGGCGATTTTTCATCATATTTGTCTGCAAGATCCTTGTTGAAAATCTGGCAGTAGTGTTTTGTTGTTCGCAAAGTTGTATGACCCAATAATTTTTGAAGTGAGAAAGCATCACCATTGCCATCAACAAGATATTTGTGTGCGAAGGTGTGACGGAATGCGTGAATACTTGTCCTTTTCACTCCACGTGATTTGTTATAGTGTGCCACAGCAAGACGTAAAGCGTTTTCTGATAATTGGTCTCCGTATTGATCACAAAACAGGTAGTTTTCCGACATTCCTTTTCTTATATTTATATATTCTCTCAAAATAATAACCATTTGACTACACAAAGGGTTTACTTGTATCCTTTTGGTTTTTGTATGACGGAAAACAACTTGCCGATGATCCAGATCAATATCTTTGTTTTGGATATGGCGTAAAGTTGATGCACGGCAGCCACTATTAAGAAAGAAGCAGATGATAACCCAGTTTCGGTATTCACAGAAGGAACTGGAAGAGGAGGGCTTCACTAATAACTTTTCAAGTTCTGCATCTGTATAGATTTCTTTCACAGTTTCAATTTCTTTAACGTTATGCCAGTGAAGATCAGAATATCCCTCGTTGTTACACCAAGTCAAAAATGTCTTCATCATACGCGTATAAGTTGCGATTGAGTTCTGAGCAAGTTTTGCTTTTCTCATCGCAACCACCATTCCATTTAGTTCTCTCTTGGATAATTCACTAATA
Organism: Lachnospiraceae bacterium UBA6987; assembly: GCA_002449955.1. Lineage (GTDB taxonomy): Bacteria > Bacillota > Clostridia > Lachnospirales > Lachnospiraceae > UBA6987. Next base: position 113,813 of record DJYD01000070.1, read on the forward strand.
GGAGAGGACACATCAAGATACTTCTTAAATGTTTTAAAGATGTTATGATAATTCTTTAATGTTGAATCAGAGACACCATAAGATGTTTTGTCCATGATAAAAGCACTATATGCTTCTTCAAAAGACATGCCGCATTGTTCGTTTTCTTTGATTTGGATCTTCATTTTTAGACCGCTTCCCTTTCTTCCTTTTGGTATGGCAGGGAAGCGGTCTAACGTAACGAATCCTGTTATTTTCAGACCGGATTCGGAAATGCGCCGATACCTGCCTGGAAATAGCCGTATGCCTTGATGTACCTGGATAAAACATTACCCCAAGGAATCATCCCCCGGGCAATAAAAAAGCTGCTGACCGGATTTGAACCGGTGACCTCATCCTTACCAAGGATGCGCTCTACCGACTGAGCTACAGCAGCTTATGCACAGGCGTTTTCGCCGCGCAAGGTGTAATATACAATAATCTTTTCCACTTGTCAACACATTTTTTTAAGAAAAACAGTTGACACTTGCAGGCTTTTATTGTAGAATCACGATTGCGCTGTTTGAGGTCGCGCGGGTGTAGTTCAATGGTAGAACACCAGCCTTCCAAGCTGGACACGTGGGTTCGATTCCCATCACCCGCTTATCCTTACAGCGCCGGCATGGACCGCATGGTGGGTTTAGCACAGTTGGCAGGGCGTCAGATTGTGGTTCTGAAGGTCGTGGGTTCGAGCCCCACAACCCACCCTCCTTGGGCTATAGCCAAGCGGTAAGGCA
>DJYD01000072.1 GCA_002449955.1 Lachnospiraceae bacterium UBA6987
TCCTTGGTTGCCTGACGCTGTGCATCATTGAAGTACGCAGGCACCGTGATTACGGCTTCCGATACGCTTTCACCCAGATAGCTTTCCGCGTCCGCTTTCAGCTTCTGCAGGATCATTGCAGAGATTTCCTGCGGCGTATAGTTCTTGCCGTCGATAGAAGTGCGGTAGTTGGTGCCCATTTTTCTCTTGATCGAGGAAATGGTGCGGTCGGAGTTGGTCACAGCCTGACGCTTGGCCGGTTCACCGACCAGACGTTCTCCGGTCTTGGAAAATGCCACGACACTGGGGGTCGTGCGCACACCTTCATTGTTCGCGATAACGACGGGTTTGCCACCTTCCATGACTGCTACGCAGCTGTTTGTTGTACCTAAATCGATACCGATAATTTTACTCATTGTTTATTCCTCCTGATTGTCTGTGTTGCTTGTATATTGTATTCAGATCTCCGCACTTGCGGATCGGGTTTTCTGTTCCGGGCTTTTCTAATTAGCCACCTTTACCATACTGTACCGAATCACGGTACCTTTGTAGGTATACCCCTTCTGGAGCACTGCCGTCACGACGTTTTCCGCTTCGCCTTCCACTTCCTCATGCATCACTGCATAATGAAGATTGGCATCAAAGGTTTTGCCAAGCGCTTCGATCGGTTCCACCTTCATCTCATCCAGCTGTTTCAGCAGCTGTCTGTATACCTTATCCATACCGGCTGCAAACGGATCCGCCTTCTGCTCTTCGCTTAGGCCCTCCAGCCCTCGCTCGAAGCTGTCCACGATGGGAAGTATCTTCAGGATGACATCCCGCGCGCCCATATCGAACTGCGCTGCTTTTTCTTTTTCCGTGCGTTTCCGGAAATTATCGAATTCAGCCATCTGCCGCTGCAGCCTGTCATTCAGAACTGCCAGCTGTTCTTCCTTCGCCTTCAGCTCTTTTTCGGCCTTTTCCGCCCTCGTATTCCGGAAAAGCTTTGATTTTTCCTTTTCTTCCTTTTTCTCATCCGCCATCTTTTCTTCGGCGGTCACCTGCGGATCCTGCTCAGCCTCAGTGCCTTCCTCTGGCTTTTCTTTCTCCGCCATTTCCTCTTCGCGGATCTCTTCGTCTTCGGAAACGATCTTTTCTTTATTCTCTTCTGACAAAGCTTATTCCTCCGGTTTCATAAATATTCCATCCAATTGGCTCATGGTCGCCTTAAGGGTTTCCACGACCTTCTGATAGTCCATACGCTTGGGTCCGATGATGCCGATCTTGCCCTGTACGCCGTCCCCCATCTGATAGGTTGCGGTGACAACGCTGCAGTCTTTCATGGAATCCACCGGCACCTCATCACCGATATACACCTGAATATCCTGCTTGCTTTCTCCCTCTGCTACATGGCCGAGTGTTGTGCCAAGCTCGCTTTTTTCCTCCAAAACATTGATCAGGTCGCTGATTTTGCCGTTATCGGCAAGCTCCGGATATTTGAAAATATTCGTTGCCCCGCTGGTATAAACCGGCACGCTGTCTTCTTTATCAAAGGCGCCGGCTACAGCATCCAGGACTTTGGCTGCCACATCTGCGTATTCACCGGCTTCTTCCTTGATCTTGGTGATCAGGGCCAGATTGATCTCTTCGATCGATAAGCCGTTCAGATTGTTGTTCAGGCAGAAGTTCAGGTTGGTCAAAACTTCAGGAGCAAGATCCGCGCCGATATCCAGGATATTGTTTTTAACAATATTGCCGTTCAGGACGATCACGGCCAGAAGCTTACCGGAACCCATGGCTGACATCTGGATGAATTTCAGCTTGTTCCGCTTATAATGCGGCCCGGTCACCATTGAGGTATACTGCGTATTGGCTGCCAGTATCTGTGCCATGCGCATCAGCATCTCCTCCACACGGTCCATGCGCTTGGAAAGAAGCTGTTCCATGTGCGTTCCCGGAAGCTGGGCCTCAGAAACCGTCAAAGAAGTCTCATCGGTTTTGAGCAGATTGTCAACATAGAGTCGGTAGCCCTTGTCGGTCGGCACTCTTCCGGCTGAGGTATGAGGCTGTACGATCAGTCCCATTTCTTCCAGGTCGGCCATTTCATTGCGGATCGTGGCCGGGGAATAGTTCAGATCATCCATCTTGGAAATTGTACGGGATCCAACCGGCTCACCGGTTTCCTGGTAGTTCTGAATGATCGCCAGCAGTATCTTGCGTTTTCTGTCGTCCAGTTCCATAGCCTTTCTCCTTTTTGTGTTAGCACTCAATTAGCTGGAGTGCTAACATCTGTGTATAAAATAGCACCACCGCCTGACTTTGTCAATGGATTTATGATTTTTTTATGGATTATTTTTCGGGGGTTTTGGATTAATTCCTGTTGACTCAAAATGCAGAGCTTTTATAATAGAAATATAATGAATTATCGGAGGTTTATGATGCTGAAAATCGTACTGCTTGATGGCGAAAGCATAGGCCTTGACATCTCGCCGGATCCGTTCCGCGCATATGGAGAGCTTGTTATTTATCCGAATACCGACCCCGGTCTGATAGCCGAACGCGTCCGCGATGCAGACATTATTCTGACCAACAAATGCAGGCTGAATGCGGACAATCTCTCTGCCGCAGACAAGCTGAAACTGATCTGTGTTGCCGCAACCGGCTTTGACAATATCGATGTCCCCTGGTGCCGTGCCCACGGCGTTGCCGTCTGCAATGTCAAAGGCTATTCCACGGATTGTGTCGCGCAGCTGACCGTTGCCATGGCGCTTTCTCTGGTCATGCATCTGCCGGAATACAGCCGCTACGTCTCAGATGGCAGTTATACCGCCTCCGGTCGATTCAATCAGCTCTCTCCTGCCTTCCGTGAAATGCGGGGCAAGATCTGGGGTGTTGTCGGAGCCGGCAACATCGGTATGCAGGTTGCCCGGGTTGCCGAGGCGCTCGGCTGCCGCGTAGTCGTGTACCAGCGTCATCCAAACAGCTTCTATCCTACCGTTTCTCTGGAGGAGCTCTGCCTGACTGCAGACATCATTTCGCTCCACGTACCGCTTAATGATTCCACGCGCGGTCTGATCGGAGCCCGTGAGATCGAGCTGATGAAGGACGGCGTCACACTGATCAATGTGGCCCGCGGCGCAGTCACTGACGAAACCGCGATCGCCATGGCAGTGGAATCAGGCAAGATCGGTGCTTTTGCCTCTGATGTATACAGCGAAGAGCCTTTTTCTATGCAGCATCCTTTTTACGCGATCAAGGACAGGCCCGGCGTCCTGCTGACGCCTCACATGGCCTGGGGCGCTGTCGAAACCAGAATCCGCCTGATCAATGAAATGGCCGAGAATATCAAAGCGTTCCTTGCCGGGGAACGTCGGAACCGAATTGACTGATACAAAAACAGGCTGCTGCAGGAATCCTGCACAGCCTGTTTTTTTCATGTGTTTCAGCCCCTTTGGTCAGTTATGCTCCCGCGGCGTCCTTGTGCTCAGAAACTCGTCAATGCCGTCTGCCATCCCCTGGGCAAGCAGGTTCTGATAGGCACCATCCTGGAGCTTTGCATCTTCCTCCTGATTGGTCATATAGCCCATTTCAACCAGGCCTGCCGGAACCTTGCACCAGTTAATTCCGGAATAGGCATCGCTCTCTACAAGACCGTCGTCTCTCGCTCCCGTTAATGCCAGCATGTGCCGCAGCATACAGCCGTTCAAAGCCTTTGCCTCATCATGCAGCGCGGCATTGTATGGGTTCTGCGGTGTCTGATAGTAGATCCCGATACCGTGAACCGAGGCATTTTCAGAGCCGTTGCAGTGTATGCGGACAAAAGCATCCGCATTGACGTTATTGGCAATTGTTGCTCGCTCGATATTGCTGATATTTACTGCATGGCCTGTACGCGTCATAATGACCGTATAGCCGCGCTTCAGCAGTTCCGTCCGCAGCTTCAGGGCAACTTCCATATTCACTTTATATTCCGGATAGCCGTTGAAACGGCTTGCTGTACCGGAAGAGACCTTTGCTTTCGTCTCTGATGCTCCGGGGCCAACCGGTTCCTTCTCACTGTTGCCTTTTTCCTGATGACCGGGGTCGATCACGATCACGTAACCGTTTGTACCCTCTGTGACGAAATTCGTCACATTCGGTACCAGTTCCTGAGTCTGTTCCTTGGTCGGCTCCGTTGCTTTCGTGGTTTCAGGCTCCTGCGTAGTAGCTGGCTCTGTCGGGGCCTCCGTCGTCTGAACCGGTTCGGTCACAGGTGCTTCCGAGGAGCCCGCCTGTTCTGTCTGTTTAGATGTTTCCGCCTCTGTCTGATTCGGTTCCGAGGAAGGTTCCTTGCTTGCCATTGTAATATCAGGTCCGATAACAGGCAGGGTATTTAACTGCGAATTGGTACTTGACGGTTCCTGACTGCCGCAGGCACTGCAGGCAGCTATCAAAGCCAAAGCGCAAAACAGGACATATATCTTATGCATAATTCTTTTCATGATTCATTCCTCAGTTTTTCAATTATTTTTTTCATTTCGTCAGGCAGATCGGAATCAAATTCAAGATACTCTCCCGTTGCCGGATGAATAAATCCGATTGTCTTTGCATGCAGGCACTGTCCCTCTGCGGCCCATTTCACGCCGGCAGCTCCGTAAAGCACATCCCCAAGCAGCGGGTGGCCGGCGGAAGCCATGTGAACACGGATCTGATGCGTACGGCCTGTCTCCAGACGGCATTCGACTAAGGTATAGCGGGAAAAGCGTTCAAGGACGCGGTAATGCGTCACCGCCCGTTTCCCTCGTTCCTCATCAACCGCCATGCGCAGTCTGTTTTTTCTATCGCGACCGATCGCTTTGTCGATCACCGCTTCCTCTTCAGGCAGGCACCCCTGCACGATGGCAACATAACGTCTGGTAACACTGTGCTCCTTTAACTGTGCCGCCAGACTTTGGTGAGCAGCATCATTTTTGGCGATCATCAGAAGGCCTGTCGTATCCCGGTCGATGCGGTGCACGATCCCCGGCCGCAGCACGCCGTTGATCCCGGACAGATGCTGTCCGCAATGATACAGAACGGCATTGACCAAGGTTCCCGAAGCATGGCCCGGCGCCGGATGCACGACCATCCCGCGCGGCTTGTTGACAACCAGTACATCATCATCTTCATAGACAATATCTAACGGGATGTCTTCTGCCGGCACATTGAGCGGCTGCAGCTTAGGGATCTCGGCGCGGATCTCCTCATCGCCGGAAAGCTTATAGCTGCGCTTGACAAGTCTTCCGTCAACCGTGACACGGCCTTCATCGATCAGTTTTGCCGCATAGCTGCGCGAAAACCCCTCCGAGGCTTCGGAGAGGTAAATATCAAGCCGTGTACCCGTATCCTGAAGTTCAGTCGTCAGCGTCAGCGTCGCCATAAACGGATCTCTTTCAATTCTTCATCTTTGTAGTAAAACAGCAAAAGCAGCGCGAGGATCACCGCCGTCCAGGAAATGTAGCAATCCGCTACATTGAATACCGGAAAGGACATAAAACGCAGTTCCAGAAAGTCCACGACATAGCCCTGACGAACTCTGTCAATGAAATTCCCCACGGCACCGGAAAAAATCAACAGTACGCAGAGGGAAAGCGATCTGAATCGTTTTGTCTCCGGAATTCTCAGATAAAGCCAGGCCATGAACAGGCAGATCAAAACCGTAATAATGATAAAGAATACGCGCTGTCCCTGCAGCAGTCCGAATGACATCCCCCGGTTTTCAACATAGGAGAAGCCAAGGATTCCGGGGATCACATCAGACGCTGCCTTCCCCTTGATGTATTTGACTGCGAGCATTTTGGTCACCTGATCGATGACAATCAGAAATAGCGGGAGAAGTATCCCCCGCAGAATGGTTTTAGGTGATAGTTTATTCATTGGATTCAACGGCCAGCCACAGAGGTGTTGCTGTTCATGTTCTGAAACTCACCGGTCAATTCAATATTGCTCGGGGTGATGATGAAAATATAGGAAGAAATCTTCTGAAGATTGCCGTCAATGGAGTAGCAGGCGCCAGACGAGAAATCGATGATGCGCTGGGCAAGATCCACCTGTACGCCTTCCAGATTGATCACCACGGCACGGCCGGACAGAAGCATATCGCAGATGTCTCTCGCATCTTCCATGGAGGTCGGTTTGATCATATTGACTTCCATATCCGCACGTAAAGACGAAGCCCGCATCGGCGTTACATTGCTGCGATTATAACGGGCCGCCGGACGAGGTCTTTCTTCCAAGGCCACTTCCTCTTCTTCCACCTCTTCACGAGGCTGCCGGCGTGCAAACAGGCCTTTTTTGGGTTTTGCCGGCTCAGGCTCCGGCTCCTCTTCCTCTTCTTCAAAATCTTCGGGAACGAAGTCTTCCGTCAGTTCTTCCTCTTCTTCTGTTTCCTCATCGTCATACAGCTTCATCGAATCAAGGAATTTATCGAAAATGTTTGCCATAATAACTCCCCCAAACATGTGCATATTTTTTCTTCATTATCACTAATTTCTCCCGGCTTGTCAAGGACGTTCGCAGGAAAAAAATGAATTTACTGCAGGATCTGACCGGAGGTATATCCTTTCGCATTCAGCAGGATCGCATCGTAAGCTGATACACCGCCGCGTGTATTTTTCGCGGCAAGGATATAGTCATCCGTTCTGTCCAGAACGACCACCGGACAAAACTCCGTAAAGCCTTTGCTGATCTTATAGACGCCCTCCAGCTCTGCGGTCAGTCTGACGGTATAGCGTTCATCGGAATCCGTTTTGGCCAGAATCGTACCGCTTTCGATCGCATTCAGCGCTATATAGCAGTACTCCTCGTCCTCATAGGCGATCAGCGGATCTAAGACCTCAACCTTTTCGGCTGCGTTCTCATAAGTCACCTTAATGAAACCGGCATCCGTTTTATAGGCAAGCGGAATCATGTAGAAGTTTTCTTTTGTCAGAGATGTCACCGGAAGCTTATAGCCGCTTTCTTCAGCCATACTGATCCGGATGCGGGCAAAGCGGTCGGAAATGAACTGGATCAGATAGCGGGACAGATCCAGCTTCAGGAAATAACTGCCGTCCGCGCCGGTCACAACCGAAGAGGCCGCTGTCGTTTTCAGTCCGTTTTTCAGGAAAGTAATGCCAAGCGCCGCAGACTGTCCGTACCTTGCTGCTTCCTCTGCACTGATGGGAACAGCCAGGGTCCAGTTCTCCGAAGTGACAAGCTTATACAGGAAGTCCCCCTGCGCAACCAGGTCCTGCGTTCTTTCCCGCTTATATTTCTCCATATCAAAGTCGGCTGCGGTCAGATCCGTCACGGCCTTTCCTTCAAAGCCGTCGTGATAGTAAGCGGTAAGACCGCTCTCGCCGCACTCACTTACATGAAAGAACTCTGCCGCCGACGCGCTGCTTAACACCTCGCCGTACAATTCGGAAACGATGCTGTCCAAAACCGCTGAACGGAGCATGCTTTTCCGCTCATAGACCGAGGAAAAATTCATGCCGCTATAGGCCTGGCTGAGTTCCTTTAAGGAGGTCTTCATTCGCAGCAGATCTTCCGTACTCAGCTTCCGTTCCGCCATAGCCTCGCGAATCTGTTCGCTGTAGGAACCGACTTCATCAACACTGGCAATGTCAACCCCCGCAGAGGCACGGCCGCCTTCCTGAATATACAGGTCAACGTAACCGGAATACTCGGAATTCACCACGGTTTCTTCTCTCAGCAAAACGGCCTGATAGGTAAGATCTTCCGACAAAGATCCGGGCATACCGACCTGGAAGGTGGTATAGCTCCCTTTTGTCATAAAATGGACCAGTGAATAAAGCAGGTAAAGGAATATGAAGAGGAAAATGACCAGTCCGATATTGATATTGATCCCACGCCGAAAAGGAAGGATTTTTGCTCCTTCCTTTTTCTCCGGCGAATCGATCTCAGCGCGGGATCTTAAGTTGTTGCGCAACCGGCTCCGGCCCAAGTTCTCACCTTACCTTATAATGCGATCGTGACAAATTCGCGGGCTGACTCAGGCAGCTCATCCTTATCCATCGATACGGACAGTACGAATTTGATGCCGTACTTCTCACCCAGAGCATCAACTTCCTTAATAGCTGTTTCGATCATCTCTCTGTTTTCTTCCAGCGCCGCGATGGTCAGGAAGCAGTCCAGATAAACCTCTTCCAGGTCGTGATCCTGTGAAATAATGCCGCACAGGAAGCCCAGGAAAGCATCAAGCGATTCAATCGGATAATCACACACATTGATCAGGCGGATCTTGCGGTCCAGCTCGAACATGTGCTTTACGTTTTTATCAAGAAATACGATCGTGCCCTTCGCATTCGCTATTGAAGAATTCGCGATCTCGAGGATATACTTTGTTTTTCCCTTGCCTTTTTTGCCGGCAATGATTTGGACCATGGCATAAGCCCTCCGTTCTTATATTTTATCGTTATTATAACGGGCTGTCTGAAAAAAAACAAGCCGCAATTCAATGTTTCTTTTAACGTTGTTCAGACTTGTCCAGCCGCTGCAGCGAAACATTCATAACAAGGCCAAGTGCCGTAAAGCTGCACACAAGCGAGCTCAGGCCGGCACTGAAAAACGGCAGCACGACACCGGTATTCGGCAGCAGTCCGCTGCAGACGCCCACATTGATAAATACCTGCAGGCCCAGCAGCGTTCCTACGCCGGCGCAGATGATGCGGCCCTGAAGGTCTCTTGCCCGGCTTGCCGTCCTGAAACAGATAAACACAAGCAGAGCAAAAAGAAGCAGCACCGCGCAGGTACCGATGAAGCCTAATTCTTCACCGACTACCGCAAAGATAAAGTCACAGTTTTCCTCGGAGAGGAAATTGCCGTTTTTGACCGAGTTGAAATCGGCATTGAACAGGCCTTTGCCATGCAGCTTTCCGGAAGCGATCGCCATCGCCGCCTTGGCCTGCTGGTTGTTCAGGTTTGAATACTCCACATTGTCCGGATTCAGAAAGCTCAGAATACGGTTCAGCATATACTGCTTCAGTATTCTTGGTTTCTCCTGCAGGGAATCCCAGACAAGAAACCCCGCAATCGGGACAAGGCTGAGCGCCATCCCGCCGATCCATTTCCAGCTGATCCCCGCGACGAAGATCAGGACCAGAAAGATCAGGGCAAAAGTTGCCGTGGTTGACAGGTCGGGCTCCATAAAGATCAGAACAGCCGGAATGCCGAATAAGCCGAGTGCCATAAGCACCGTCGAAGGTTTGTTGATCTTCTCCTTAAAATAGCCGAAAAACCAGGCGAAAAACAGGATCAGACAAACCTTGGCAAATTCAGACGGCTGAAAGCTGCCAAGTCCCGGGATACGGAGCCAGCGGGTTGCACCATTCCAGTTTTCGCCAAGTCCGGTGAAAACCAGTCCGAGTATCCCCACCATGCCAAGCCAGATCACCCCGTGCAGCTTCAGCCAGAGATGATAGTCAATCAGCGTCAGCGCAAGCATCAGCACAAAGCTTAACAGGAAGCCGATCAGCTGCTCTCTGGTGGTTGACGGACCGTCAGCATCATGTGCCACCGCGCTCTGCAGGACGGTGAAGCCCAGGATACTGAGGGCTGTCATAACAAGGATCAGCGGCAGATTAAAATTCCTGATCCGATATTTATCAAAGCCAAACATTATCTCCGGCGAAACCATCCTTTCTTTTTGATTTTCAGCGGCGGGATCGGAAGCTCTTCGCCGAGCAGCCGCCGAACGATCCGGTCATATGCGGCGCCCGCAGCTGACCTTGTCCCGCTGACAGGCTTCCCTTCATTGACCATACCGATGACCTCGTCGTCATCCGGTATAACGCCGAGAAGCTCTGCCCCCAGCACATCCGTAATATCGCGCGCTTCCATCATGCTGCCTTTTTTGACAAGCTCCGGACGGACCGCATTGACAAGGACTCTTCTTCGCCTTACACCGGCTTCTTCCAGAAGGTGCAGGACCTTATCCGCATCTCTGACGGCAGAAACCACGGGCGTTGTGATAACGATCCCCTCATCTGCAAGCGGAATCACGGCACGGAAGTATTCGCCTATGCCGGCAGGACAGTCAATCAGAATGTATTCCGAGATTGCGGTCAGCGCCTCCGTGATGTTTTTCAGTCCGTCTGTCGTGATCGATCCGGGCTGAACAGACTGCGCAGCCGCAAGCAGAGAAAGTCCCGGATAGCGGTCTGAGCTTACGAGTGCATCTTCCAGCTTAATGCTGCCCTTCAGGACATCGCCGATATGATAAAACACGAGTGTTTCAAGACCAAGCGCCACATCAAGATTGCGCAGCCCGAGATCCATATCAATCAGTGCAACACGTTTTCCCGCTGCCGCAAGGCCAGCTCCTATTGCAGCCGCAGCTGTTGTTTTGCCAACGCCGCCCTTTCCCGAGGTAATGACATAAATATTTGCCATGCTGCCCCTCCTTTAATCGCTGATCGAGTTGCCGCCGGCATCTCTGGCATGACCCGATATCACGTCTTCATAGGTGATATGCCCGTAATAATAATCGTAGATGTAGCCGCCCAGCTCCGCTGTATTTCCCGAGGTATATCCGTGCGGGATCGTAACGCTGACGCTGATCTCCGGATTCTCATAAGGCGCAAAGCTGATAAAGGTCGCATGGTTTGGTCTGGCTTTATTCTCCTGGGCCGTACCGGTCTTGCC
>DJYD01000051.1 GCA_002449955.1 Lachnospiraceae bacterium UBA6987
CAGTAAAGAGGGTACATATCATTTCCCGGGTCGTTTTTCATTATCTTATGCGTTATTTTACGGCTGCTAAGCCGGCTTCGTGGCCGCTTGTCCAGGCCCACTGGAGGTTGTATCCGCCGCAAGGGCCGTCTACATTCAGGATCTCTCCGGCAAAATACAGACCGGGTGTCAGTTTCGACTGCAGGTTGCGGTCAACATCCTCAAGGGAAACGCCGCCTCTCGTGATCTGCGCCGATTCAAAATCCTTGGCCCCATTGATGGTAAAGGTCAGCTGGGAAAGATTCTTGGCCAATTTCGTCAGGCTTGAGACTGAGATCGTCTTGCACGGCACATGCAGCTCAATCTTGGAAAGATTCAGCAGCGTCGCAATGCATTTGTTCGGGACAATCCCGCGCAAAAGCTCACCGGTCTCCCAGTCAGGGCGTGCTTTGCAGCGCATTTTCAGGGCAAACAGGATATCCGTCTCGGTTTTGTTGTCCCAGAAGTTCAGCAAAATGGCTGTTTTCTTGTTCTGGCTGAGCGCATCCACTGCATCTCCGCTGAGCTGAAAGACGGGGATACCGGAAATACCGTAATCCGTCAGCTGGATTTCGCCCTGCTGGCTGCGGCGTCTGATTCCGTCTACCTGCAGTGTGACCGTGCCGTCAAGCCTTACACCAGCAAAATTCTTCACCCAGTTCTCTTCTGCTGTGAGGGCGACAAGTCCGGGAAGCGGCTGAATGATATTATGTCCAAGGTCCATGGCAAGATTATAACCGCTTCCGTCCGAACCGGATTTCGGATAAGCCATGCCGCCGCAGGCCAGGATGACGCGGTCGCCGCGGTATTCATGGCCATCCTCTGCCGTCAGCACAAAGCAGTCACGGTTTTTTTCCGCTTTAACGATTTTTGTATTATTGAAGACCCTGACGCCAAGCCGTTCCACTTCTGACACAAGTGCGTCACGGATCGAAGACGCCTCCCGGTTCTTGGGATAGTAATAACCGTCACGGGATACAGACGGTATTCCCAGTTCATTGAAAAAGTCGAGGACGTCGCGATAGGAAAAACGGGCCATCAGGTCGTCCAGAACCACCGTATTATCACTGTAGTAAGCCATGGGCAGAGCTTTTTCATTGGTCATATTGCAGTGACCGTTACCGGTGGATAAAATCTTTCTGCCAGGCTTCGCACCGCCTTCTAGCAGCAAAACATCTGTGTCTTTTCTGGCTGTCCGTGCTGCTGCAATCGCTGCAACAAGGCCGGAAGCGCCGCCGCCTACGATGATCAGTTTCATATTCCCTTCTTTCCCGCCTTTCGGCGCATCATTTATGCAGTAAATGCAGTTTATCCGCTGCACGGATAAAAATATGTCCGTGCGGCATTTTTTCGAGATCTTCGCGTCTGACCGCCCCGGTCAGAAGAATCGATACAAAATAACTGAGCACAGCCACAAAGATTGTACCTAAAAGGCTGAGCGTGTTCCCCGTGTGACTCCGCAGGAAATGGTAGAGGAAATAGCAGATGACACCCATCAGACCCGAACAAAGCAGAACACGGGGTATGATCCGCGCAAACTCCATCTTGAAATCGAGCTTTTCTCTGAGTGCAAAGAGGTTCAGCACGCAGATCGTCAGGCTGAGCAGCACATGATTGACTACGACACCGATAATGTCCCATTCCAGAATCCAGAGGCTGAAGGCTAAAAGCGGCAGATGTAAAAGTAATGCTTTTAACGTGTTCCAGATCGGCGTCCAGAAATTGTTGTTGCCCTGCAGGATACCCACGGAAAGTGTTGAAAAACAGAAGGTGAGGACTGCAGAGGAACCGTACAGCATCATTTTTCCGGCTAATGAATTGTCCGTTGTCCTGAACAAAAGGTCAAAGCAGGGCTTTCCGAGCACCCCCAGCCCGATGCTTGCCGGAATGGCAATCAGGAGAATGAAGCGAAAGGCCGCATTGGCTTTATCGCGCGCCGCTTCATGATCGCCTTTGGCAATGGAAGCAGAAATCGTCGGCATTGTAGAGCTTGACATGGCCGTCGCAATCGCGATCGGTACATTGATCAAAACGGTGTATTTAGAGGAATAGACGCCCCAGATTGCGCGGTAATCGGCACCGATATACTGCGCGTAGACCGTTTGATCAAGCAGCGTTCCGAGATTTGAAAGTGCAGCGGAAAGCAGTACCGGGAATGCCGTTGTCAGAATGTCCTTCAGGGTCTCAGAGACCGGATCAAGCTGTTCATCCTTGTTTCTGCGGCACCGGCTGACCAGCTGTTTCCTGAACAGCATGTATATGAATATCAGGAACAGCAGAGCCGCTGCAGCCCCGGCAAACACGCCGTAGGTGGCGCCCTGTGCGCCGTAGGCAGAGGCGTAATAATTGCCGACGCCGGCGTCCTGCGCAACGCCCTTTTCAAACAGCGCATACCCTGCCAGAAGGCTGATCGCCACATGCAGCAGCTGTTCAAGGATCTGAGAAACTGCCGTGGGAACCATCGTACCGTGACCCTGGAAGAAGCCCCGCATTACGCCCAGCATGCCCATGACAAATACCGTAGGTGCAAGCGCTCTGATCGCGTAAACCGCTTCCGGCATCTTCATGATGTCGGCGGCAAAAAATTCTGCTCCGAACGTCATCACAAGTGAGGTCACAAAGCCAAGCAGGGCACCGAAGATCAGGCTGATCCAGAAGATCTGGCGGACATTTTTATACTGCTTTCTGGCATTTTTTACTGAAATGAGCTTCGAAACTGCCTGAGGAAGACTGTATGACGAAATCATCAGCAAAATATTGTAAATGCTGTAGGCCGTACTGTAGACGCCCATACCATCTTCGCCGATGATGGAAAGCATCGGGATCCGGAAGAGCATGCCGATGATACGGCTGAAGATTCCGGCAATTGCCAGAATACTTCCCTGCACGATAAAGTTATTCTTTCTGTTGTCTGCCATATCAATCCCTTGTTATGCCAAGCTGCTGCAGGAGGGCTTCCTGCTTCTCTTCCATTTCAAGGCGTCCTTCCTCTTCTTCGTGGTCGTACCCCATCAAATGGTACATGCTGTGCGCTGTCAGAAAGGCAAGCTCTCTCTTTTCGCTGTGACCATATTCAAAAGCCTGTTCTTTCACTTTTTCAAGAGAAATCACCATATCTCCCAGCATCAGCTCTCCGCTTTCCGGATTGAACAGGGTCGGATCCTCTTCGCAGGCGGAAAAATCACCGGGGACTGCGTAATCCACAAAGGGGAAACTTAAGACATCCGTTGCACGGTCTATCTCTCTTTCTGCCTTATTAATTTCCCGGATCGCTTCATTATCGGTAAGAAGAACATTCACTTCCGCTTCATAGGGACATTGTTCGGCATCAAGCGCGCCTATCACAACTTCCCGGATAAGCTCTTCTTCATTAAAAGCCAATTTCAGTTCGGTTTCCCGCTCCACGCTGATGGTCATACTTTCCTCTTTTCGATGCGTGCAGTTCTTGCCTGCTCCCTCGCTGCCCGTTCGGCTTCATTCTTTTCAAAAGCCTTGACAATGTCTTTGACGATCTTGTTGCGCACAACATCGCGATTGGTCAGATGCATGATCCCAACGCCTTCAACAGTCCTTAGGATTTCCGCCGCACGTTCCAGACCGGAATCCTTCGCACGGGGGAGGTCGATCTGTGTCACATCGCCGGTCAGAACCATGCGGGAGTCCTCGCCAAGACGGGTAAGGGCCATCTTTAACGTGCTCAAAGAAGCGTTTTGGCCTTCATCAATAATAATCCTTGCATGATTCAGAGTCCGGCCGCGCATGTAGGCAAGCGGCGCCACCTCAACGACACCGTTTTCGCGCATCTTTTCGGCTCTTTCCGGGCCGAAAACATCGTTTAATGCATCGTATAAGGGTCTAAGGTATGGATCGACCTTCTGCGCAAGATCGCCCGGAAGGAAGCCAAGGCGCTCCTCCCCTGCTTCGATCGCAGGGCGGGACATGATAATGCGCTCTATCGTACCGTCCTTCAGTTCCTGAGCCGCCTGTGCCACCGCAAGATAGGTCTTGCCGGTGCCCGCAGGACCGATACAGATCGTGACGGTTTTTTCCTGCAGCATTTTGACATAGTTCTGCTGGCCGAAGGTCTTGCATTTGATCGGCAGGCCTTTATAATTCATCGTTACGGCACTGTCCATGGCATGGAAAAGATCGGTAAGCGAACCTTCTTTTGCTTCTTCAATCAGACGGTCCATCAGGCCTTCCCGGATTTCTTCACCCTGTTTATGCAGCTGAACGGCTGCTTTCAGGACCTGAAAAGCCATGGCTTTACCGTTCTCATCACCGGAAAATTCAACAGAATCTCCGCGCATGAGCAAATTAACGGAAAAAGCATCCTCAATCCGTTTGGCCCACACATCCTGCGGACCGATAACAGCTGAGGCCTCACTCGCGCTGTGAAACTGAAATGCGTTTGACATAAGCTCCTTCCGGCCGTTTACGGCGGCATAACCGTATGGCCCCCATATCATGAATCAGAGATCAAAACAGACCCCAAGATATAGTCTTTTATATTATAACGGTTTCATCCTGAGATATCAAGTCCGCAGGATTTTATTTTGGCAAAAAAACAGAACCGGGCGCGAAGCATCGGTTCTGTCTCTCGTGAAATCATTGTGCCGAACTTATCTGAATTTGCGTTTTCTCGCAGCTTCGGATTTTTTCTTACGGCGAACGCTGGGCTTCTCATAATGCTCACGTTTGCGGATCTCCTGCTGGATACCATCTTTGGCGCAGGCACGCTTAAAACGGCGCAGAGCGCTGTCCAGTGTTTCGTTTTCCTTAACAATAACGGTAGCCATTCATCTCACCCCCATTCATTCGGGATTTGTGCAAGAGATCTTGTCTTCAGCACGAGGCATATTATAGCACAAAATCATATGCCGTCAATCGTTTTTTTTATATTATCAATGTTTTTACGCCTGCATCATTTCGGCAAGAACATCAGCCGCTTTTTCCAGGGCTTTATCAATTCCGGCAGGATTTTTTCCGCCGGCCTGAGCCATCTGCGGTCTTCCGCCGCCGCCACCGCCGACTTCCGATGCGATCGCCTTGATGATGTTGCCTGCATGCGCACCGCGCTTTACGGCTCCGTCGGTCGCGGTGACCATCAGGTTCACCTTGCCGTCCACGGCGCTGGCAAGCACCACAACGCCTTCACCGATCTGATCGCGCAGCTTATCGCCCATATTGCGCAGGCCGTTCATATCGAGGCCTTCCGCACGGGATGCGATGAATTTGACGCCGCCGATCTCGCGGATCTTGTCGGACACATTGCCAAGCGATGCACCGGCTATTTTGGCTTTCAGCTTTTCATTCTCAGCGCTTAAGGCGCGTGTCTCTTCAAGCAGCTGCCCGATGCGGTGTTCAAGGCCGTCAGGCGTCGTTTTGGCGGCTGCCGCGGCCTGGTTCAGCTTCTGTTCCATGCTGCCGTAATACGCAAGCACGCCTCTTCCGGTCAGTGCTTCGATACGTCTCGTACCTGCCGCGATGCCGGCTTCGGAAACGATCTTGAAGCAGCCGATGCGGGCTGTATTATCCACGTGTGTGCCGCCGCAGAGCTCGCGGGAGAAATCTCCCATGGAGACCACGCGGACGACGTCGCCGTACTTCTCGCCGAACAGGGCCATGGCGCCGGATTTTCTGGCTTCTTCCTGGCTCATCAGGTCGGTGCGCACGGGCAGGGCGTTCAGGATCTCATCGTTCACCATGTCTTCGACCTGCTTCAGCTCTTCAGCGGAAAGCGGCGCAAAATGGCTGAAGTCGAAGCGCAGGCGTTCGTTGTCCACATAGGAGCCGGCCTGCTCGACGTGCGTTCCGAGAACGGTGCGCAGGGCTTTCTGGAGCAGGTGGGTGGCGCTGTGGTTGCGGGCCGTATCTTCGCGGCGCTTCTTATCGACGCTTAAGGTCACGGTCTCGCCGTCACGGAACATTCCGGAGATCACCACGCCTTCATGGCCGATCTTTCCGCCCTTTAACTTCACGACGTTTTCCACCTTGAAAACGCCGTCGCCCTCACCGCGGATCTCGCCGGTATCGGTCTGCTGGCCGCCGCTCGTCGCATAGAACGGGGTCTTTTCGCAGATGATGGTACCGCGGTCGCCTTCCGCAAGGCCGTAGGCGATGTCGGTCTCGCCGGTCATGGCGAGGATCCTGCTCTCCGCTTCCAGCCTGCCGTAGCCGACGAACTCGGAGGTCATCGCGGGATCAAGACGGTCGTACACAGTTTCGTCTGCACCCATGTAGTTGGTACCTTTTCTGGCGGCGCGGGCCGTATCCTTCTGCTTCTTCATGGCAGCGGCAAATCCCTCTTCATCCACCTTGAGGCCCTTTTCTTCCAGGATCTCGCGGGTAAGGTCAAGCGGGAAGCCGTAGGTATCGTACAGACGGAACGCCTCGGCGCCTTCGAGCGTATCGCTGCCGTTCTCACTCATCTTCTTTTCGAGCTCGCTCAGCATGGACAGGCCCTGGTCGATCGTGCGGCTGAATTTATCCTCTTCATCCTCGATGACGCCGAAGATCAGCGCTTTCTTTTCTTCCAGTTCGGGATAGCCGTCGCGGGAGGTCTCGATGACCTTCGCCGCCATTCTCGTCAGGAACTTCCCTTCGATGCCAAGGAGCCTGCCGTGACGGGCTGCACGGCGCAGCAGACGGCGCAGCACATAGCCGCGGCCTTCGTTTGACGGCATGATACCGTCGCTGACCATGAAGGTGACGGAACGGATATGGTCCACGATGACGCGAATCGAAATATCCGTCTTCTTGTCTTCACGGTACTTCACGCCCGCGATCGCGCTGACCTCGTCGCTCAGCGCCTTCATGGTATCGATGTCGAAGACAGTATCCACATCCTGAACGACAACGGCAAGACGTTCGAGGCCCATGCCGGTATCGATGTTTTTGTTCTTTAATTCGGTATAGCCGCCGTGGCCGTCGCCGTCAAACTGGGTGAAAACGTTGTTCCACACTTCCATGTAGCGGTCGCAGTCGCAGCCGACGGTGCAGGTAGGCTTTCCGCAGCCGTACTTTTCACCGCGGTCATAGTAGATCTCCGAGCAGGGGCCGCAGGGGCCGGCGCCGTGTTCCCAGAAGTTGTCTTCCTTGCCGAAGCGGAAGATCTTTTCGGCCGGAACGCCGATCTTCTTGTTCCAGATGTCGAACGCCTCGTCGTCATCCAGATAGATGGACGGATACAGGCGGTTCTCATCAAGGCCGACGACCTTCGTCAGGAATTCCCAGGACCAGGCGATCGCTTCATTCTTGAAATAATCACCAAAGGAAAAGTTGCCGAGCATCTCGAAGAAGGTCAGATGACGGGCGGTATGGCCGACGTTTTCAATATCACCGGTACGCACGCACTTCTGGCAGGTTGCCATACGGTGGTTCGGCGGCACTTCCTGGCCGGTAAAATAAGGCTTAAGCGGTGCCATACCTGCCGGGATCAGCAGTACGCTCTTATCGTTATGGGGAACAAGGGAATAGCTTCCCCTGGCAAGATGTCCCTTGGACGCAAAGAAATCAAGGAACATTTTGCGAAGCTCGTTTACGCCGTAATATTTCTGCATAATCGGTTCTCCTTTTTAAATACGGGTAGAAAAAAAGCTCCCTGCCGGATTCGAACCGGCGACCTACGCATTACGAATGCGTCGCTCTACCAGCTGAGCCAAGGAAGCTTGTCGCTCGCGACTGGTATATAGTAGTATATATTTCCGTCTTTGTCAAATGTTTTTTCGCATAAATCGAATAAAAAATTCAAGAATTCTACTTGACATTCCGTTTCCGGCGTTGTATATTATGCCATGCGTCCCATGGCGAGGTAGCTCAGCTGGCTAGAGCATGCGGTTCATACCCGCAGTGTCGAGGGTTCGAGTCCCCCTCTCGCTACGCACATTGAAAGGCGGCCGGTAAGGCCGCCTTTTTGCTGTGTGCATCAAATTCTTCAAGCATCCCTTTATCGCTCTTTTCCGATAAAGAACAGCGCCACCACACCCGGACCGGTATGGGAACCGATGACCGGGCCGACATCCACGACGCGTTCCACGTCCACATGCCACTCTTCTTTCAGAACTTTCTTAAGGAATTCCACATCTTCCATGCAGTCTCCATGACTGATAAAGACAGGTCCTGCGCCGGGCTGCTGTGCAAGTTTCCCGTAGCGTGCAGCGAGAGCCCGCAGAGAATTCTTCCTGCCGCGTGCAACCGTGACGGGGATCAGATGCCCGGCGTTATCCATATGCATGACCGGTTTGATATTCAGCTTGCTGCCGACCGAGGCAAGGGCCGTCACAACACGTCCGCCCTTGATCAGATACGACAGATCATCCACAGTAAACCAGTGGCACTGATGGAGCTTTAAGTTTTCCGCATACTGCGCTGCTTCGTCAAGGCTTGCTCCGGCAAGCTTCTGTTTTCTTGTCAGATAAACGATCATGCCGTATCCGCCCGATGCAGCCAGCGTATCCACCGTACGGATCCTGCGTTCGGGATATTTTAGCTTTAGTTCATCCGCAGCCACGCAGGCACTTTGATAAGTGGAGGAGAGCCCGGTGGAAAAGCCGAGATAAAGAATATCATTGCCCTTTTCCAGTTCCTTAGCGAAGGCTTCTTCAAAGTCCGCGCTGTTCACCGCTGATGTCGTCGCATTATGTCCTGCGCGGATCTTGCCGTAAAACTCCCTTGCGGGCATGTCATAATTCTTATAGATGCGGTCCGAGTCGTCAAACAAAAATGACAGGGATGAATAATGGATTTCCCACTCATGCATAAGGGATTCAGGAAGATCACAGGAGGAATCTGCAAATAATACGTACGGAGCCAAATCTTTTACCTCTTCTTTCTATACTGGTTTGCCAAACGGCATTTATTTCTGTCATTATTGTAATCCTTTTCCTGATTATAATCCATCTACCCGAAGTTATTCGGAAGGAAACCGTCTGTTCCCTGCGAAAGTCCCGTCCGTAGAGCCTCTCCACTGGCAGTAGAATGGACAATCGCATTGATTTTCAGACCGTTTTGTGCTATTCTTTTATTGTCGAATTCAGAAGGAAAGGATAAAAGTCATGGAAGCTGACGGCTCGGTAAAAAGCATCGTGGCCAGGAATCTGGCAGATCTCAGAATGAAGCGCGGTATGACGCAGCTTCAGCTTGCCGATGCTCTCAATTACTCGGACAAGGCCGTTTCCAAATGGGAGCGCGCAGAGTCTCTTCCTGACCTTGAAGTTCTGATCCGCATCGCCGATATCTATGAAGTCGATCTGGATTACCTGATTTCTGCCGAACACGATGACAGGTATTCGTCTTCGCCCAAAGAGCGCAAGAAGCGGGCAAAGCGCAACTATTATTTCATCATTGCCATGTCCATCCTGCTTGTCTGGCTGATTGCCTCTCTTGTATTTGTCATCCTTGTCGGCATCCACGGCTACAAGCTCGTATTCGGTCTGAGCTTTCTGTATGCCGTACCCATCTCCTGCATAGTCCTGCTGGTTCTGAATTCCGTCTGGTTTGGCGGAAGAAAAAACTTTTATATTATTTCCCTGCTCATGTGGTCATGCCTTGCCACGATCGTGATCACGTTTCATGCTTTCCTGGGAAAGTTCTTCCCATTAATTTTTATTCTGGGAATTCCGGGACAGCTGATCATTGTTTTATGGTGTCTTCTGAACAATCCGAATCATCTGAAACCGAATCGTCTTGAAAATCGCTGATGACATTCCATAAACCGCCCGGATCCAGGCGGTTTTTTAATACGAAAAAAGCACCGCAGTCGCGGTGCTTTCGGCGTGGGCCATTGGGGGCTCGAACCCCAGACACCCTGATTAAGAGTCAGGT
>DJYD01000068.1:0-7403 GCA_002449955.1 Lachnospiraceae bacterium UBA6987
ATGAAAGAGATCCGTGAAATGCTTGACTTAAGCTACAGGGTAACTGCCTCGGCAAAGAAAAAACAGAAGCTTCGTCCGCCGAAGGAATGGATCGTTCCGGCCAATCCGAAGTATTATGATATCGTTCATGCGTTTGATGGGCGGGACGAGCTCGACTGGAAACAGGGGGCAGGGATCCGGACCGGCGATACGGTCTTTATCTACGTGGCCGCCCCCGTCTCCGCGATCTTATATAAGTGTCTCGTCACCGAGACGGATATCCCCTTCGAGTACGCGGACAAACATCTTTCCATGACGGCGCTGATGAAGATCCGCCTGAAGAAGCGCTATGACCCGGAGCAGTTCAATTTCGAGAAGCTGAAAAGCAAATACGGGATCTTCGCCGTACGCGGTCCGAGAGGTATACCGCATTCCCTGAGCACGAAATTGAAATAGAAAGACGGAAAGTGAGGTGATCTTCCCTGCACGATATATGGAACCCCTGGCACGGCTGCAGAAAGTGCAGCGAAGGCTGCCAGAATTGTTATATGTATTTCCTCGACTCGCTCCGGGACAAGGACGGGTCTCAGATCTACCGGACAAAAGCCGGCTTCCGCTATCCTCTTTCCAAGGACAGAAACGGACAGTACAAGGTCAAAAGCGGTGAAATGCTCCGGGTCTGCATGACTTCCGATTTCTTCCTGGAAGAAGCAGACGTCTGGAGAGAGGAAGCCTGGGACATCATCAGACAGCGGCCGGACGTGAAATTCTATCTCCTGACCAAGCGGCCGCAGCGCGTGGCGGAACACCTGCCCGCTGACTGGGGCGACGGCTGGGAAAACGTCATGTTCAACGTCAGCTGCGAGAATCAGCGGCGGGCAGATGAACGGATCCCGGTCCTGCTTTCGCTTCCCTTTAAGCACAAGGGCATCATGTGCGCACCCTTTATCGGCCCGGTATCCATCAGGGACTACCTTCCTTACGGTCAGATCGAGCAGGTCTACTGCGACGGGGAGAACTATAACGGCGCCCGTCCCTGCCATTACGAATGGGTGAAAGCGCTGCACGATGAATGCAGAGAATATAACGTCACCTTCGTGTTCTGCGGGACCGGAAGGCGTTTTGTCAAGGACGGCAAACTGTATAAGATCGAAGGAAACAGCCTGCAGAGCGAGCAGGCTTTCAAATCGGGGCTCAGTTTTCGGGGAAAGCCAATCGATTTCAAGCTGACGGATGAAGGGGGCCTCCCCATCCCTGAGGAGAAGCTGTATAAGCCCTATTTCGGTCCGAAATGCGAAAGCTGCGGGATGAGGCTTACCTGCAACGGCTGCAGCAGGTGCGGCAGGTGCGGAAACGTCGGAGCCTTATCCCTGCCAGTTGAAAAATCTTAAGGAGCAAGCTGAATGAAAAAGATCATTTTGAATGCGGCAGCATTGTTCACAGCCATCTGCCTTCTTGCCGGATGCAGCGCCACAGGAAAAGGCGGCACACAGACCGGATCACAGACTGCCTCTGCTTCGCAAAGCAGCCCGGAAACAGCCCGGCAGACGGAAGGAGAAGGAACGATGTCTCACATCCTGCCCTATCTGGAGGCGCAGCTGAGCAGCAAAACGACGGAAAGTGAGGAGGCAGAGAAAATGCTTCAAATGAAGATCGGAGATACGGCGGTTGCCGTGAGCTGGGAAGAAAACGGATCCGTGGAAGCACTGAAAAAGCTGTGTGAAAACGGTCCGCTGACGATACAGATGTCCATGTACGGCGGCTTTGAGCAGGTCGGCCGCATCGGGCAGAGCCTGCCCCGGAATGACAGCCAGACGACCACGCAGGCCGGTGATATCGTTTTATATTCCGGTGACCAGCTTGTTGTTTTCTACGGCTCAAACTCGTGGGCTTATACGAGGCTCGGCCGCATCACGGACAAGACCGCACAGGAAATGACGAAACTGCTCGGCGGCGGAGACGTGATGATCACGCTCGAACTTAAGCAGTAATAGGCCGTGTAAAGCGCAGGCGGGGAACCGCCGCCGGAAAACAGCCTCATGGCTGCCAGGCAGGAGGGACAATGAGCTCGGTCAAAAGCTTTCTCGGCAGATGGAGATCGGAATACGACTTTAAGACATATATCAATGCAGCAGGGGCACTCGCGGTGACCCTGATCTTCGCATTCTATAACGGATATCTCGGCATACGTCATGCCTCCCTGTGGTACGGCACGATCTGCGTCTACTATATCCTGCTTACCGTCCTGCGGGGAGCGATCATCGCCGCAGCTAAGCGGATCGATCGGTATGATGAACAGGAAGCCGCAAGGAACAAAGCCTTTCTTACGATCTCCTCCCTGCTTTTGATCCTGAACATCAGCCTGATCGTCCCCCTCTCCATCATGGTCCGTCAGCAAAAACCGGTCAATATGACACTGATCCCGGCCATTACCATGGCCGCCTATACGACATATAAAGTCATCATGGCATCTGTTAACCTGAAAAAACGGAAGACATCGTCAGACAGCCTAGTGTGGCTGCTTCAGACGATCGCTTTTATCGATGCTCTCGTATCGATCATGATCCTCCAAAACACCCTGATCATGGTCAATTCAGACGGAGAGAGTCTGAGCATGCTGCCGCTGACGGCATTTACCAGCGCCGTCGTATGGATCACGGTACTGCTTATGTCTTTAAACGCGATCGCAAAAGGGATCAAACGGATCAAAAAGAATAAGGAAGAATAAACGAGCAGGCCTCTGCAGGCGGCTCTGCCGCATCAACATCCAAAGGAGAAGCGGAAAATGACAGAGAAGGAAAAAATGGAGCGTCAGCTGCTGTACGACGCCAATTACGATAAGGAACTGGAGGCAGACAGAGCACGCTGCAAGCGCCTTTGTCAGAAGTACAACAGCCTGCCCATAGAAGATCTTGACGAGCGGCACTGCTTTATCAAAACGATTTTAGGCGAGACCGGGGAGAATGTTCACATCGAGCCGGATTTCTGGTGTGATTACGGGTTTCGGATCAAGGTCGGCGAGAATTTCTATGCGAACCACGGGCTGGTGATCCTGGATGCCGGCGGAGTGACGTTCGGGCACGACATCTTTATTGCCCCGTCCTGCGGCTTCCATACCTCAGGACACCCGATCGATTTTGAGCGCAGGAACCAGGGTCTGGAATATGCCTACCCGATCACCGTCGGTGACAACGTCTGGTTCGGCGCGGGCGTGCAGGTCATGCCGGGCGTAACGATCGGAAGCAATGTCGTCATCGGCAGCGGCAGCATCGTAACGAAGGATATTCCGTCAAACTGCGTTGCCGTCGGCAATCCCTGCCGGGTGCTCCGTCCCATTACAGACGGCGACAAAACAAAAAGCTGGGACAGATAAGTTCAGGAGCATTCTCGAACGTGATAGTGTAAAATAGTTGTGGGATTTTTGGGCATAGATAAAGACCAGCCCGACGTGTTAGAATATGTTTGGGAACAAAACTAATGCGGAGGACTGGCCCTATGGGCATGATCGGACAGGCGGGCTGAAACTACCGCGTCGGACTTGTCAACAAAAAAGTCCACAACAACTTTACACGGCCCTCGCCTAGTCATTTCTTGACTATTCCGTCCGGGAGAAATACAATGAATAAACAGCCGAGGCGATGTGTATACAGTCCCGGACGAAGGGAGAAATCACTATGAAAAAGACTCTGATCAAGATGACGGCGCTCCTGCTGGTGCTGCTTCTTCTCGCAGGCTGCTCTTCCGGCAGTCCCAGCGAAACGCAGGGCGATCCTGCGAAGAAGACGCAGGCGTCTTCGGAGACGGAAAAGCCGACTGTGGGCACGCCGGAAGAAACGCCGGCCGGCAGTACGACAGAAGAGACAGAGCCGGCGGAGACTGAGGGAACAGAGAGCCCGGAAGCTTCGACAGAAGAAACGAAAGAAAAAAGTCCGGCCGACCTCTATCGGGAAGCGGTCCGCATCAGCGAGGAGACCCATTACGGGGAACAGGGGGCTTACGGCATTTTTGATGACAGTCTGATGGACCCGTCTTCTCTCTATACGCTTAAGGATGAAGTCTTTCTGTATTTCAGCGACCGGCAGTATTTCCTGGCATCCGGAAATGACGGCGGAAAGCCGGCAAATGTTTCTCTCCATTCCGACGGGCATAACTGGACGACCACGTACTGGCACTATCCATCGCTTCCCTTGAAGAAACTGAACATCTCTGACAAAGACCCTGACCTGGCATCCTCCTACGCCTTCAGCCTGCCTTTCCTTGCCAACGATGTCGAAGAGGCTCCGGAACAGGTCGAATACAACGGGGTCTCCTGTTGGCGCTTTTCGTTCACCTACGACGTCTCTTCTCCCTATCCCGAAGGCTCGGTCATGCGGACTTGGATCCTGTTCCGTCAGGAGGATCTGATCTTTGTCTATGCCCGCAAGGACGTGGTCACGCCGGACGGGACAGAGATTCCTATTGTCGATCGCCGGATCCTGAGCGGGAAGGAAGCGGAAGATTATTATCAAGCCCACGCACAGGATTTTGCGGACGCCGAAAGCCGCGACTCCAGCGGGAGCTGGACCCTGACCATGGTGATCGACCCCGGTGAGGAAAGCGAACGGACCTTCCGGGTCCCGATGAATGCCGGTGAAGACCTGCAGAACCGAGCAGCGGGCTATACGCCGTATTGGGACCGGGAAGGAACGAAAAAAATCGACCTGGAAACGGGATCAGCCGAACTGAAGGCTCTGACGGCCCGCGCCGCTGACACGACGATTTACCTGATTTCCAATAATAAAAAGGATACTTCGGCACCGACCGAACCTGCCACCGATTCGGACGCGACGACAGAAAGCACTTCCCCGGGTCCGGGTGCTGTAGCGGATCTTCCTGGCGGATATTATTCTATATGGACTTATGTGAATAAGAGTAAAGTATTATTTCCGCAATACGAAAGAAACTATAACGCGCTGATGATTGATCATACGGAAGGAGAGGAGATAACGGTCACCCAAAAATCCAACGGACTGTATATTAAGCTGACAAAGGATCATTTCGAAACGACCTTCCCTCTTGACGGAGAAAACGGACAGATCTATTACAACAAGGAGGGAGAGGTGGTCCGGGTCCCTGTTTCGTCTGCGATACAGGATGACTTTGCGCAATACATAACCATCCTTGAGTGGATCTTCACGGAAGGTGCCTTCGAACTATTCTCCATCCATGTGCAGGATGGAATGGTAGATTTTATCGGGACTGTCAGCTGATATTTGAAAAGCCGCTGCCTGTTTTCGATACAGGCAGCGGAACACAGCGCCTGCTTCGCATGATCGGACAGGCGGGCTGAAACTACCGCGTCGGACTTGTCAACAAAAAAGTCCACAACAACTTGACACGGCCCTCGAACCTTCCTGCTGTTGTTTTTTCTTTTCTCGTGTAATATAATAAGCGCCGGTTAGCAGCTCCTAACCGGCGCGGTTTATTCCGAGCTTCTTTTTTTGCTTCACCGGTTAGTTTTTGCTAACGCCAGGGAAGGAAAGCAACAAGGCCGGTGCGGGGCTGGAGCAGCCGTTTTTCCTCCGTTACCGCCAAAAGCTACATGCGAGGCTACCGGGACATCTATCCGAACGTCGGCGCGTTCCACAAGCTGATGATCCGCTTCTGCGACAGTCTGGTCCGGATGAAGATCGTAAAGATCGTTTTCGGAGAGTGAATCGGAAGCGCTTGCGGAAAAGCAGGATCGGATTATAATGATACCGGGACCTGGGGCAATAATAAGGCCGGAAAGCACGAAGGAGAAAGCGCATGAGCGAATGCAGGAACTGGTATATGAGCGATCCGCTCCTCGAAGCGTACCATGATAATGAATGGTGCAAGGTGAATCACGATGACGACTTCCAGTTTCAGATGCTTTGCCTGGAAGGGGCGAGCGTCGGTCTTTCCTGGCAGATCATCATGCACAAAAGAGAGGCATACCTCGCCGCGTT
Organism: Lachnospiraceae bacterium UBA6987; assembly: GCA_002449955.1. Taxonomy (GTDB): domain Bacteria; phylum Bacillota; class Clostridia; order Lachnospirales; family Lachnospiraceae; genus UBA6987. Next base: position 5,949 of record DJYD01000068.1, read on the forward strand.
TCACGGGTTCCGCATCGATGAATGCGCCGCGATGACCGACGAGGAGCTGGAAGCGCTGTACTTTGATCCGGGGATCATCCGCAACAAAAGCAAGATCCGGAGCGTCCGAAAGAACGCGCAGATCGTGCAGAAGATCCAGGAAGAGTTCGGCTCCTTTGACGCCTATCTCTGGAGCTTTACAGGCGGCAGGCAGATCGACGGCCGCTGGAAGAGACCGCAGGACATTCCGACCGTCTCCGCGGTTTCCGCAGCCATGAGCAAAGACATGAAAAAGCGCGGGATCGCCTTCGTCGGGCCTGTGATCACCTACTCCTTCCTGCAGTCGATCGGGATCGTAAACGACCATCTGGATGACTGTGAATACCGCTGAAAAGCAATAATTCACGGTATGCAACCATTAGTTGACACTTTTCCAATGACCGATTGGTTGACCGGCAACCGCATATCTCACTAAGATACGGATACAACCAGAAACCGGACACCATCTTGACAATAGCAAGATGCGTCAGATTGCAAAGGAGGATCATTCCATGAAATTATGTGACAAGATCATGCAGGCCAGAAAAAAGGCTGGAATGTCACAAATCGATCTGGCTGACGCCATGGGCGTATCCAGACAATCCGTATCGAAATGGGAAACAGGCGAGGCCAACCCGGAGATCAGCAAGCTAACGCAATTAGCCCGCACTCTGGGTGTATCCGTGGATTGGCTGCTTTCAGAGGAAGAAGAACCTTTCGAAGGTATTCCCGCTGAAGATGAAAATCGCAATGAAACGTCTGCCCGTCCCTATCCGGAATGGGTGGAGAACCTGCCCAGATGGCTTGGCGGAGCACTGAAACGTTTCGGATGGCTGTTCGGAGCATATGTGGCTGCCGCCGGATTCATTTTTGCCTTGTTCGGTTTGATCATGGGGATCATCAGCCGGAATGCTGTCAGCGGGATGTCGCAGATGGGAAACGGCTTTTTCTCCGGCGGAGATCTTTTCAATGCCTACCAGCAAAGCGCCGACCAGATGACGCAGATGGCGCAGCGAAATTTCTCGCTGATCGCAGCGATCCCGGTCGGTTTTGGCCTGTTGCTGATGATCATTGGGATTGTTTTGGCTGTGAAGCTAAAAAAATGGGGAAACCGCAATGATCATGTGACTGCGAACAGGCTGTAGATCAATTGTCGCAATGTTCTCGGCCAGGACCGCGATGGAAACGGATGATTTCAAGATGAGATTTAACAAATTCTTCACAAAATTATTAGCACTCTCTATTGACGAGTGCTAAATCAGGTGATATAACATACTTGCAAGCGGAAAAGAGGTCCGGAGCTGAGGTTCCGGGTTTCCTCCTCTCCCCTTGCGGCATATAAAACAGCAACAGCCCTGAACAGCATCCAGGACCGAAAATAAAAGGAGGTTTGACTTATGTTATACATGCCTAGTATTTTTGGTGAGGATCTGATGG
>DJYD01000068.1:7484-24660 GCA_002449955.1 Lachnospiraceae bacterium UBA6987
TGATGGATCGTTGGTTCGATGACATGGATCGGGAGATCGCCCGTATGGGAAAGCCGCTCTACGGTCACAATGCCAAGAACCTGATGAGGACGGATGTGCGGGAGCACGATGACAGCTATGAAGTGGATATTGAACTGCCCGGCTTCCACAAGGACGAAGTGCAGCTCAGCCTGAAGAACGGCTTTCTGAACATCGAGGCGGCAAAAGGCCTTGACAAGGATGAGAAGGACAAAAAGTCCGGCAAGCTCATCCGCCAGGAGCGCTATGCCGGCAGTATGAGCCGCAGCTTCTATGTGGGCGAAGACCTTACAGAAGAGGATATCAAGGCCAAACTGGAGCACGGCGTTCTGTCGCTGCAGATCCCGAAGAAGGAAGCAAAACCGCAGATGTCTGAAAAGAAGTACATCGCCATCGAAGGCTGATTGATCTCCTAACTGCTCCCCACCGGGAATCGGTGGGGAGTTTTTTTCAGGGAGAAGTTGTGAGTCATGATGGCTGCAGCCTCTGGATTCTATAATTAACAAAAGGAATGAGACATAATGAGTGGGCTCTTACGAAAGAAAACAGACATTTCTTTCCTGAAAAAGATCGACGTCCGATTCGGTGACAATGCTCTTTGGCAGTTTGTAAAATTCAACCTGGTATCTTTCAGCATCACGCTGCTGCAGCTTGCCCTCGCCAATCTTCTGCCCTTAATTTTTGACGGTGTTACAGCCAAGCTGCCGTCTGCCCTGCGTCCGGTTTTTCGGCCGGAGACACTTTTTGAGGGGGCTTCCCCATACGTAGTCGATGGTGTTGTGACCTGGGGATATGTGCTGCCGTTTTTCCTGTCCAATTTCATCGCCAATATCTATGGTTATTTCATGAATATGCGGACAACGTTCCGCGGAAAGGGGAGGCCCGGCGGTCTCATCGCCTATCTGCTGATCCTGACAGCGCTCATTCTTTTTTCTACCTGGCTGCAAGGATGGATCAACGCCCGGTTGGCCGCGACGGCCCTTATGTGGCTATCCAGAACCATTGCGGCCATGGCCGCAGGGCTCGTGCAGGTTGCTGTGTTGTTCCCGCTGGAAAAATATGTGTTGTTTAAGAAGGATTAAAGAATGGAAAAGGTCAGCGTCATCGTTCCCGTATATAACGGAGAGAAAAGCATAAAGCGCTGTGCGGAGAGCATTTTGAATCAGGACTACCCGGAACTGGAGCTGGTCCTGGTGGATGACGGCAGTCAGGATCGCTCCTGGGATCTCATCAAAACCATTGCCGCTGCGGATCACAGAGTGAAAGCGATCCATCAGGAAAACGGAGGTGTTTCCTCGGCACGCAACCGGGCTCTTACCGAGGCAAGCGGAACCTATGTGCAGTTTGCGGACGCGGACGACTGGCTGCCGATGGATGCCACAAAACTGCTGGTACGTGAGATGAAAACACTGTCGGCAGATCTCACAGTGGGTGACTTTTATCGCGTTGTCGATGGAAATGTGTCGAAAAAAGGGTCCATCGAGTGCGGCGGGACGCTTACGCTCCAGCAGTATGCCGATGAGATGATGCTTGCACCGGCGGACCTTTACTACGGCGTCCTGTGGAACAAGCTGTACCGAAGGGACATCATAGAGCGTTACGGCATACGCATGGACGAGAATATCCGCTACAGCGAGGATATGATCTTCAATCTGGAGTACCTTCTCCATGTCAAGAGCATAGCTGTCCTGAAGGCACCTGTTTATTACTACCAGTACACCAAGGGCTCGTTGGTAGACCAAAGCCTGAATCTGAGCAGCACAATCAAAATGAAGAAAAGCGTAATCGGCTACTATAACGAATTTTTTAAAAGGACCTTTGACGCCCCCGCCTATCAGGATCGGTTGCCGGTAATCTACGCTTACCTGCTGGCCGTAAGTCACGACAGCCTGGCGCTGCCTTTCACGCCGGGGACCCGGAAGCTGAACGCAGGGGCAGATCTCTCCGCTCTTTCCGGCGAGAGAGGCACAGCTTTCCCGATGCGCAGTGCGATCCTGGAAATGCGGCTGCTTGGACGCTATCTGGAAACGCTCGGCCGAAAGCACGGAATGGATGAGGCCAGAATCAAAATCTTATACTGCATGGAAAAGAAAAAAGAACCCTGCAGCATTGAGAGTCTGTGTCTGCTGACCGGTATGGGAAAACCTGCTGTGATCGTGGCAACGGCCAGACTCCTGGCGGATGGATTGGTGAGGCGCAAGTCACCGCTTGAAGGCGAAGAACAATTCTCTTTTCAGGCACCGGAGCTTACAGAGGAACTGCAGCAGGTAGACCAGGATGTGAACGCGGTGCGTTTTGCCGGATTTACAGAAGAAGAGATTCGGCAGTACCGCGAATGGGAAGAGCGGATCGGCAACCGTATTCTTCACCATCTGCAGGCCGAGACAGCAAAAGAATCATAAGTTTCAGCCTGTCCTCAGTGAGCCGCATAAGCTCCATAAAAAAATGGAAGCTGCAGCACATACAAAACACCCGTCTGCGGTCATTTCGCAGGCGGGTGTTTGCTTTATACCGAAGCCTTGCTTATCTCAGCTTCAGGCCGTCTTTAAAGGCTTCGCCGACACGTTCGCTTACCTTGTAGTAACCGTGCGTGTAGGGGTCGAAGGCGATGGCGCCCACAAGCGACATATCGGGCTTGCCGTCCACCATCACGCGTTCATCGGCAGTCACATTCAGCACTTTGCCGATGACGCCGCAGCCGTATTCGTTCTCCTGATATTCGATAAACTTACATTCCAGGCAGAGCGGGAATTCGTTGATGACCGGCGCGTCCACGGTCTCCGCCTTGCTTGCCGTAAGGCCGCTCTTGCTGAGCTTATCGGCGACCTTGTTGCCGGATTCGACGCCGAAATAGTCCGCCTCCGTCACATGTGCCGCGTCGGCAATGCTGACGGTGAAGGCCCCTCTGGCCTTGATGTTCTTAACCGTTTTGTGGGATTCCGTCAGATTCAGCGCAACCGTATCCCTTTCCTGCATGGTGCCCCAGGCCGCGTTCATCACGTTCACGCTGCCGTCTTCATTGTACGTTGCAATCATCAGGACCGGCATGGGGAAAATGCCTTCGGTGATATTCAGTTTTGTTCTCATAGCAGATACCTCTTCCGTGTTTTGGATCGAAAAGGGCCTTGATCCTGTATAAAATTATAGCCGCTGAAAAAGTAAAAGCAATACGAAAATAACGCTTGACACATGCACGGCGGGTACTTATAATCATCACGAACAACGACTTTAACATAGTACGGGATACTATGAAGGCGATCATATTTGTGCAGCCCGCTTCAGGCGAGGTGCGTACGACTGAGAATCCACTGCCTCCACAGCATCACCATGCTGTGGGGGCGTTTTTAGTAAGAGGAGGACCTAAGATGTCGAAAAAGGGTACGAAGAAACTGACGGTGAAAATGCTGATCGCGATGGTCGCAGCCGTACTTTGCGGGCTGGCTGTGATCGCGCTGCGGGAGTCGCTTACGGGCTCCGGCCGTGAAGCGGTCTGGACGACGATCAACAACCTCCTGTTTGCGGATATCTCCGCTGCAGGAAACGAGAAGGCCATCGGCCTGTTCTACATTATCGGACAGCTGTTCGTGAAAGCACTGCAGTTAGTCATTGTACCCATGGTATTTACCAGCATCGTTCTGGCCATGCTCCGGATCTCCGATTCCCGCAAGCTCGGCCGCATCTCCTCCAAGACGATCGGTCTCTTCCTGCTGACGACCGTTACCTCCATCGTTCTTGCCGCAGTCGTCGGAACCATCGCCTTCAATGCTGGCCTGTTCCGCGGAACCGCCCTTGATATGGCCGGCAGCGCCGGCAATACCGGCAGCAACCCGCTCATGATCATCCTGAACGCGGTGCCGAACAACCTTGTCTCCGCACTTTCCAACAACGGCGGCGTCCTTGCCATCGTGGTGACTGCCGTTGCGGTCGGCCTGGCCGTGAACGCCCTGAAGGATAAGGTCACGGTGCTGCCCAAGCTCTGTGAAGAATTCAGCGAGATCATCAACAAGTTCCTGAGCTTCGTGGTCGACAAGTTCGGCCCCATCGCGATCTTCTGCCTGATCACCCGCACCTGCGCCGCCTACGGCGTGGTACACCTGAAGCCGGCCATCGCCTACGTTCTGCTGACCGTTGCGCTTCTGCTGCTGGTCCTGTTCGGCGGATACGCCCTGCTCGTCAAGGTCACCACCGGCCTTAATCCTCTTCCCTTCGTGAAAAAGATCTCGAAAGTCGCCCTGTTCGGCTTCTCCACTTCCTCCAGCGCCGCGACCCTTCCCCTGAACCTAAAGACCACCACCGAAGACCTCGGTGTCCAGGAAGAGATCGCCTCCTTCGTGCTGCCGCTCGGCATGACGGTCAACATGGACGGCACCGCCATCATGCAGGTCATCGCCACCATCTTCATCGCGGGCTGCGCGGGCTATGAACTGACCCTGCCCACTCTGCTGCTGATCGGCGTACTCGCGATCATCGCCTCCGTCGGCACCCCTGCGGCGCCCGGAGCCGGCGCGGTCATCCTTTTCACGATCCTGAGCGGCGTGGGCTTCGTGGGCGAGCTTGCCCTGATGGCCTACAGCCTGATCCTGGCGATCAACCGTCCGATCGAGATGCTCGTCACCGCCCTGAACGTGGTCGGCGACAGCGCCTGCGCCATGGCTGTTGCGAAGAGCGAAAAGGCCCTGGATGAAGAGCGCTACCGCGCGTAAGTCATGACCGGCGAATATACCTGCGTCATACGAAAACACGAACTGACTGCACCGGATACCTATACTCTCCTGCTCGAACCAGAGCAGGAGATTCCCTTTAGACCGGGGCAGTTTATAGACCTTGCGGTTCCGGGCTTTTCGCTCCGGAGGCCGCTTTCCGTTACGGACTGCGAAGGCGGGACCATCCGCCTCACCTATCAGCTGACGGGTCCCGGCACCCGGGCGCTTTCGGAATATAGCGGAGAGACCTTAAATATTCTGGCGCCGCTCGGAAACGGCTTTCTGCTCCCGGAACGCGGTGAAAAGCTCCTTCTTCTCGGCGGAGGGATCGGCACGGCGCCGCTCATCTTCCTTGCCAGGGAGGCGCTTAAACGCGGCTGTCAGCTGACTGCCGTGTTCGGCTTCCGCTCTCCCGACCGCACTCTTTTTCAAAAAGAGCTTGCCGGACTGGACATCAAGACGTTTTTATGTTATGACAGCGAGGGCGAGAACGTTGTCTCCGTATTGAAAAAAGAAGGCCTTGCCGGCATCCCCTTTGCGGCCTGCGGGCCCATTGCCATGCTGTGGGCAGTCGACGAGGTCACGCAAGCCCCCGGTCAGTTCTCGCTCGAGTGCCGGATGGGCTGCGGCTTCGGCGCCTGCATGGGCTGCAGCGTAAAAATGCGCTCCGGCATGCGGCGGATCTGCAAGGACGGGCCGGTATTCGACCGGAAGGAGGTCCTATGGGAGAGCTTTCGGTAACGCTGTCCGGCCTCACGCTGGACAATCCCCTGATCCCCGCAAGCGGCACCTTCGGCTACGGCTTTGATCATGCGGACTTTTTCGATGTCAACGAGGTCGGCAGCTTTTCGATCAAGGGCACGACGCTCCACCCCCGGAGCGGGAACCCGCTTCCGCGCATCGCGGAATACGGCGGCGGCATGCTGAACGCCGTGGGCCTCGAAAACCCGGGCGTGCACGCGGTGATCCGGGACATCTTCCCGGCGCTTTCGAAGGTCTATCATAAGAAGGTGCTTGCCAATGTGAGCGGCTTTTCCGTGGAGGAATACGCTAAGTGCGCGGCGCTTTTTGGCCGCGAAGAGATCGTCGGACTAATCGAGCTCAATATCTCCTGCCCCAACGTCCACGGCGGAGGCATGAGCTTCGGGACCGATCCGAAGACCGCAGCCTCCGTGGTCGAGGCCGTCAAAAAGGTCACGAAAAAGCCGGTATACGTCAAATGCACGCCGCAGTGTCCGGATCTTCTGACCATGTGCCGGACGCTTGAAGCAGCCGGCGCAGACGGGCTTGTGCTCTTAAATACCTTCCTCGGCATGCGCCTTGATTTTAAGAGCGGAAAGCCCATCCTTGCCAACGGGACCGGCGGGGTCAGCGGCCCCGGCGTCTTCCCCCTGGTGCTGCAGCGCATTTACGAGATATATCCGAAGGTGAACATCCCCATCATCGGCTGCGGCGGCGTAAGCTCGGCAAGAGACGTCATCGAAATGATGTCCGCAGGCGCGGCGGCCGTGGAGATCGGAACACAGAATCTGACCGATCCCCTGAGCATTATCAAGATCAAGCATGAACTGCCCCTTCTCCTTCGGGAGCTGGGTATTAAAGAACTGAAAAATATAACTGGGAGAGCATTTCGTTGAAGAGAGAAGTCATCATTGCCTGTGATTTTCAGGATCAGAAGGAAGTTCTAAATTTTCTTGACCGGTTCACGGATGAAAAGCCGTTCGTCAAGATCGGTATGGAAGTTTTTTACGGCGGCGGCCCTGCCATCGTGCGGGAGATCAAAGCCCGCGGCCACAAGATCTTTCTCGATCTGAAGCTCCACGATATCCCCAACACCGTCTACCGCTCCATGGGCAAGCTGGCCGAGCTGGACGTGGACATGGTAAACGTCCACGCGGCAGGCTCCATAGAGATGATGCGCGCCGCGCGCAGAGCTCTGGATGAAAGGGGTTCTTCTGCACTTCTGCTTGCGGTCACGCAGCTGACCAGCACCAGCGAGGAGGTCATGCAGCGTGAACTGTGGATCGATCACAGCATGGCGGATACGGTCTGCCACTACGCCTTAAACGCGAAACAGGCCGGATGCAATGGCGTGGTCTGCTCACCGCTTGAGGCAAAGCTCGTTGCAGAAACCTGCGGGAGCGGCTTCGTAACCGTCACGCCGGGCATCCGCTTTGCAAGCGACGCCAAGGGCGACCAGAAGCGCGTCACGACGCCGGCCATGGCCTATGCGCTCGGCTCGAGCTTCATTGTCGTTGGCCGCTCGATCACCGGAGCGGAAGATCCGGTAGCCGCCTATCACCGGGCCAAACGCGAGTTTTCGGAGGGAATGTGATGAAGAGGAAAATTGCAGCCGATCTGCTAAAGATAAAGGCCGTCTTTCTGCGGCCGGAGAATCCGTTTGTCTGGGCAAGCGGCATCAAGGCGCCCATCTACTGCGACAACCGCCTGACGCTTTCGGACGTTGCGGTCCGTGACGACGTGGAAAAATCCCTGGCCGAGCTGATCCGGACGCACTATCCGGACTGCGAATCGGTCATGGGCACGAGCACGGCCGGCATCGCCCACGCCGCGATCGCCGCGTCCATCCTGAAGCTTCCCATGGGTTATGTTCGTGCCTCCGCCAAGGACCACGGCCGCACGAACCAGATCGAAGGCCGCTGCGAGCCCGGCATGAAGGTGGTCGTAGTGGAGGACCTGATCTCCACGGCCGGCAGCGTCGTCGACGTCTGTGAAGCCCTGCGCGCGGCCGGTGCCGAGGTGCTCGGCATTGTTTCCATCTTTACCTACGGTATGAAGAAAGCGGACGACAGACTGGCCGAGCACGGCCTCGTGAACGTCTCTGCCTCCGACTACGATACGCTTCTCACCGTCGCCGCCGAGAACGGCTATATCAGCCCCAGGCAGATCCCTGCGCTGCTCGCCTTCCGGGATGATCCTTCGGATGAAAGCTGGATCGTCTCCGCCGGAGCGTGAGCTTCCGAACACGAAGGCCATCTATGGAACCGCATTCTCACAGATTCGCACATACGAACAGGCCCGGCTTCTGGCTGGGCTTCATTGATTTTTTCACGGCCGGACTTTTCTTTCTTTTCTACATGCCCCTGGGCGGCCTGCAGGCGGAGCTTGAGGAAGTGCTCGGGCACAAGCTGATGCCCTACGGAAAGGCCTATCTCCTCGGCATCCCGACGCTCTTCATCTATCCGCTCATTTGGATGGCAAGGATCGCGGAAGAACTGAAAGGCGTCGCCGAAGGTCTCGGCATTCCCGGCCCGCATACCTCCTGGCGGCACATGTTCGGCTGGAACACCTTAGGCCTCCTGCTCTTCGGCCCGGCTGTCGCCACCAAACGCTTCTTTGACACCTTAAACAAGGTCGAGCGCAGGCTGAACGAGCTGCAGGAAGGAAGCATTCCCGGATGATCAGGCTGAAATACGGAAACACGAATACCTTTTATATCCGGGGAGAATCCTGCGGGCTGCTGATCGATACGGACTACGCCGGAACGCTCCCTGCCTTTTACCGCGCCCTCAAGGCCGCAGGTCTCGGGCTCCGGGACATTGGCTATATCCTGGCGACGCATTACCATCCGGATCATATGGGCCTTGTCAGCGAACTGATGAAGCAGGGCGCAAGGCTTCTGCTCGCAGACGTGCAGAAGGGATCCGTCCATTTTTCGGACCGGATCTTTGCCAGGGACCGTCTTCCGGCCGAGCCGATCCGGGAAGAGGAGGCCGTGCTCATCTCCTGCGCGGAAAGCAGGGACTTTCTCGCAGGGCTCGGCATTTCCGGAGAGATCATCTCAACGCCCAGCCACAGTCCGGACAGCATTTCCCTGATCCTTGATAGCGGAGACGCCTTTGTGGGCGATCTGGAGCCCCTTGACTATCTCCCGGCCTATGATGAGAATGCGGCGTTAAAGCGCGACTGGGAACAGGTGCTTGCGCATCACCCGAGGCGGATCTTCTACGCCCACGCAAACGAGAAAGTGCTATGAATATCAGATTGACAAGACCTGACGGCGTAAAGGCCGTCAGCGTAACGATCGGCTGCGGAGACCACAAGATGACCGCGCTCGTCCTGTCGCCTGAGGGCGGTGCCGAGGCTGCGCCCGGCGTTTTATGGATCCACGGCGGCGGCTATATCACGGGCATGAAGGAAATGGTCTATATGTCCCGCGCGGTCGACCTTGTGAAAAAATTCGGCGCGGTCGTCGTCTCGCCGGGCTACCGGCTTGCCCTGCGGCATCCGTATCCTGCGGCGCTTAAGGACTGCTATGCCGCCCTTTTGTGGATGAAAGCGCACGCGGAAGAGCTTCACATCCGCCCGGACCAGCTCATGGTCGGCGGCGAAAGCGCGGGCGGCGGGCTCGGTCCCGTGACCGGCGCGCTCTGGCACAACGCAGGCTCCGTCTTCGTGGTCGTAAACGCCGCTCTTCTTCTGCGGGAAAAGGATCGGTAGTCCCGCCACGATATTCCTTAACGGCATATCACGATATTCTCTGCAGCCATTTGCAAAACGAAGCCTTATCGGCTATGATAGCAGAGACAAAACAGAGGCAAAACGGAGGTTTTTCGAGTGGAATATCGTGAACTTGGGAATACAGGCCTGATGGCCAGTGTGATCGGAATGGGCTGTGAGGGCTTTTCCGAAGATGACTATGCAATGTGCGGCAGACTTTTCAACGCGGCCGAGCGCCTCGGCATCAATTATTTCGACCTATACGCATCCGACCCGAAGACGCGGAAAGCGGTCGGGGACGCGCTGAAAGGCAGACGGGACAAATTCCTGATCCAGTCCCATCTCTGCTCCGTCTGGAAGAACGGCCAGTATCTGCGCACGAGGGACCTCGAGCAGGTAAAGGCCGGCTTTGAAGAGATGATGGGTCTGCTTCAGACAGACTATCTGGACGTCGGCATGATCCACTACTGCGACGCCGTGAAGGACTGGGAAGAGATCTGCGAGGGCGGGATCTTGGACTATGCAAAAGAGCTTAAGGCCGAGGGCCGCATCCGCCACATCGGGCTCTCCAGCCACAATCCGCTCGTTGCCCTCAGGGCGATCGAGGAAGGCGGCATCGAAGTCCTCATGTTCTCCGTGAACCCCTGCTACGACCTTCAACCGGCCGGCGAGGACGTGGAAGAGATCTGGGCGGACAAAAACTATACCGCGCATCTGACCAATATGGATCCGGACCGCAGGCGCTTATACGAGACCTGCCAGAGGAAGGGCGTGGGCATCACGGTCATGAAGGCCTTTGCGGGCGGCGAACTGCTGGGGAGCAACCAGATAGCCGGCGTCCAGCTTACGGTCAACGAATGCATTTCCTATGCGCTCTCCCGCCCCGGCGTCGTTACGGTGCTCGCCGGCGCGCACTCCGTGGAGGAGCTTGAAAAAAGCGCGGCCTACTGCGAGGCCTCCCCTGAAGAGCGCGATTACGCGGCCGGGCTTGCCGCCTTCCCGCGGGTCAGCTGGGTCGGCCACTGCATGTACTGCAGCCACTGCGAGCCCTGCCCCATGAAGATCGACATCGCGTCCGTGACCAAGTTCCTGCATCTTGCGCAGGCTCAGGGCGGCATCCCGGAGACCGTGCGCGAGCATTACAAGGCGCTCGAGCATCACGCCGGGGAATGCATCGGCTGCGGCGCCTGCGAGACCCGCTGCCCCTTCGGCGTACAGGTCCGCGAAAACATGCAGGAAGCTGCCCGCGTCTTCGGGTATTAAGAGGTGCAGGCGATGAACAGTGATCTTCCTGTTTTATCCGTTGCGCAGATGCGGGAGGCCGACCGCTATACGATCGAAAAGGGAACGCCTTCCAAGGAGCTGATGCGGAAAGCCGCGCAGGGCGTTTACGACGCCTATTCCGGCTGGAAGGACCACGCGGTCCTGATCGTGTGCGGGAGCGGCAACAACGCGGGCGACGGCTACGCGCTCGCGGAGATCCTGAAGGACCAGGGCATGGAGCCTGCGGTATACTGCCTGTATGAGCGCTTTTCGGAAGACGGCGCGTATTACTTTAACAGATGTCTTGAGAAGGGCGTAAGGATCCTGCGCTGCGGACAGGATGAGGTCGATCTCGGGGCGTACGGCGTCCTTATCGACTGCATGCTCGGGACCGGCTTTTCGGGAATGCCCAGAGAACCGATCGCAGGCGCCATCAGAGCGATCAACGAGGCAAGAAAAAACCACGGCGCCTATGTGATCGCCGTGGATATCAACAGCGGCATGAACGGGGACACCGGGGAAAGCGAACTCGCCGTAAAAAGCGACCTCACCGTTTCCATCGGCTACCCGAAGACCGGCTTCTTTACGGAAGCGGCCGCCGGCATGATCCTGAAGCTTGTGAACGCGGAGATCGGCATCGAGCTCCCGCAGGCATAACCCTCCGGATCATTCTTCATTCAGTTTCAAACGTTTTTTCAGATGTGCCTGCAGATCCTGAAAGCCGCCGTGCGGCCAGCGGTCCAAGGGCACATTTTCCGTATTGATGAGGCAGTCCGTAAGCAGAAACGTCTCCAAGCCGAGCGTCTCTGCCGCCATATCTTCACGGACATCGTTCCCGACCATAAGGCAGTCCTCGCCGCGCAGATCAAGGCGCTGCAGGATCTCCCCGTAATACGCGGGATTCGGCTTGCAGAAGCTGCTGTTTTCATAGGTCGTATAGAGCTCAAAATCTTCCGGAGCGAGCCCTGCCCAGCGGATGCGGCTCTCCGTCGCAACGGCCGGAAAAATCGGATTTGTGGCAAGGATCACGCGGACGCCTGCCGCCTTCAGCATGGACACGGTCTTCTCCGCTTCCTCTGTAAAGCCACAGAGGACCCTTGCCTCCTGAAAATCCACAGCGTAGAATTCCTCAAAGAGCGGACGGTCCTTTAAGGCTTTCGGACCGTAGGTGCCGGTAAAATCCTTCCAGAAGGCTTCCTCGTTGGTGCAGCTTCCGTCATTGCGCACCATCGCCGCGGTCCCATGCCAGATCGCCTTGACCAGGCCTTCCGGCTCATAGCCGAGCGGCGCGAGTTTTCCTGCGAGCAGCTTGAAATATCCCCTCGTGAATGCATCCTGATCCATCGGCAGGAGCGTGCCGTCAAGGTCAAATAAAACAGCTTTGATATCAGCCATGGGGTACCTCTTTATTCTCAGAAGCGTCTTGACTCTTCCCCGCCGGCCGTCCCGCGCGGAAAAGAATGGAACCATCGTACCACGCGGAAAACGATTTATCAACCGCCCCGGTCATGCAAAAAGCAGCCGGCAGTGTAAAACTGCCGGCCGCTTTCGTTATAGCAGGGTCAGTGTCTGCCGCCTCCGGGGCGCTGGCCGCCGTTTCCGGGCTGGGTTCCCTGGCCTCCGGGCATCTGGCCTTCCGTTCCGGTACCGCCCGGCATCTGGCCGCCATGGCCTCCGGGCATCTGACCGCCGGAACCTCCCATGCCGCCCTGACCGGAGTCAAAAGAGACGCCGCTGTAATTCGTCAGGGTCCCGTCCGCAACGTACAGGCTGCCGAGGTAGTCAAGGCCGGCCTCTCCGCCGTTCGAGGCGCTGCGGATGGTGGTGGATCCGCCCGTGATATTGATGTTGCCGTTTGAATCGAGACCGTCTCCGTTGCTGTTGACGCTCCATGTGCCTCCGGTGATGTTGATGGAGAAAGCCATCTCGGAGGAATAGGTCCCGTCGCTGTTGGCCGCATTCACGGCATCATCCGAAGCCGTCACGCTCCCTTCTCCGCCGAACATATTGACGACCGTGCCTTCCAGGCCTTCCTTGCTCTGCGTGATATTGATCACCGGGCCGCTGCCGTCTTCCTTCCCGAGGGTCAGGATCCGGTCGGCATGGAGCCCATCGTCCGCCGCTTTGATGTTGAGGGTGCCGGACAGGATGGTCACATCATATCCGCCGTTTACCGCGTCATTGGCTGCCGTGATATTGATGGTGAGGTCACCGTCGATCACGAAGCAGGGCGTATCCGCATCGCCCACCTTGATACCGTTCTTGCAGGAAGAGGCGTCGATGGTCAGGGTCCCGTCACCGGTCAGGCAGACGTTTGCCCCGTCCTTGACCTTTAAGGCCGCGCCGTCAAAGGCGTCCGCGACTTCGGTATCCGCAGATTCCTCATCCGCGGGGTCTTCCGCGTCCGTCAGCTTTACATCGCCGCGGACGATGATCTTCACCTCGCTTCCCTTGTTGCAGGAAAGGGTGGCACCGGTGGTACTGGTCAGATCCAGATCCTGAAGGATCAGAACGACGCCCGTGGTGCCCTTCTTAACGGCGATATTGCCGTCGGAGCAGCTGCCGCTGATGAGATATGTGCCCGCGCTTTCGATCTTCACCTGCGCATTGCTCTCGCTCATCACGATCTTCTGCGCGCCTGCCTCATCGGCAGTGAGGGCTGCGGCCGTGTTTTCTACGTCAGTGGTCACGATGGCGGAAGGCTCTTCGGCACTTACCGCATTCCCCTGCTGCATCTGTCCCCGGGGGAACTGCCCTCCGCCGAAGCCTCCTGACTGACCACCGTTCATCCCGGGAGCCTGGCCGCCCGGCACCTGCGGCATCTCACCGTTCATTTCAGGAGCTTCACCGTTCGGCATCTGCGGCATCTCGCCGCTCATTTCAGGAGCCTGGCCTTCCTGCATCTGGGCCATCTCGCTTGTCTGCAGGGTCTGTTCTTCACTGACCTCCTGCTTAAGTGTTGTCTCTGTATTTGAAGATTGCTGCGCTGCATTGTTTCCGCAGGCACAGAGGCCAAGTGTCAGCAGGCCTGCTGTCAGCAGCGCGAACATCTTTCTGCTTTGTTTCATAGAAGAAATCCTCCTTTTCTTTTGATGGCCCTATCATAAAGGATATTTATTGAAACTGGATTGAAATTTTTAAAACTTTTTTCGCTTTTGGAGAGACCGTCTTTCCCTGATCCGCCTCTTATGGTATGATGCAGGCGGTGGGAAATTCCGCCTGTTACCCTTGCAAGCTCCGGTCATCAGCCAATATATTTCGCAGGAGACATTCACAATGCTTGTTTTTCTTCTGGCCTGTGTCGTCAGTTTCGTTCCGTTTGCCGCCCTTTACCTGTGGCTCAGAAACCGCAGAAAAGGTGATATCGCCTACAAAACGCTGTGCAACAAAGCCCTCGGCCGCGGCGCGCTGTGCGTGCTGCCCGTGATGCTGTTTTCCGGCGTGAGCTACATTGCTCTCCGCCTGACCGGTCTGCACAACACCGACAAGCTGCTCTACCAGGCGCTTTACAACTTCATTGTCCTGGCCCTTATGGAGGAGCTGGCCAAATATCTGGGCTTCCGACATGTGCTGAAAAAGTCGTCCTATCCCTTCTCCTGGCTGGATATGACGGTGCTCATGACGATCATCGGCATCGGCTTCGGAGCAATCGAAAGCGTCATCTATGCCATCGGCGCCAGCATTCCGGTCGTTTTGGTCCGCGGGATCTGCATGCCCCACGCCGGCTACGGCTTTCTCGTCGGGTACTTCTACGGAAAGAGTGTAAGGACAGGAAAGCCCGCCCTGAAAGGCTTAGGCTTCATCCTCTCCTGGTTCATCCACGGCCTTTATGATTTCTCCCTTAGCGAGGAATTCGTTGCCATAAACGATAACCTCGTCATCGTTGCGCTCCTTTTAGCCCTGCTTGATATCGTTCTGGTATTCCGGCTGATCCGCTTTGTGAAAAAAGCGGAGAAAAATGAGATCTGCACACAGCCCCTCCTGCATCACCAGGAAGTCTGACCGTCTGAGCGGTCCGGAGGAAAAATATGAAGCTGTATCATACCGGAACTGACGTGATCCGCGATCCGGATATCTCACTCGGCCGCAAGAACGCCGACTTCGGTCCTGGCTTTTACCTGACGCCTGACCTTGAATTTGCCCGCCGCTGGGCTGGGACGGACGCCGTGATCAATGAATATGAATTTGACGAAGCTGACCTTGCTGTTCAGCGTTTTGACCGGGACGAAAGCTGGTTTGGCTACATCTTCCGCAACCGCAGGGGCCATGATACGCTTTCCGCGGACGTGGTGATCGGGCCGATCGCAAACGACACGATCTTTGAGACCTACGGGATCATCAGCAGCGGCTATCTGTCTGCAGGAGATGCACTAAAGCTCCTGATGATTGGGCCGGAGTACACCCAGGTAGCTATCAAGACAGAAAAGGCGGCTGGGCAGCTTCGCTGGATCCGCGCCGAACAGGCTGCTGGGACCGGAGCTGAGCGCCGCAGTGCCGAGCAGGCAGAATATGATGCCGCTTTTGCGCCGGTCATACAGAAGATCCTGGGAGAAGAGCTGGATCAGGAATAGAAAAAGAGGTTCTTAAGCAAAATGCATCTGAAGTCATACACCATTCAAGGCGATACGCTGATCGTTGACAGCTTTGCCGACAAGCTCGATTACTGGACCAGTGAAGACTTTCGGGACGATATCCGTCATCTGGAATTAAAGGACGGGATCCGGAAGATCCCGGCTGGAAGCTTTAATTATTTCCGCAGCCTTGAGACGATCCGCTGGCCGGCAGGCTTAGAAGAGATCGGGGATATGGCGTTCGAGGACTGCACTTCCCTCCGCGAGCTCATTTTGCCGGAAGGTGTCATAAAGCTCGGCACCGGCGCATTTCAGGAGGCTGTGTCCGTGCGCAGAGTCGTGATCCCGGCCAGCCTGACCGAGCTCGGCGACCTCGCGCTTTATTTCGGAGACGGCAGCCACCTGCTGCAGATAGACGTTTCCCCGGACAATCCCGTCTTCTCCTCTATGGACGGCGTGCTGTATGACAAGGCACAAAAAAAGCTCCTCCTCTACCCTTCGGCAAGGAGAAAGCCCGAGATCTGCGTTCCGGAAGGCGTCACGGTGATCGGCGACGGCGCCTTTGCGCACAGCCACTATCTGCACCGCATCAAGCTGCCCTCAGGCCTTACGGAACTGGAAGGCAGCGCGTTCAGCTTCTGCACGCAGCTTGAGGAATTAGAGATCCCGGAAAGCGTCCGGGTGATCCCTTCCTATGCCTTTTTCTGCTGCAAGAGCCTGAAAAAGCTGGTCCTGCCTGCGCGCGCGGACGCGCTCGGCTACGAATCCATCTGCAACTGCGACAGCCTGACGGAGGTTCTGCTTCCGGAAGGCATCAGCTGCATCGACTATGCCGCGGTGGGCGGGAACAGGCGCCTGAAGGAGCTTGTGGTCCCGGAGGGCGTCACCGAGCTGAACAACAGCGCCTTCATCGACGATACGGCGCTTGAGCGCATCAGCCTGCCCTCAACGCTCGGCCAGATCTGGGACCACGCATTTCAGAGATGCTCCTCCTTAAAGGAGATCGTCATCCCCGAAAACGTGGACTACCTCGACGACGAAGCCTTTCTCGGCTGCACCGGCCTTAAGCGGGTGATCCTCAAAACAAAGCACATAAGGAGCGACCGCTTTCTCCCGGACAAGCTCCGCGGGAAGGTGGAAATCGTTTTCAGCGAAGAGAACGTGTTATCCTGAGCAAGAATACGCATCTCGCCCCATCAACAAACAATACGCGTGTCATCCTGAGCGAATGCAGGATGGCACGCGTATTAAGCCGGTCTTCACCGCACTGCTGTTTACTGCTGCTGTTTTGCGTAGGCGGCGATCAGGGCAAGGCTTCCGCCGTCGATCACGATATCGACGCCGGTGATGTAGCCCGCCTTGTCGCTTGCCAGGAAATCGCACAGATAGGCAATGTCTTCAGGCTGTCCGACCCGGCCGACAGGGATGGAGGCCACGAACTGCTTCGTCGCTTCGTTCTCCATCTCCGCATTCATGACTTCCGTCAGAACGGCGCCAGGGGAAACGGTAACGACCCGGCAGCCCTGCGCGGCAAATTCCAGCGTTTTGGCCTTGGTATAATTGACCAGCAGGACCTTGGAAAAGCCGTAGGCCAGATTGGCGTCGCCGTTTGCGTACACGGCGAGCTCCGCAGCCACATTTCTTTCCTCACAGTGATCGACCAAGGCCAGGGCTTCCGCCGCTCTGCGCCTCGGCAGAGAAAGCGAAAGCCCTTTTTCTTCTTGACATCAGCAATGGCCGACTATACAATTGGCCCCAGAAATTTATCGGAGATGCAGCAGCTTTACACTGTTTGCGGAAAACCATGATAAGATCCAAAAGCAACAAATTGATCCGTTTTCTGAAGAAAGAGCCTATGCTCCTCCTGTCGCTTCTTGCTGCCCTGGCGGGGCTCATCATCACACCGCCGACGCCGGAACTGCTTCACGACATCGACTGGCGTACTTTAGGGATCCTCTTGATGATGCTTTGCGTTCTGGAAGGCTTTAAGCAGGAGAATGTTCTGCAGCCGCTGGTACGGCTTGCCGGAAAGCTGAGATCCCTGACTTCCCTGAGCCTGTTTCTTGTCTTCGGTGTTTTTTTCTCCTCCATGTTCGTGACCAACGACGTTTCGCTGCTGATCTTCGTTCCCCTGACGATCCTGCTGTTTCGTCAGGGCGG
>DJYD01000068.1:24779-56131 GCA_002449955.1 Lachnospiraceae bacterium UBA6987
GGCTCTCTGCTCACGCCTTTCGGCAGTCCCCAGAATCTGTTTCTGTACGGGCAGGCTGAGATCGGTCTCGGAAGATTCCTGATGCATATGCTTCCGCTCTGCCTGCTTTCCGGGCTTCTGTTAATCTGTTTTGTCCTTATTGTCTGCCGCAATGAACGGCATGTTCCCTTTTGCTGCAAAGAAGATGATACCGCACCGCAGAAAGGCAGTTATCGCCGCCTGATGTATGTGGGCCTGTTTATTCTCGTGATCCTTGTCATCGTGACACGTACGCCCTTATGGCCGGCGGCCTTAGTCTGCGTTCTGGCTGCTGTCGCCGCCGCCGACCGCAGACTCTTCGCGAAGGTAGACTATGTTCTTCTTTCGACTTTTTTATGCTTCTTCGTCTTTTCCTCCTCAGTCGCCCGGAACCCTCAGATCGGCGGTTTTCTGGAAAGGAGCGTAGCCGGAAACGAGTACTGGTGGGCAATAGGGTTAAGCCAGCTGATCTCAAACGTGCCGGCAACCATCGTGCTTTATCCGTTCAGCCGGAATTTTGCCGGACTGATCTACGGCGCTGATACGGCCGGCCTTTGTTCTCTGATCGGATCCCTCGCCTCGGTGATCAATTTCCGGATATATGTGCGCGATTATCCCGGAAACGGCAAGGCTTTCCTTAAGACCTTCACTCTGATCAGCTGGGCATTCTTCCTCCTGGTCGTGATCCCCGGCCTTCTGCTTTCCCGGTGGGATTTCTTCTCCTGACCCGGAAGCGCCATACTGCCTTATATACGGAAAGAGCCCTGGATACCTGCCGGTTCCGGGCTCTTTTTTCTGTGTACTGCCTTTTGTCACGCGGATCAGTCTTCTGCTTCTTCCAGATATCCGTCTCTTGCCTTCACGCCGAAGCGCTTTTCAAGCAGATGCATCTGGGCGTCGGTAATGGTATTTACGAGTGGCAGATGGGCGATCTTCATGTAGATCTCCGCCGCCTTTTCCGCCGTCTCGATAAGGCCGAAGGTCTCGTCCAGGCTGCGGCCCGCGCCGTAGATGCCGTGCTGCGCCCAGACCACGAGCCTTGCCTCGCGCATCTTTTCCGCCGTTGCCTCGCCGATCTCATTGGTGCCGCAGAGCATCCAGGGCAGCACGTTCACGCCGTCCGGGAAGACCACGATGCACTCGGTGCACATCTGCCAGAGAGTGCGGGTAAAAGCTCTTTCGTCCAGCGTATGCACGTAGGTCATGGCGAGAAGATTCGCCGGATGGCAGTGCATGACGACGCGGCTCATCGGATCGCTTTCCAGCCTTGCCACATGGCTCATCATGTGCGCGGGGAATTCGCTGGTGAACTTTCCTCCGTCCGTAAAGCCCCAGAGCAGCTCCGCCGTCCGTCCCTCTTCGCTTAAGCGGACGATGCCGAGATTCTCCACAGGCTCGTACTGCACGTTTTTGAAATACTTGCCGGTCCCGGTGACGAGGAAAATTTTCCCGTCAAGCTCCGGTGCAGAGAAGCCGGTCGGGATCTTCCGGATCACATTTTCCGCATCCAGGTATTCGCGGACCTCGTTTTCATCAAGCATCAGGCTGATATTGCCGCCGTTTCGCTCATCCCAGCCGTGGGCATACATATTGGTCGCGGTACGGATCATCTCCACCATGAAAGGAGCTGTCAGAACGTCTTTCATTTTCTTGCCTCCAGCACTTCTTTTTCGTAGCGTTCCACTTCGGAAAACCATTCGCCGTCCAGGGGCTTTCCGCAGACGCGGCAGTATTCGTCCCAGACCTCGCCGAAGGGCAGGGTCTTGAGTTCCTCCTGCGCCACCATGAGCTTCGTAAAGTTTCCGCCGTCCTGCAGCGCCTTCAGCTCGTCATTCGGCTGCAGCAGGGCAAAGAGCAGCGCCTTCTGCACGTTTCGGTAGCCGGTGACCCAGGCGGAGACGCGGTTGATCGAGGCGTCGAAATAGTCGAGGGCAATGTTCACCCGGCCGTCCAGTCCGCCGCAGCGCACGATCTCGCGCGCGATCTCCTTCGTCTCGTCGTCAAAAAGGACCACATGGTCGGAGTCCCAGCGGATGGGACGCGTGACGTGCAGCGCGATCTCCGGGAAGAAGGCCAGCAGCGCCGGGATCTTGTCAGACACCACCTCGGTGGGATGATAGTGGCCGTTGTCCATGAGCGGGATGCACTTGTCGCGGTTCATGGCCGCGTATGACAACGCGAATTCGGCAGAGCCCACCGTGTAGGCCTCCACGCCGATGCCGAAGACCTTGGACTCGATGCAGGGCTTGACCTTTTTAAAATCAAAGGGTTCGGAAAGGATCTCGTCGATGCTCTCCTTATAGCGCAGGCGCGGCCCCATGCGATCGGCGGGGACGTCCTTAAGGCCGTCGCCGGTCCAGATATTCATCACGCAGGGCTCGCCCAGTTCTTCCGCAAGATATTTCGAGATCCGGATGCTTGCCTTGCCGTGTTCGATCCAGAACCTGCGGGTCTCCTCATCCGGCGAGGACAGCGTTAACGGGTCGCATTTCGGATGCGAGAAGAAGGTGGGGTTGAAGTCGCAGCCGAGGCCGCGCTCCCTGCAGAATTCCACCCATTTCCGGAAGTGCTTCGGTTCCAGCTTGTCTCTATCCGCCCACTCGCCGTTTTCAAAGATGGCGTAGCTTGCGTGCAGGTTCATCTTCGGTCTGCCGGGAATGAGCTTTAACGCCTCGTCAAGGTCCGCCATCAGCTCGTCCGGCGTCCGCGCTCTTCCGGGGTAGTTGCCGGTCGTCTGGATGCCGCCCGTCAGGGGCTTCGAGGGGTCGGTGTCAAAGCCGCGCACGTCGTCCCCCTGCCAGCAGTGCAGCGAGACCGGAACGGTCTTCAGTTTCGCGATCGCGGCGTCGGTATCGATGCCACGGGCTGCATATTTTTCTTTTGCTTCAAGATAGCTCATCTGTCTGCCTCCGTCTTAAGTGAGATTCAAGATCTGTGACCTTGTCAATCGAACTTATGCAATAGCTGTATCTTCAGATTTCCGATCGCCGTCGCCTCGATGGGCAGGGCGATGATATTTTTTCCCGTGGCCTCAGCCGTCAGGCGATTGAGGAAGGCGTTCTTCGCGCCGCCACCCACGATATAGATCTTTTCATACGTTTTTCCCGTGTTTTCCTCCAGCTCCCGGACCGCGGCGGCGTAGCAGTGCGCAAGGGAGCGGTAAGCGCAGCGGAAGTAATCGGCAGGTACGCGGGGCTTTTCCTTAAGCGCCGCGTCGAAGGCGGCCTTCATGCTCCTTGGGGAAAGAAACGCCGCATCGTCCGCGTCCACTCTCCCGTCGAAGCGGCTCTCCTGCGCCTCCCGGACGATCTCGTCAAAGGGCTTTTCCGGGCAGAGCTCCCGTCTCAGCTCATTCACGAGCCACATGCCCATGATGTTTTTCTGGTAGCGGTTATAGCCCGGTCCGCCTTCGTTCGACCAGTTCCCGACCGCGCTTTTTGCATCCGCAAGCGGTCTTTCCGTCTTTACGCCCAAAAGGCTCCAGGTCCCGCTCGAAATATACGGATGGTTCCCTTCCATCGGGATGCCCTCGACGGCGGAGGCGGTGTCGTGCGTCGCACAGAGGACGACCTTTATCCCCTCATAGCTTCCGATGACTGTCCCGGGCCTTTGCAGCTCCGGGAAAAGCTGCTCCGGAAGGCCCAGCCTTTCCGTGATCTCCCGGTCAAACGCCCCTGTCTCTGCGTTCACAAGGCCCGTTGTCGTCGCATTCGTGTATTCCCTGCTCTTTACCCCGGTCAGCTTGTACATCAGGTACTCCGGGATCATCAGAAGATCCGTCACGCCCCGGAGCCTCCCCCTTCTTTTGTCGTCGCAGAGCTGATAGATGCTGTTGAAGGGCTGGAACTGGCAGCCGGTGCGGCGGTACAGCTCGGAAAAAGGAATCTTCTCATGTACGCCGCCGATCACGTCCGCCGTCCGGCCGTCGCGGTACGCATAGACCGGCAGCACTTCTCTTTCCCCTCGCAGAAGGACGTAGTCCACGCCCCAGGTATCAACAGACAGACTGACGATATCGCCAAAGCGTTCCACCGCCTTGGCAATGCCTTCCTTCACATGCGCCGTCAGGGCGGAGATATCCCAGGTCAGATGTCCGTCCCTCTCTGCGACCCCGTTCGGGAAACGGTATACCTCGCAGGTCTTCAGTTCGCCGTCTTCCATCCAGCCTACGATGTGTCTTCCGGAGGAAGCACCGATGTCTACAGCAAGATAATATTTCATAAAAAAGCACCTCTTCATCCTGCTAAAAGCTTACAGGATAAAGAGGCCTTCTTCAATGTCCCCAGTTGGCAAAAAAGTGTCCTTATTTGCAGTCCCGGTAATGTTTCGGAGAGCAGTCGAAGCGCGAGGCAAAAATGCGGTGGAAGTAGCTCACGTTCTCATAGCCGACCAAGCGGGCGATCTCATCCACCCTGCGGTCGGTGTTTTTCAGCAGCCACGCCGCCTGCGACAGCCGCTTTTCCTGCACGAGCTCGGTATAGGTCTTCCCGACGCGGGCGCGGATCAGGCGGGAAAGCGCTGTCAGTTCATAGTGCTCCCGCGCGGCAAGCTCGCCGAGGCTCCCGTCTTTATAATGCTCCTCCACGTAGCGGAGAACGGAAAAGACCGTCTCCTGCTCGCCGTTTGAGAGCGTCAGGGTCTCCGTATGGTTCAGCAGATGCGCAAACAAAAGCCCCATCGTCGCCTGGAGGATGCTGCGCCTGTTCGGCGCCTCCTCCGGGATCATGAGCAGCAGGTTCTCGATCAGGTTCTGGATCGTCGGAACGTCCGCCACACGGAAAAGCAAAAAGCCCGCGTCATATTCTCCGGTCAGGCAGCGCACCACAAAGCGCCTCAGCGGAGTCTCCTCCTCGCCGAGATACGGCAGCGTTCCGGTGAAGAATTCGGGACGGATGATAAAGTTCACGGCGATGTCCGCCGCGCCGGCAGGCTCTATCGACTGACGCGCGTTCCGGCCCAGCATGAGAAGCTCTCCTTCGTGCAGGACGATCCTGCTGCCGTTGATGCTGTGCGCCGTCTCGCCGCTGCACATATAGACCATTTCCACGTAGTCGTGCGTGTGTTCCGGAAAGGCAATGAAGCGCGTGTGCGGACGGATCGCAATCAGCTTGCCCTTGTCTAACAGCTTTTCCCCGGAGATCATGTCGGTGCTGCCGTCCATGTAGATCTCCCGGTCGATCGTTTTCTTCCCGTCCAGGATCGCCTGCTCCTCCGCTGTGATCTCGGAAAGCCGCCGCAATATATCCTCCCGCATCCCGGTCTCCTCCCGCGCAAAACGCTGTGTTCTGCCTAAATCATAATCCTTTTTCGCAAAATGAGCAAGACCGGAGCATTCTTCTGATCTCTTTCTTACCCATAGTCCTCGCATAGTTGGCCGCTTTATGCTACACTACTTGCGGAGGAAATCAAGATGAAATACGGTGAATCCAGCTTTGACATTCTTTATCTGCTCTTTGCGGTCATCAGCGGCTGCGTGATGTTAAAAAGAGCCAGGAACAAAACAGAAAAGCAGATGGGCCTTGCCGCGCTCATCCTGGGCTGCGGGGACGCCTTTCATCTGGTCCCGCGCGTGCTGAATTATTTCACAAGCGCTGATATGACGGCTGCTCTTGGCATCGGCAAACTGGTCACTTCCCTTACCATGACCGTTTTCTATGTGCTGCTGTATTATATCTGGCTCGGTTATTATCATGAGCAAAAAAGCCGCAAAGCGCAGCTGTTTCTTTACCTTTGCACAGCCGTCCGCGTCATCCTTTGCCTCTTCCCGCAGAACGGCTGGCTGAAAAACAGCAGCGACGTGACTTGGGGCATTCTCCGCAATATCCCCTTCATACTGCTTGGCGCCTTCATCTGCTGGCTGTACTATCAGAAGAGAGGGGAGAGCCGCCGTTTCCGGCCGGTATGGATCTATATTCTGCTCTCTTTCCTGTTTTATATCCCCGTGGCAACCTGCGCAGGGCTTATCCCGATGCTCGGCATGCTGATGCTGCCGAAAACGATCTGCTATGTGCTGATGCTCCTGACCTTTCTTCAAGCTGTCTGCAAAGATCCCGAAAGACATTCGGCTTGATTTCTTCCGGGAAACGGGTATAATGCAGTTAGTTAGCCCATGCTAACAAACCCGAGAAAGGCAAGATCCGAACCATGAATAAAATCACCCTTAAAATCGACGGTATGATGTGCGGGATGTGCGAGGCACATGTCTGTGATGCCATCCGCAAAGCTGTCCCTGCTGCCAAAAAAGTTTCTGCTTCCCGCAGCAAAAAGGAAGCGTCCTTCTTGTCAGAGACAGAGATTGATGCCACGGCATTAAAAGCAGCCATTGACGCAACAGGCTACACCTGCCTGGGCGTGGAAAGCGCCGCTTATGAAAAGAAAGGATTATTCGGCTGGAAATGAAAACCATCCTCCTGGGACTGCTGATCCCTTTTATCGGCACGGCTGCCGGTGCAGCCTGTGTCTTTTTTCTGCGGAATGATTTGAAAGTCAGTGTGCAGCGGGCTCTCACCGGTTTTGCCGCCGGCGTGATGGTCGCCGCCTCCATCTGGAGCCTCATCGTTCCGGCCATAGAACAGTCGGAAGCCATGGGCAGATGGGCCTTCCTGCCGGCTTTTGTCGGTTTCTGGCTCGGCATTCTGTTTCTGCTGCTCCTGGACCACATCATTCCGCATCTGCACAGAAGCATTGATCAGATGGATCAGACGGAGGGACCGAAAAGCAGGCTGGACCGCACCATCATGATGGTCCTCGCCGTTACGCTGCACAATATCCCCGAGGGGATGGCCGTGGGCGTCGTCTATGCCGGCCTCGTTTCCGGATCAGCCAATATCACTGCCGGCGGCGCCCTAGCCTTAGCGCTCGGCATCGCGATCCAGAACTTTCCCGAGGGCGCGATCATCTCCATGCCGCTCTTTGCCGAGGGCAAAAGCAAGCCGAAATCCTTCTGGCTGGGAGTTTTATCCGGGGCTGTGGAACCGGTCTTCGGCGGTCTGACCGTTCTGATCGCAAGCACGGTAGTGCCGGCCATGCCCTATTTCCTCTCCTTTGCCGCCGGTGCCATGCTGTATGTGGTCGTGGAGGAGCTGATTCCGGAAATGTCCGCAGGCAAGCATTCCAATATCGGGGTTGTGTCCTTTGCGGTCGGTTTCAGCCTGATGATGGCCCTGGATGTTGCCCTTGGTTAACGTGAGCGCATTTCATCCCGAATAATCTTCCCGCCGGAGGTAACGTTATGACGAAAGAACAGGCAGAAAAACTGACCGCATGGCTTGACCGCTGTCCCTATGATTCTTTTAACGGCATCCGCCCCTTAGCCGTGAGCGAGGGGCACGCGGAGATCGGCGTGAGCCTTAAGCCGGAGCACAAAAACATCTATGGCATCCCTCACGGCGGCATTGTTTTCTCCGTGGCTGACGTTGCCTGCGGTGTCGCCGCCGACAGCCTGAATGAAGACGCCCATATCGTGACCGCGGGCAGCAGCCTGAACTTTCTCTATGCGGACGCAGAAGCGAAAAGCCTGCGTGCCGTCGGACAGGTGATACGGTCCGGGCGTACTCTGGTCATCGTTCAGGTGGATGTCTACGACGACCGGGAGCATCATCTTGCAACCGGCCAGTTCACGATGCATGCCTCACGGAGCTGAATCAAAAAGGACTGTGATTTCACAGTCCTTTTTGTATGCCGCTATTTCAGATCCGGATTTAACGGAACTTCCCATTCCGTGAGATCCGTATGCAGCAGATGATGTGATCTGTGTCCAAGCGGTTTTTCGAGGTATTCGCTGTACAGCGCCATCACGTCCGGATTCTCGTGGGAGAAGCGAAGATCGCTGTTTTTGTCCAGATTCCAGAGGATCTTTCCGCGGGTATCGGCCAGCTCCTCGCCTTCGTGGATCGGCTGTCCGCCGCCGCCCGAGCATCCGCCGGGACAGGCCATGATCTCGACGAAATCATATTCCACCTCGCCCTTTTTCACGGCTTCCATTAACGCCCTGGTGTTGCCGAGGCCGCTTGCCACAGCCACGCGCACAGTACCAGCACCCGGCACCTCAAAGCAGGCCTCCTTCCAGCCCTTCATTCCGCGGACAGCGGTGAAGGCATCGGCTGGCGGGTTCTTGCCTGTAACCAGGAAATAGGCACTGCGGAGCGCAGCATCCATGACGCCGCCGGTCGCACCGAAGATCACGGCTGCACCGGTTCCGCTGCCAAGCGGCGAATCAAAAGCGGTTTCCTCCAGATCCTTCACATTCACGTGGTAGCTCCGCAACAGGCGTCCCAGCTCGCGCGTGGTGATGACCACATCCACGTCCGGATCGCCGCAGGCATCCGTTAGATTCGGGATGTCCGCTTCGCTCTTTTTCGCCGTACAGGGCATCACGGAGATAACGCGCATCTTATGCGGGTCCACACCGATCTTTTCCGCGAAATAGCTCTTCGCCACCGCGCCGAACATGGCCTGCGGTGATTTTGCTGTGGACAGATTCGTCGTGTACTCAGGGTACTGGGATTTCACGAAGCGTACCCAGCCGGGGCAGCAGGACGTGAACATCGGCCAGCGGTACTGATCTCTGTGCGTAAAGCGCTCGATGAACTCGCTGCCTTCCTCCATGATGGTCAGGTCTGCCGTGAAGTTGGTGTCAAAGACATAATCGAAACCGAGTGCGCGGAGTGCGGAAGTCATGCGGCCCACCGTAGCTTCTTCTCTTGTCAGGCCGAGTTGTTCCGCCCACGCGGTCCGGACAGCCGGCGCCACCTGGACTACGGTCGTGATCTCAGGATCTTCCAGCGCTGCCGTAACCCTTGCCGTGTCGTCGCGGATGGACAGAGCACCGGTCGGGCAATGCGTAATACACTGTCCGCAGAGCGCGCAGTCTGCCTCGGTGAACAGGCGGTTCAGGCGGACGCCCACGGTCGTGCGCGAGCCGCTGCCCTTCACGTCCCAGACCTTTAACGTCTGGATCTTATCGCAGACCTCGATGCAGCGCATGCATTTGATGCACTTGCTCTCCTTGCGGATCAGGTAGCTGTTCTCCGGCCACTCATTCTTTTTAACATCCTTCTGGTAAGGATTGTCGATAATGTTCAGCTCCGAAGCAAGGTCCTGCAGCTGGCAGTTCTGGGAACGCACGCAGGTGGTGCAGTCGCCGTCATGCTGCGACAGGATCAGCTTCAGGTTCGTCTCTCTGGCTGTTCTGGCGCGCTGTGAATTCGTATGCACGACCATGCCCTCGGCAACCTTTTCGGTGCAGGATGGAACCAGGCGTTCAAAGCCCTCCACCTCGACCACACAGATGCGGCAGGCAGAGATCTCATTGATGCCCTTCAGATAACAGAGAGTAGGGATGCGGATCCCGAGAGAAGCAGCCGCTTCCAGGATCGTGGAATCTTCAGGGACAAGAGCGGCTCGTCCGTCGATCGTCAGTTTTACCATTTCGTTTCTCTCCCTCCTCTGAAGTTGCCGAAGCCGAAGTAGTCACAGTGCAGGCAGCGTGAGGATTCGAGGTTCGCCTGCATGCAGGTCATATCATGTTCGATCGCCTCAAAATCCTTCTTTCTTTCACTCGCTTCGCGTTCCGTCAGATTTACTCGGCCGCGCGGCACCACGCTGTTGATCCTCGGTGCGGGCAGGACCACATCCGCAGAAATCTCATGCTTAAAGCCAAGGAACTCGTCGATATTGGCGGCCGCCACCTTGCCGGCTGCAATCGCCCGGATAGCGGTGGCCGGCCCGGTCACGCAGTCTCCGCCGGCAAAAACCTTCTCATCATCCAAAGCCATGTCATCCCCGGCGTTGATGGATCCGTGCTTTACGGTGATGCCGGATTCTTCGAAGTGGCGGGATTCAATGCCCTGTCCAACAGCCACGATGATCAGATCTGCAGGGATGCGCACTTCAGGCATATCCGAAGGAGCCGGTGAAGGCCTCCCACCCCGGTCAAAGGCGCCGGCAACCTGAGGCTTCACCCAAAGCGCAGCGGCATTGCCTTCTTCGTTCGCTTCGATGCGTACAGGCGCCATCATGGTCATTAACTCGACGCCCTCGGCAAGCGCTCCTTCCACTTCTTCAGGCAGAGCCGTCATGTCGGCCTGACGGCGGCGGTACACGCAGGTGACCTTCTCCGCCCCCAGACGGACGGCTGAGCGGTTCACGTCCATGGCCACATTGCCGCCGCCGATAACCACGACCTTTTTCCCGCTGAAATCAGGCATCTGATAGTCGCCGATCCGGCGGAGCATCTCCACGGCGGAAATCACCTGGCCGCTCTCCTCACCGGGAAGGCCGACCTTGCGGTCCGCCTGCGCACCGATTGCAATATACACCGCATCATAGTCACGCCGGATCTGCTCCATAGTGACGTCCTTTCCGATATCGATATCGGTGTGGACCTCAATGCCTGTGGAGAGGATGGAGGCGATCTCGGCGTCCAGCTTTTCCCTCGGGAAGCGGTAGCTCGGAATGCCGTAGCGAAGCATGCCGCCCAGCTGTTTTCGTTTCTCGTAAACGGTGACCGCATGGCCCATCAGGCGCAGGTAATATGCCGCAGACAGCCCGCTCGGGCCCCCACCGATGACCGCGATCTTTTTGCCGGTCGCCTCCGCGCACGGCGGATTCGGCACGTCTCCCGCCTCAGTAACGGCAAACTTTTTCAGGCCCCGGATGTTGAGCGGGTCATCGATCATGCTGCGGCGGCAGCGGCTCTCGCAGGGATGCTCGCAGATGTAGGCACAGGCCGTCGGGAAGGGATTGTCCTTGCGGATCAGACGCACGGCATCTGCGGGACGGCCGTCTGCAATCAGGGAAATATAGCCCGGCACGTCCACGCCGGCAGGACATAGCGTGATGCACGGGACCGAATTGCGGTGGGATGCCAGGCACTGATGATGCAGGATGTGTTCCCGGAAGTCATCTTCAAAGCCCGCCATACCGTTCAGGACAAGCGTCGCGGCATTGAAGCCGATCGCACAGTCTGCACTGTCGGCAATGTCCCGCGCCGTTGCCTTGATCTGCTTTAAGGTTTCCATGGTCGCTTCTCCGTCCAGCACGCGCCGCAGCAGTGCGGACAGCTGTCCGAGCCCGATCCGGCACGGCGTACATTTGCCGCAGGACTGGGCATGGCACAGGTTCAGAAAGCTTAAGGTAATGTCGATGGGACACAGACCGGAAGGGCTCGCCGCGATCCGGCGTTCCATTCCCGCATACATGTTGTCCACGAGCTCCTGAGCCTGGCTTCTCGTTCTGATTTTCAGTCTGCTCATAGTCGTTCCTCTTTTATTGTATTGTTATTGCACTGCATTTGCCTGTTCGGTCTTTACAATGATTATAAGTTTCACTAAAATAAAAGACAACAAACAAAATCCGACATTTGTCGGAATTCTTTGAAGGAGGACGCCATTGGACAGAAGAAATGCAAGAGCCATGCGCAGCAAAGCGGCACTGAAGAAAGCGTTTCTGGAACTATTTCAGACAAAGGAGCCGGAAGAGATTTCTGTCTCGCTTCTCTGTCAGCAGGCACACGTCAACCGCTCCACCTTTTACGCACACTATAATTACCGAGATCAGTTAGTTAAAGAGGTCCTGTGGGAGAGTGTCCAGGAGGCCTTTGCCGGAAGAGCACATCAGTGGAGCCTGCCGCTTGAAAACGGCGGCGTTCAGCGCCGCTTTATCCGGGATTACCTCCAGCGCTTTCTGAATGACCCGACCATACGCCGTTTCTGCACCTGCAGGGAGCGGGGCAATTATCTTCCCCTGCTGATCCGTGCGCATGTTGATCTGACCTTAGGGGAATCCGGTGATCCGGTGAAGTATTATAAGGCGTTTTTCCATAATGCCGGCGTCCTGAATCTCCTTCTGGAATGCCTCAACAGCAAGACCGTCATATCGCTGAACGAACTTGTCGAAATCATTCATACCTATTCCAAGGTCATGTATGCTGAACAGTCCTGAAAAGGCCTGTGTGCCGCAAAAAATCTTTAAAAAAGGCTTGACGCCGTTTTTTATGTTTGATAAAATATAATTGTATCAAATATGAAAGGAGAAGTATCCTGTGGACTACGATTATCGCGAAGCGATGAAGCTCTCCAACCAGCTGTGTTTCCCGCTTTATGCCGCAGCAAGGAATGTCATCAACCTCTATACGCCTTTGCTAAAGCCCTTAGGTCTGACATATACGCAGTATATTGTCCTGCTTGCCCTGTGGGAACATGACAAAGTCCCTGTCGGCGAGCTTTGCAGCAGGCTGATGCTGGACAACGGGACACTGTCTCCTCTTCTGAAAAAAATGCAGCAGGCAGGCCTGGTACGCAAAGATCGTGACAGGGATGACGACCGGGTCGTCGTGATCTCGCTCACCGAAGAAGGCCGCGCGCTGCAGGAACAGGCAAAGGATGTCCCCGCCGAAGTCGCCGGATGCATTAAACTGCCGCCGGAAAAGGCGTTTGCACTGCGGGCTTTGCTGGACGAACTCTTAAGCAACAAGCCAGAAAAAGCCAAGAATACGAAAGGAGCACAAGTATGAGCACAGTTTATGATTTCACCGTAAAAGACAGACAGGGACACGACGTCAGCCTGTCCGATTATCAGGGCAAGGTCCTGCTGATCGTGAACACCGCCACCGGCTGCGGCTTCACTCCGCACTATGAACCCCTGGAAGCCATGTATAAGGAAATGAAGGATCAGGGCTTCGAGATTCTGGACTTCCCCTGCAATCAGTTTGCAGGCCAGGCTCCCGGCAGCGATGATGAGATCCATGAGTTCTGCACGCTTAAGTTCGGGACGGAATTCCCTCAGTTCAAAAAGATCGATGTGAACGGCGAAACTGCTGAGCCGCTGTTTGCCTATCTTGCCACCGAAAAGCCTTTCACCGGATTCGGCAAGGGTCTGAAGTTTGCCGCGATGAACAAGTTTTCCGAGATGAACAACAAGAAATTCGGCGACAAGGCCTATATCAAATGGAATTTCACCAAGTTCCTGATCGACCGCGAAGGAAAGGTCGTGGCCCGTTTCGAACCCACCGTTGATATGAAGGAAGTTAAAGCTGCGGTTCAGGCCGCTCTGTAAAAATCCCATATCCGAGGCAATCATTCATAATGAACAATAACAACCAAATGGAAGCGATAAGCAATTCCCGCGAAAAAACAATTGTCAAAACCAGTATTATCGGGATCATCGCCAATGTCTTCCTTGCCGGCTTCAAGGCTGTGATCGGCCTGTTAACCAACTCCATAGCCATCGTACTCGACGCAGTCAACAACATTTCTGATGCGGGCAGCTCCCTCATCACGATCATCGGAACCAAGCTTGCCGGCAGGGAACCGGACAAGAAGCATCCCTTCGGCTACGGACGCATCGAGTACTTAAGCGCCATGATCATTTCGGTGATCGTGCTGTATGCCGGCATCACCTCCTTTGTGGAGTCTGTGAAACAAATCATTCATCCCGAGACACCGGAATATAACACCGTATCCCTGATCATTGTCGCGGTAGCCGTGGTCGTCAAGATCCTGCTCGGCCGCTATGTGAAAGCCGTAGGCAAGAAGGTCAATTCGGATTCCCTGATCAACAGCGGTGAAGATGCCACCCTGGACTCTGTCATCTCCGCCTCCACGCTGGTGGCTGCCGGCATTTTCCTGATCTTCGGGCTGTCCCTCGAGGCCTGGCTTGGCGCGTTGATTTCCCTGGTCATCATCAAATCCGGCATCGAAATGCTGAAGGATACGATTTCTCAGATCCTGGGAGAAAAGAACGATCCGGAGCTTGCCAAAAACATCAAGAAAACGGTGATTGGCTTTCCGGAAGTCCAGGGCGCCTACGACCTCGTACTGAACAACTATGGTCCCGATACCTGGAACGGGTCCATCCATATCGAGGTTCCGGACACCTATTCTGCCGACCAGCTGGACCTGCTGATCCGCAATATCCAGATGGCGGTCTACAAACAACACCAGGTCATCCTGACTGCCATCGGTGTGTACTCGGTCAACACGAAAGATGAAGAAGTGATCGCCATGCACAGAAAGGTGCGCGAGATCGTCTTCTCCCATCCGCATGTGAAGCAGATGCACGGCTTCTACCTGATCAAGGATAAAAAGGCGCTTCGCTTTGACCTTGTGATCAGCTTTGACGCCGAAGACCGCAAGGCGGTCTATGCCGCCGCTGTAAGCGACGTGCAGAAAGCCTTCCCGGGCTACACGCTCCAGACAACCATGGACACCGATTTCGCGGAAGAATAGAAGAGAGGCGGCTGCTTCCCTGCTCAGGCAGGGGGCAGCCGCCTCTCTTTTGGAATGAAGGCTTAGCCAATCTTTTTCCTGAAGCTCAGGCGGTTGAGGCCGTCCTTCCTTTCATAACTCTGTGCATCCGACAGGGTTTTGACAAGAAGGATGCCAAAGCCGCCTTCTGATTTGGCTAACTTTTCGGGCGTGGCTTCCCTTAATGGGTCAAACGCCTTGCCGTTGTCTTCAAAGCACAGGATGACCTCCCCGCCGCCGCGAATGCAGCGGACGGTGATATGCGGATGTGCTGTGCCGTGAAAAGCATAGCTGATCTGGTTGTTCATGACCTCATCGATCATCAGGCCGATCTCCGATGCCCTGTCCTGATCAATATCCTTCAGTTCCGCGAGCACCGCATCACACACTTTTGTAATATCGTCATAGCAGGGATCCGCGATTTCGACCCTTATTTCTTTTCCAAAGCGCAGCACCAGCATGGTCACGTCATCGAACTGCTCTTCTTCTCCGCAGAAGGCGCACAAGGCATCGTACAGCGCTTCTTCCGTCCCGTCTTCCGCCGTCACGAAGGTCTTCGCAATGCGTTCATAGCCGAACTCTTCTTTTTCCTCATTGCAGCCTTCGTTCAGGCCGTCGGTATACATAAGCAGCGCGTCCCCCGGCTGAAGCAGCAGCTTATCCGCTGTGAAAGCCATGTTTTCGAACAGCCCGAGGACCAGATTGGACTCTTCGCTGATCATGACAGCCGCGCCGTCCCGCCGCAGGAAGGGCTGCTCATGCCCTGCCCGCAGGTAGGAAAGCTCTCCGCTCTTTATATCCAGGATCCCGAAAAAGGCCGTGATAAAAATACTCTCTTCGTTGCCGGCGCACAGCGCATTATTCAGGCGGCAGGCAAAATCTTCAAGCGCCCTTCCCGTCATGATCTCTGCCTTGATCAATTCCTTTGCCCGCATCATAAAAAGCGCGGCAGGGATGCCTTTTCCGGAGACATCCGCCAGGCAGAAAAACATCCGCTGTTCATCCAGCATGAAATAATCGTAGAAATCGCCGCCGACCTCCCGCGCAGGCTTTAAAAAGCTTGAGATCTGAGCAAGTCCTGCACGCAGACCGTCTTTCGGCAGCGATTCCGACTGGATCCGGGCGGCTAATGTCAGTTCGGCCTTCATTTTCTCTTCTTTGGAGGTTTTTTCCTCCAGGCTCCTGACATAACCCACGATCGAATCCTGCATCAGATCAAACTGTTCGGACAGCTCTCCGATCTCGTCCCGGGAGGTAATGGCTGCCGAGACCTTTTCAGGACTGCCGCCGTGGATCTCAGAGGTAAAGCGCTCGGACGCGGCCGTCAGCTTTTTAATATTCCGCACGATCAGCTTATTGGCAAAGAGCAGGACCACAAGGCCGATCACCAGGGTGGCCGCCAGTGTGATCACGAAGGAATACAGCGAAAACAGCTTCATGCTCTCGTGTATATCCGTGTTCTGTTCGGAAAAGAGCAGAAAGATATTCTCGTCGCCCACCTGCTGGACGGCAAAGCAGGCTTCACTCGTCATATACACCGCCGAACCGCCGGCTTCCAGCACTGCTTTTAACTGCGCATCCCACGGCTTGCTGATACTGGCCGGGAAGTTGTACAGATTGGAGTTTTCCGGCATGCGGTCGATCAGATAAATCATATTGCCGTATTCCCGGTCATAGATAAAAACCGAAGCCGTATCCATACCGGCGGCAAAGGAAAGCATATCGATCCGGTCAAGGACCTGGCTGTATTCCGAATTGAAGACCAGCATATCATAGGACAGGCCTATGCCGTGCTTCGGCGGAAAAATGCCCTCGGTCATCCCCGAATAGAACTCTTCCTTTTGATCCATACTCTCAAATTCGCGCACCGCCGCTTCCTCAAGCAGTTCCCGGTTCTGATCATAGACTGCCTTTATCTTGTCCCGGTAGCCGATCATGAAATCGATATGGTCGCTCTCAAGGCTTTCCCTTAAGGAGTCTGCCGTTTCGGTGCAGAGCCCCTTCATGTTCTGCTCCAGAGAATCCGAATACAGACGCGAGGAGATCAGAACCGAGGCGATGATCAGCGCAAGGGAAAGCACCGCAATGAGGAAGAGCAGCTTTTTCCGTATACTGAATTTCATAGCACAGTAAAGGTCTTATTGAATCCGGAGACGCGGAACACCTCCTTTACCACGGCGTTCGGGTTGCGGATCACCATTGTTTTGCCGGAGGCCGCCGCCTTTTTCTGCAGCGAGACCAGAAGGCGCAGGCCGGCGGAGGAAATGTATGCGACTCCCGCAAGATCCACATCGATATCCACACCGGCTGTTTCCACTTCTTTTAACTTTTCGATCAGCTCGCTGCTGGCCACGGTATCCAGTCTTCCGGTCGGCGCGAGATACAGCGTTCCTTCTTTTTCTTCTATGACCGCTTTCGGAGCCGCTTCAAGGACGGCTTCCTGAACGCTTTCTGCGGTCTCATTTACGGCATCCTTCACGGCTTCCTTTACCGTTTCTCTGATGTCATCTGTAAGGTTTTCCTGAATCATTTTCATTGCCATATCTTCCTTTCCGTTCTTGCTTAGATATCGTTCCGGTCAAAGAATCCGAGGGAATCCAGGGATTCGATCATACGAAGGAGGTAAGCCTCGTCCGTGATCGGCCACTTATAGCCAAGGCGGTATAGGGCCTTGACGCTGAAGCTGTTGTCTGTCTTCACATAGCGGCGCAGGCGGTTGTCGCTGGAGGAATAGGTGAGCAGGCCGGATACCAGCATGTTCCGTGTTTCATCCGCCAGCAGCTCGTTTAAGCGCGCATGGAACGCTTCATCCCGCACGACCTCTACCTTGAAGCCGTAGCGGTTCATCGCCTCGATCACGTCCCCCATTTGCACCTCGTGCGCGTTCGCACAGTGGAAGAGGGTGAACTTGCTGTCGGTCGTGGAGAGCCTGAGGATCGTCTCCGCCACCTCATCGATCGGGGAGAAGTCAACCGTCTGGTCACAGGACGACACCGGAAAGCACCCGAGCACGCGGTAGGCTTTCAGGTTCCGGATAAAGCTGTTGGTGACCGAATTGATCTGGAATTCACCGTCTGACTGTCTTCCCATCAGGTTGCCCACACGGAAGATCTTGGCGTCAAGGCCTCTGTCGATGGCCTCCATGATCGCCTTTTCCGCCATATATTTCGAGTGGACATATTTATTGGAAATATCCTGGCCGAATTCCAGCGCATTCTCCTTCAGACGGAAGGCATCGCCGATGGCATTGTCCACATCCTCCCCGGCTACGGAAAGGGTGGATACATGCACCAGTCTCGCCTTCCTTGCCATCGCCAGATCCAGGAGCGTCTTCACGCCGCCGACATTGATCCGTTCGATAATATCGTCCTTCGCAAAATGCTTGACGATCGCCGCGCAGTTGATGATCGTATCGATCGGCTCGTCCTTCAGCAGATCGGAGAGGCCTTCTGAAGTGATGTCGGCGTCAAAGACCTTCACCAGTCTGGTGATCTCATCATCCAGCGGGTCGTCATAATAGTACGAAGCAATGGCCCGCAGTCTGGTCTCGGGATCGAGCTCCCCGGCGCGGCAAAGCACCGCCATCGGGATGCCTCTCTCCAGGAGCTTATGGAATACATGCGAGCCGAGGAAGCCGGTAGCACCAGCAAGCAGCACCCGGCCGAGCGGGCGGGTCTCGCAGATCTCATCGACATAGTCTGCCGTATTGAAGCGGAGCGCATTCTCATGAACGTCTCTGGACTCTTCCTTCTTCTCCGCTGCCGGCGCCGCCTTGACGGCTCCGAGATGCGCGGCCATGGCCTGCGCCGTCGGGAACTCAAACACATCCTTGTACGCGATCGGCAGGTTCATGGAAAGAGCAAGCATGGCAACTTTCGAGGCGGAAAGCGAGGTGCCGCCGTTCTCGAAGAAGTCATCATCGATGCTCATTTCCTTGTGGCCGAGCGCCTTGGCATAGATCGATACGATCTTGCTTTCCATCTCATTGGTCGGCCGCTTGATTTCCCGCTGCGGGATATCGCTGACCGGTTCGGGAAGGGCGGCCTTATCGATCTTGCCGTTCTTGTTCATCGGGAAGGATTCCAGCTGCATGAACACCGAAGGCACCATGTACTTGGCCAGGCTCTTGCCGATGTGGCTCTTCAGATCGTTAATCTCCACCTTCCTGTCGGCCGTGAAATAAGCGCAGAGATACTGGCCTTCCTTTTCGGATTCCTTGACCAGGACCTTGCTCCTCGACAGGCCGGGGTAGGTATTCATGACATTTTCGATCTCATCCAGCTCGATACGCAGGCCTCTGAGCTTGACCTGGTTATCCATACGGCCCATGAAGAGGATCTTGCCCTCGTTGTTCCAGCGGGCCTGGTCGCCGCTTCGGAAGGCCGGCAGTCCTTCGCAGCGGATGTATTTTTCCTGGTTGAGCTTATCCAGGGCAACATAGCCCCGTCCGACATTTTCCCCGCAGAGGATCAGCTCGCCGGGGACATAAGGCGGAAGCTCGTTATTAAATTTATCAAAGATCGCAAGCTTTGTATTGCCCACCGGGCCGCCGATGGTGATGTTTTCATTTTCCACCCGGTCGACCGTGATGAAGATCGTCGTTTCGGTCGGGCCGTAGCCGTTGAGCAGTCTGGCCGTGATCCCGAGCTCGCGCATCCGCTTGAACAGCGGGGCCGGGAAGGCTTCGCCGCCGATCAGCAGCGATTTCATATGCCGGAGCGCTTCGACAGCTTCCGGGAAATCCAGCAGGTTGTTGGCATAGGACGGTGAGAAG
Source organism: Lachnospiraceae bacterium UBA6987 (assembly GCA_002449955.1). Lineage (GTDB taxonomy): Bacteria > Bacillota > Clostridia > Lachnospirales > Lachnospiraceae > UBA6987. The sequence goes on from DJYD01000068.1 coordinate 43,818, forward strand.
AATGTTGCCTCAATGCCGTTGTCGAGGATCAGCTTTGCCAGAAGATTCGGATTCATGATCTCATCTTCCGTCGCAATCACCACGGTCTTTCCGTTGTACAGGCCTGAGGTATGGTCGTGCACCGACACGTCAAAGGTCAAGGCCGCAAATGCCATCGTAACGGAGACGTCCTTAAGGTGCTCTGAGGCAAAGCGGTTGAACGGATTGGCCGTGACATAGTTGACTAAGGAGTGATGCTCGATCATGACTCCCTTCGGCTTGCCGGTTGAACCCGAAGTGTACAGGCAGTAAGCCAGGTTGTGCGGGGTGATCGCCGGATCCGGGTTCGTGATTTCATCACTCTTCATCAGCTCTTCGATGACAAGCACCCTGAGGCCGCAGCGTTCAAACAGCTCTGCCCGCTCCTGTGCCAGTTCGCGCGGCACGACGATCAGCTTCGCCCCGGAGTTTTCAATGATGTACTGCACGCGGTCGTCCGGATAATCCGGCGCCAGCATCAGGAAGCCGCCGCCTGATTTCATGATGCCTTCGCGGCCGGCGTAGGCATAGACGTAACGCGGCACCATCAGGCCGACCATGTCATCCGGCTTTACGCCTTCACGGATCAGGGCGTGCGCGATACGGTTGGCCGCTTCATTCAGTTCCCGGTAGGTCAGTTTCTCGCCTCTGGAGATCACAGCGATCCGGTCCGGATGCTTTTCCACTTCCGCTTCAAAAATGCGGTTGACCGTCGTTTCGGGGACCGGGCCCTCGGTCGCGTTGTACGCAGCAATTTGTTCCTTTATGGCAGGCGTAAGCAGGCTGACCTCTTTCATGGTTTCCTTGCGCATGAACTCTTCCGAAGCCGTCTCAAAGCAGCCGGCAAAGGCACGGATAAAGTCCTCCGAATACATATCGGCGCGGTAATCGATGACAAATTCCGCCTGTCCCTCTTTTTCGAAAACATCAAATTCGATCGGTGCCTTGGCATCGCTTAAAGACAGCTGCTGCACCTGCGCCGGTTCTCCGCCGATCCGGTCAAAGACAAAGCTTTCGCCCTGATAGACAAACATGATATCCGCATGAATATCGTAAGCCCGGGAGATCTCGGCAAAGGAGTAGAGATCACCCGCCATGCTGTTCATGATCTGCGTGCCCATCTGCGCGATGAATTCCCTGATTTTCCTGTCACCGTCAAATTCCACATAGACCGGAAGCGTCTTGACAAGCATCGTCACCGCGCGGGAGAGGCGCGAGTCATTTCTGCCGTTATACACCGTGACATACAGGGCTTCGTTTTTGAAATTGAATTTTGCGAGCACCAGAGCAAATACCGCATTGAAGAACGCATTCAGGGTGAAATGATTCTCCTGGCAGAACGCCTTGACGGCCTTCATATCAAGCGCAGAGCGAAGCGTGAGGGCTGTGGAGAAGGGTTCACTTCCCCGCACATCCTTCGGCGGCAGGAAATCGTGATCCACTCCGCTTAATAAGCTGTCGTAATAGGCCTTGGCCTTTTCGTAGCGCTCACTCTCTCTTGCTTTCTTCTCATCCAGCACGGCTTCGAAGCCGGTATAGGCTTCCTTTTCGGGCGTTTCTCCCGCATAAGCCGCGTTGATATCCTCCACGAGGACGGCCTCGCTGGTACCGTCGCAGATGATATGGTGCAGCTCAAGGAAGAGGTAATTCCCCTCCTTTGTCTTGTAAATATTCATGCGGTACAGCCTGCCGCCGAACAGTTCGAACGGCGTAACCATCTGTTCCGGGAGCGTATCGGTTTCGATCAGCTCCACGACCGGTGCCTTCGGATCATCACGGCAGACACGGATCTCACCGTCGTCCTGCACAAAAAGCTTGATCTTCAGGTAAGGGTGCGCATCGATCATCTTTTCCACAGCCTGTTTCAGGCGCTCCAGATCGATCTTGTCGGAAAGCTTGAACAGATATGGGATATTGTAAAGCGTGGACTCCGGCTTCGCGATGCATTCCACCAGAATGCCGTTCTGCGTCTCTGACAGCGGATAATCCGAAAGGATCTCATATTCCTCCGGCGCTTCCTTGCCGGCAAGCAGTTTCTCCAGGGCGAGGACGGTGTTGTTCGTCCGGAGATCATGGGTTGATACCGGTACGCCAAAGGCCTTCGACAGCAGCACGTTCAGCTTGATCGCGCCGATGGAGGTAAGACCGGCCTCAAAGATATCCGTATTGACGCCGAAGGCTTTTGAGCCAACGGCAGCGGCTACGCAGTCAAAGATGCGGCGCTGCACATCGGTCTTCGGCGGTTCCAGATCCTCCGCCTTCTTCTCCGGCACCGGCAAGGCACGCTTGTTGACCTTCTGGTTCTGATTGAGCGGGATCCGCTCTAACTGCATGGTTACCGCAGGCACCATATAGGGCGGCTTATTCCGGCGGATAAAGCTGTTTAAGGCCTGGATATCGACCGGTTCGTCTGCCACGACATAGGCCGCGATATATTTTCCGCCGCCCGCCTCATCGAAGGCCTGAACGGTTGCATCCTTTATCCCCTCGAACTTGCGGATGATGCTCTCCACTTCACTGAGCTCGATGCGGAAGCCGCGGATCTTGACCTGACCGTCGTTGCGGCCGATGAAATCCACGGTTCCGTCCGGCAGCATCCGGACAACGTCGCCGGTACGGTAGGCGCGCTCATAACCGGGTTCGTCACAGAACGGATTCCGGATAAATGCCGCCGCATTCTGCTCCGGACGGTTAAGATAGCCGCGTCCCACCTGGTGACCCGCAAGGATCAGCTCACCAGGCACGCCGGCCGGGAGCCTGCGCAGCTTCTTGTCCACGACATACTGTTTGCAGTTGTTTAACGCCTTGCCGATCGGAACGCGGTCATAGAGCCTGTCCACATGATAAATATTCGTGAAAATGGTGCATTCCGTAGGGCCGTAGGCATTGAAAAGCGCATAGCTCTTCGGCGGTTCAAGCGGTACGAGTTTTTCGCCGCCGACGGAAAGATACTTCGGATATTCTTCCTCCGGGAAAAGTTCCGCATACTGCCGCCCGACCTGCGTCGTCATGAAGCTGTGCGTGATCTTAACCTTCTGGAACAGATCGCGAATGGCGATCATATCCAGGCGGATTTCCTCCGGAATGATATGCAGCTCGGCACCGACCGTAAGTGCCGGATACATGTCCATCATGTTGGCATCGAAGCCGAAGCTGGCATAGGCCGCAACACGGCTGTTTTCATCAAGGCTGTAGAACGCCCGGTACCAGCTGCAGAAGGCGGCAAGATTCCTGTGCTCCAGCATGACCCCTTTCGGAACGCCGGTCGAGCCGGAGGTATACAGCATGATGAACAGATCCTCGGGAGAAGGGCCTGCCGGCAGCTTCTCCGCTTCCGGCAGCGACGGGATCTCATCCAGGAAGAGCACCGGTCCGTTGTAGCCGGGCACGCGGTCCATCAGGGTCCTGTCGGCAATCAGGTACTTCGCCGCGGTATCGCGGATCATGAATTCCAGCCGTTCCGGCGGATAGCTCGGGTCAAGCGGCTGATAGCCGGCGCCGCATTTCAGTGCGCCGAGCGGTGCTGCAGCCATATAAATACAGCGCGGAATCAGGATCGAAACGACGTCTTCCCGTCCGATCCCCTTTCCGGCCAGAAATGCCGCAATTTTCTCACTCACGGCATCGAGTTCCCGGTAACTTAAGCGGTCACCGCCGCAGACGACCGCGGTTTTGTCCGGCACGCGGCCTGCGCTGCGCCTGAACAGTGTAACGATATCGGTCTTCTCATACTCGCAGCTGTTGGCATTTACCGCATCAAAGGCTGCGCGCTGCGCATCCGTCATCAGATCGATGTCCCCAAGGGTCTCTGCCGAAAGCAGGTCAAGCAGGATCTTATCCATGCTTTCAAACATCCCTTCGACCACGGCATCATTGTAAAGATCCATGGCATAAACGGTATGTGCCTCGAACTGACCGTCCACGCGCCAGATGGTCACCTCGAATTCGCTCTTCGCATCCTTCGCCTCTTCCTGAGTAACACCGGTTTCTCCGCCGCAGAAGTTTCTCGCAAGCAGCATATCACCCTGATAGGAAAGCAGTACGCTCGGATGAAGGCCGAATTCCGCGCAAAAATCACCATAGGCATAGAGACCGTTTCTGCGGCTGCCGCTGATCTGCTCATCCAGCGCTTTCAGGAACGTCTCCACCTTCATCTCGTCCTTAAGCTGAGCAAGGACAGGATACGTTTTCACGAACATGCCGACGGTGTTCTTCAGGCGCGCGTCTCTGCCGTTATGGACGGTCGCATAGACGACCGTATCATTTCCCGTATGCTTTGCCAGCAGGATCGCGAAAGCCGCATTGAACACCGTGCTCAGCCTGACGCCGCATTTTGCCGCAAGCGCCCGGATCTTCTCTCCGCCGGCAAGACGGAAAGTATAGCTGATTTCCTTTGCCGCGTGCGGTCTTTCGTTCTTGTCCGTAAACAGTGCCGAATCGGTATCAATGCCGTCAAATCTCTCCCGGTAATATGCACGGGCTTCTTCATAGGCAGGGGAAGCCGTTCTTTCCGTCTCCTCTGCGGCAAAATCATTCGCCGTAAAGGCCTCAGGCTCCGGCGCCGCTCCCCGGTATGCTGCGTCGATCTGGTCCAGGAACAGGTCGACCGACTCCCCGTCAAAAATGCTGTGGTGCACCTCAAAATAGAACAGTGTCTTCTCCGGGGTGATGATTATCGCCGGCCTGAACAGAAACTCATTCATCAGGTCAAAAGGACGGATCCAGTCCGAGGCACAAAATGCGTCTATCCTGGCAAGGCAGATCTCGATCTCTCCCTCGCGGATAAACTTGCGCACCTCCCCGTTTTCATCGGTGCAGAAGCCGGTTTTCAGGTAAGGATGGGCTGCGATAACCGCGCGAAGCGCATCCTGAAAACGCTCCAGATCGACATCATCCGGGAGCGTCACCGATATCGCGATATTATATGCGGTATTTCCCGCACTCATTTGCTCGGCATAAATGCCGTACTCTGTTTTTGACAAAGGAAAAGTATTCATATTAACCTCCTGTTATGGGGTCCCGCCGATTATTCTTTACATAAAATATCATAAAAAGATACAAACACGCAATCTTTTTTCCTGATCTGCACAAATTTTCTGTTTTTCCGCTCGTATTGACACCCGAAAAAAATATGCTAAAATAGCCACAGGGCACAATTGGAAAGGAAGATTATAAATGAACAAACTTGCATTCATCTTACGCGAGTCCGGTCTGGCACGGTTTCTGATCCCCTTCGGGATCATCCTGGCCATCTTTGGAGGCGTCATGTTCTCCATCAACAAGAAGAACCAGAACTATGTTGAGACCGAAGCCACGATCACCAAGGTGGAACTTGAGGAAGCCGAGCACAAAGATGCAGACGGGGACACGGTTGAGGCTACGTATTATCTCTCGATCAAATATACCGTGAACGGCAAAGAGTACGAGGCCGTGCTTGACGGCATGCCGAAACAGGAAGTCGGAGAAACAACCAAGATTTATTACAACCCTTCCGATCCCAGCCAGATCACAGGAACCAAGACTCTCATCATCCCGTTGATCATGATGGGGGCAGGCGCTGCCGCACTTGTGGGCGGTGTTGTCAGCCTCATCAATGCAATCAAACGGTATAATAAATTAAAAGATCAGGAAAAGGAGTGGGCCAATGGCTGAATATGTATTAAAACCGGTAACAAAAACCATCAAGGAATCTTTCTATCTGGAAGATAAAGAGGGCAACCTGGTTTATGAAGGGAACATGACGAAGTTCTCTTTGCTCGGTGCTGCACCTCATGATTTCATCAATCACATCACAAATACGACCGTACAGCACACCATCGGCAAGACCGTGACGATCGAGCAGGGCAGCGGCGGTATTGTCAGTGCCCTTTCCACCCGTTCTTACTTCAAGTATGACGGCAAAAAGATCTGGGATTTCCTGCACGATGAAGGCTACCGGATTGACACCAGAATGTCCCAGGGAAAGCTTGGCTTTACCTACGATGTAACCTACAAGGGCCAGCCTCTGGCAACCATTGCCACCTCCTCTCCCAAGGGAAAATCCGTCATTACGATGAACAGATTCCTGGATGTCAGCTGTGAAGAGAAGGACCTCGATCTGGTATTTCCTGTCGCTTTTGCGATTGCCAAGACCGAACAGGCCTTCCACAACTAAGTTTCCATACAGGAAACGGGTACACAAAAAAGACTGCTGCGGCAGTCTTTTTTGTTTGGCAAATTCTTTCTTTTCGCTTAGGATTTTCAGACAAAAAGCACTTATGCCTTCTCAAAATGCAGGGCTTCGCTGCATTTATCGAAGATATAACGGCTGATCTTGTAAACCGCATCCTTAGTCTGGCCGCCGGAATGCGGGGAAACAATGAAGCGGTCGCAGCCGATCAGAGGCGAAGACATGGAAGTACGCCTGCCGGCAAACTCCTCGTCGATATAGTCAATGACAAGACACTTCATCCTTTTTTCCTCACTCTTCTTCGTCGCCATACAGCCAGGTGCAGCCGTCATTCACACCCCCTACCATCCTGCGGTACGCCTTTAAAAAGCCGGTGGCCGGGTGATCCTGAGGCCATTTTGCCTCCTGCAGGCGCTTACTGATCTCCGCATCACTGACTTCCAGATGAATCCGGTGCGCATCGATATCGATCTCGATCATGTCACCGTTCTTTACCGCCGCGATGGGGCCGCCGTCCCATGCCTCCGGTGTCACATGACCGATGCACGGCCCTCTGGTCGCGCCGGAATAGCGTCCGTCCGTCACCATGGCCACACTGGTATGCAGCCCCATGCCGACTAACATCGCCGCCGGGATGGACATTTCCCGCATGCCGGGGCCGCCCTTCGGCCCTTCATAACGAATGATCAGGACGCAGCCCGGTTTAATCTCCTTCGCAGACATGGCCTTTCTGAGCTCATCTTCCGAATCAAAGCAGACGGCCGGGCCGCGGTGATGAAACATCTCCGGCACCACGCCGCTCTTCTTGACAAGGCAGCCGCCCGGCGCGAGGTTGCCGTAGAGGACGGCATAGCAGCCGTCCGGATAAAGCGGATCCTCGCAGCTGTGGATGATCTCCGGGTCCACACTGCGGCTGAAGGCGTCCAGAAAGCTTCCGATGGTTCCGCCCATGGCCAGTCTGCAGTCTTCATCCAGATAGCGGCGGATGGCCTTTAGCGTCGCGCCGACGCCGCCCGCCTTGTAATAGTCATACATATTGTATTTGCTGCTCGGCTTGAACTTGGCTATGCAGGGCACTTCCTGCTGGATCTCGTCAAAGCGTCGCAGATCCAGCGGGATCCCGCATACCTTTGCGATCGCGCAGATATGCAGCTGGGCATTGGTCGAGCCGCCCGTTGCCGCCACATGCCGCAGGCCGTTGATGAGGCTGCTCTCCGTGACAATATCACGGAACCTGACGCCCTCTTTGGTGAGCGCAACGATCCGTTCACCGACCGTTCGGGCAAGCCGCATCTTGGTTCCCGAGCAGTACAGCATCGTCGTGGAATCAATGGGGCAGATGCCGATAGCCTCGGCAAAGACGCCCATGGTATTGGCCGTGCCGTACATCGAGCAGGTCCCGCAGGAATAGCAAATATTCTCACGGAAGCGGGTGAAGGTCTCTTCATCGATCGCATCGATGTTCCTGGCGCCGATGGATTCCTTAAGGTCCGGCGTCACATATGTCCCCTCCGGTGCTTCGTAAGGGACCATGCTGCCTGCCGTCAGGAACAGGCTCGGCTTATTCAGGGCTGCCGCAGCCATCAGCATGCCGGGCACGATCTTGTCGCAGCTGCAGAGGAACACCATGCCGTCAAAGCCGTGTGCACGGGCCATAGCCTCGATGGACGCTGCAATCAGATCCCTTTGGGGCAAAATGGTATGCATGCCATCGCCCTGGGCCATGCCGTCGCAGGGAGCGGGAACATTGAACTCAGCGGGCACGCCGCCTGCCGCCCATATTCCCTCTTTGACATATTCCACAAGCTGCTTAAAGGCCCTGTGGCCGGGGTTCACATCCGTATAGGAATTGGCTATGCCAATGATCGGTTTGCTTAAATCTTCCGTACGGTAACCGCAGGAATTCATCAGGCCGACAAAATAGCCCTCCTGCGGGTTTCCCGGATCCCTGTTCCCCTTCCACGCGGCGGAAACAGAGTTGTTAGTCGGGTCCTTCATGCGCTTTCCTCCTTTTTCCGGACAGATATCAACGGGCTCTTTTCCTACTGTCTGTCAGTCCGGCAGCTTTTTTGTAAGCATAGCACAGGAGGCAGAGACCCGCAAACATTTTCACCTCATTGTTTCGCGGCCGCTATTGATACGACAGCAGTGTCAGAGCCGCACAGGCCGTCAGCAGCCCAAGCAGGATCAGTCCCTGCTTGCTGCGGTGTTCGGTGATAAGCCCCACGAATTCGCGCACGGCGGCGTTCGGCCAGAAGTACCATTTTGTATCCGCCCCCATGCCCTGGGAACGCATCTTGACCCGGCGCGACTTGAGCCCCGCGCGGAACACATGGTAATTTGTGGTAAAAAAGGCGATCTTCGCCGCCTGGTTCACGGCAAAAATCTTCTCCTTGGAAAACTTCATATTCTCCGCCGTGTTCGTGGACTGATCCTCCAGAATGATCTGTTCGCCGCGGATCCCCTGCGTTTTCAAATACGCTGCCATGGAGGCAGCTTCGGAGCAGACCTCGTCATTTCCCTTTCCGCCCGAGCAGACAAAAACGGCTTCCTTCCCCGTCTCTTTCAGCTGCTCCCGGTAAAAACGCAGAGCCAGATCCACTCTTCCCTTCAGGAGATTTGTCGGCGTTCCGTCCTTTTTGATGCGGCAGCCGAGAACGATCAGAAAATCCTTATCATGCTCCGGTTCGTACAGCGCCGCGATCACGTCGGCCACGATGGCGCCGATGATCATGCATTCAAAATACAGGTAGAGCACAGAGGCAAGATTGACAAACAGCGCTCTTGCCCTGAGCCCGCGCATCCAGTCCGCGCCCGGAGAGACAGCCGCATCCGGCATTCCCATCAGTTTGCTGAGCCATAAGACGCCGAGGGCGCCTGCGACCAGCAGGAATGCCAGAATGATCCCTAAAATATTGACAAAGCGCCTTCCCTCATGGCGGATCAGCGAAATATTGGAAACAAAAAGTGCGGCGGAAAAGGTGTATAGAAAGGGAGATGTGAGGCGCATATAGGCTCTCGCCGAATTTGCCAGGGTCTGCACCATCTGCCGCTCGCTCATGCCTGCATCCCCTTTGAAGCACTGCAGGGAAGCAAAACCGTGGACCCCCATCAGATAGAGGCAGAACAAGGCAAAGCCGGTATAAATAATCGTGTTGTAAGAATAGGGGTTATACTGCATCTGCTGAAAAACGCCCCGGATCAGCAGCAAGGCCGTGAGGGCAAAATAAAGCGCAAGCGCGGTATTGGCCCATTTCAGACGCGTAAGTTCGGGAAGGCCTGAAAGGCACACAAAGAGCACAGCCATAAGGACCGTCAAGGCTGCGATGTTATACAGTTTCGGCTTTTTCATCCGTGTGTCAAAGCGGAGACGCCGGCTAAAGCTCATGGAAGTATTCCTTTCTGATAAACAAAGCACCACCTGCCGCGGCAGCGCCCCGGCACAGCGGTGCTTTATCCTCATGATTTCTTTAAAACAACAGCGTATCGACCCTTGACAACAGGTCTGTCAGATGATTTCTGCAGTTTTCGATCTCTGCACGGCCTTCCTCGGTTTCAAAGCCGCCTCTGCGGATACCGCGCCGCATGATGCGCGTGTATCCGATGATCTGCGCCTTCTCCTCCACTTCGCGGACCTTCGTGTCATCCGCCCCGTCCAGATACAGCTTAAGGCTCTTATGCCAAAGCTCGACCGCGGTCTCGTGCGGAATGCCCAGGAAGGCTCTCGACACGGAATTATCCAGCTCACTGAAGCCGCAGTACGCATTGAACATGCTGGCAAGCTCGAAAATCGGATGTCCGCAGCAGAGCGTATCCATATCGATCAGCAGGCTTTCCCCATTCTGGAGCATGATGTTTTTGATGTGGTAATCGCCATGCATCATATGCATATCCTGCGGCACGGCCGCAATCAGATCATGCAGCTTCTGATATTTCTCCTCCGGCAGATAATCCTGCAGATAATCCGCCCAGTGCAGCGCGGTTCTTCGCATATCGGGCATGATCCCCGGCTTTACCACCGTGCCATGAATGATTTTCAGCAGGCTGATGCTCATGGCAGCGACTTCATCCACGGTCTTTTTGCCCTTGATCAGAAGCTCGGCAAAGCTGTCCGCATTCAGCAGTTCATAGACCGAACCGTAACCGCCGCCTTCGATACGCACCACGTCGTAAGGGATCGCCGTAGGGACGCCGAGCACGAAAGCCGTGCGCGCCAGCTCGCGCTCCCGCTGGATCTCCTCCAAGGAATCCGGGGAATAATATACCTTCACAATGGTGTCCGGATCGATGCGGTAGACCCTGCCGTTCGCGCCTTGACCGATGATGTCGCAGCCGTCAACCGAGAGCACGCGGTAAGCCTTCCGGACTTCCATCATTTCGGTAAAGCCCGTCATCTCCAGCACATCGTACACCTCCGGCTGCACATTGATTAATGTTAACTCTCCGGCAGTCCTTTTCAGACGCAGAATCACCCGCAGACCCGCGCTGGAGATGTATTCCAACGCGTCACAGTCCAGAACCACAGACTGCGAAGGATTCTCCTCCCGCAGGGCAGTGATCTCCTTCTCCACATCTGCCGCGTTCACCGAATCAATGTGTCCGCTCAGCTTTATCGTTAAAACATGGTCAACCAAACTGCCGCTCACTTCTTTCATTCCTGACAAACCCCCTCGTAACCGCTTTTTGCTGTCGGTGCTGAAAACGGCTGCACTCGTCGCATTTGCGCTTATTATAGCAGACTGCGTCCTGTTTTTCAATGATCGCCGCGGCAAAACCGGGTGCGAAACAGAAAAGGCCGCTTCCCGCGGCCCTTTCCTCCCGTATATTCTGCTTTTCACGCACCGTGTCCTCTGCACTCAGTCCTCTGTGAACAGCGCGGTCGAATAATAGCGGTCTCCGCTGTCCGGCAGCAGCGCCACGATGACTTTTCCTTTGTTCTCCGGACGCTTTGCCAGGCTTATCGCAGCAGCAAGTGCCGCGCCGGAAGAAATCCCGACAGAGATGCCTTCCTTCCGCGCAAGGAGCTTCGCCGCAGCAAATGCCTCCTCCGCCTGGGCGGTGTAAACTTCGTCATAGATCTGCGTGTTCAGGACAGCCGGTACGAAGCCGGCACCGATCCCCTGAATCTTGTGCGGACCGCTCCTGCCCTCGGAGAGCACCGGCGAATCCGCCGGCTCGAGCGCCACTACGCGGATATCCGGATTCATGGACTTCAGATACTCCCCGGTCCCGGTCAGCGTCCCGCCGGTCCCCACGCCTGCGATAAAAATATCGACCGATCCGTCGGTATCCCTCCAGATCTCTGGACCTGTTGTCTGTCTGTGGACCGCCGGGTTTGCCGGATTCGTGAATTGTCCCGGAATAAACCCGCCCGGGATCTCCGCCGCCAGTTCTTCCGCTCTGGCGATGGCGCCGTTCATGCCTTTCTTACCATCCGTAAGCACAAGCTCTGCCCCGTAGGCTTTTAAAATATTCCGCCGTTCCACACTCATGGTTTCCGGCATGGTCAGGATGATTCGGTACCCCTTTGCCGCAGCAATCGAGGCAAGCCCGATCCCGGTATTGCCGCTTGTCGGTTCTATGATCACCGAGCCTTCCCGCAGCAGGCCTTTTTTCTCTGCGTCCTCAATCATCGCTTTCGCGATACGGTCCTTGACGCTGCCGGCCGGATTGAAGTATTCCAGCTTGACTAAAACCGTGGCTTCAAGACCCAGTTCCTTCTCTATGTTGGCTACCTCGACGAGAGGCGTATTTCCGATCAGCCCCAGTGTGCCCTGATATATATTCGACATCGCTTTCTCATCCTTTCTGACTCTTTTAAATGAATCAACCTTATCATTCCTGCACGCCTTCGTCAACGTTTTTGTCCTTTCCCGAAAACGTGTTTCGTCCTCTCCCGGCACAGTCACTGCTCCGCAGCAGTCCGTGCCTTATAGTCATCAAGCGCGGAGCGGATCGCCTCCTCAGCCAGCACCGAGCAATGCATTTTATAATCCGGCAGGCCATCTAACGCTTCCGCGACAGCCTTGTTGGTCAGCTGCATCGCCTCTGCCACGGGCTTTCCCTTAATCAGTTCCGTTGCCATTGAGCTTGACGCGATCGCGCTGCCGCATCCGAAGGTCTCAAA
>DJYD01000063.1:0-2946 GCA_002449955.1 Lachnospiraceae bacterium UBA6987
CCCCAGTTGTTCTGCGGGGACTGCTGCGGAGCATACATCAGGTCCAGCCAGGAGCAGACCAGTTCAGGATTCTTGCAGGTAGCGGTCACGACGCAGCGGCCGCGGTCGAAGCCGGAGGTGAAGGAGCCGTTCTGGGGGGTGATGTTGCGCACGTCAGCAGTCAGCGCGGGCAGCGGCACCCAGCCCTTGCCGGCGATCAGGTCGTCCATGCTGACCAGGGCGATGTTGGCCACGTCCCAGGTGAAGCAGACGCCGTAACGGCCAGACTTGCCCTTGGCAACATAGGTGGACCATTCCTGGGTAAAGGCTTCAGGGTCGATCAGGCCTTCTTCATAGAGCTTGTGCATCCAGGCGGTGCCTTTCTTGAAGCCTTCCTGGGTGGCGGTGCAGATGACTTTCTTGTCGTTGGTCACAGCGATGTGACGGCCGCCGTCCACGTCGCCATAGCCTTCGCCGAAGCCGTTGATCAGGATGTAGGGATCCTGGTCGTTCATGATGAAGGACATGGGGATGATGGAACCGTCGATGTTGAACTCGGCCTTCAGGGCGTCAGCGTTGTCGCGGAAGGCGATCAGAGCCGCTTCGAATTCGTCCACGGTGGTGGGAACTGCCAGGCCCAGGAAGTCCAGCCAGCCCTTGTTGATGAAGGGCATGTTGCCGACAGCCTGGATCGCGGTCTTTTCATAGCCCAGCTGCTCGATCCACGGGAAGGCCCAGATGTGGCCGTTCTCGTCGGTGCACATGACGCGATATTCCGGCGCCTGCTCAAACACCTTCTGCAGGTTGGGCATGCAGGAATCAATGTACTTTTCCAGAGCGATGATGGCGCCCTGCTTGGCATACTTCTGCAGGTCCGTGTCGCCGAAGCCGGCAGTGAACACGACCTCAGGCAGGGTACGGGCATTCGCCATTTCGAGGGCGATCTTCTCGCCCCACTGATCGCTCTGGATCGTGCGCCACTCGACGTGGACGTTGGTCGCTTCTTCCAGGCGCTTGAAGATGGTGCGGTTGTTGGGGTTGGATTCGGTGCCTGCCGGGAAGCTGGTCAGGGCGGTAAAGGTCTCAGTCTTGGAGAGGGGGAAGGTGTACTCCGCGTGAGCGACGAGGGTCATCGTCATCATCAGGCAAAGGCAGAGAACCAGAAGCTTAGACATCTTACGCATGGTTGAATCTCCTTTACTTCATTATTTTACAGGCGATTCGCCTGCAAGTTCCGGGGTATTTCGTTATCCCTTGACAGCGCCGGCCATGATGCCGTTGTCAAAGTACCTCTGGAAGAACGGATACATAATCAGCAGCGGCAGACTGGAAATGATAATGGTAGCGTACTTCAGAAGCTCCGCCAGCTGGGCGCGCTGGGCAGTAGACTGCATATCGGAGACCATGCCCTGTTCCGGCTGGCTCTGAATCAGGATACTGCGCAGCACCACCTGAAGGGGCTGCTTGGCAGCGTCGTTCAGATAGATCATGGCGTCGAAATAGCTGTTCCACATACCGACGAACTGCCACATGGAAATGGTGGCAATAATCGGCGTACAGACCGGCAGCAGGATCTTGAAGAAATAGATCATCTCCGTAGCGCCGTCGATAGAGGCCGCCTCTTCAAGATCGTGCGGTACGCCCTGATAGTAGGTGCGGGCGATGATCATGTTCCAGACGCTGAACGCGCCGGGCAGCAGGATGGCCCAGATGGTATTCAGCATTCCCAGGTCACTGATCAGCAGGTACGTGGGAATCAGGCCGCCGCCGAAGAACATCGTGATCACATAAATCGTATTGAAGAATTTCTTGAATCTGAAGTCGTTTCTGGACATCGGATACGCCGCCAAGAGCGTTACGACCACGGAGATGATCGTGAACAGCACCGAATAAATCAGAGCGTTCTTAAAGCCGACCCAGATCATGACGTTGGACAGAACACGGGTGTAAGCCGTCGTCGTCCACTTGCTGAAGTCGAAGGTCACGCCCTTGTTCTGCAGCGTGATGGGATCGATAAAGGAAGCGAGTATGATGTACAATACAGGAAGAATGATCGCAGCCAGGAAGAGGCCCAGAATCACATAGGCTATGATCAGGATTGTCTTATCTCCAACGGGGTATTTTGCAAACTCGCTCTTCTTTTTAATTGTAGTTTTTGCAACACTCATTCGCGCTCACCTCCTTCATTAAATCCCCTTGCCTTCGTTCATTTTCTTGACAATGGTATTCATGGAGACCAGCAGAACAATATTGATGACGGTATTGAACAGGCCGACCGCGGTAGAAAAACCGTAATCGCCGTCCAGAAGACCCTTCTTGTACACATACGTGGAAATGATTTCGGATGCGGCCATGTTCAGGTCGGTCTGCAGGGCGTAGGCCTTTTCAAAGCCGACGCTCATGATGTTGCCTACAGCCATGATGAACTGGATGAGCACGGTATCCTTAATCGCGGGCCACTCAACCGTCTTGATCTGCTGAATCAGGTTCGCGCCGTCGATGACAGCAGCTTCCTTCAAATCCTTGCTGGCGTTGGACAGCGCCGCAGTATAGATGATGGAAGCCCAACCGGCACCCTGCCAAATGCCGCTTGCAATGTAGATGGTACGGAACGCCTGGGGCATCGTCATAAAGTTATAATTCGTTCCCAAGAGCATGTTCACCATGCCCGTCGGCGACAGAAGAATGCGGACGATACCGCAAAGGACGATAACAGAAATGAAGTTGGGCATGTACAGTACAAGCTGAACCTTTTGCTTGATCTTGGAACTGAGGATGCGGTTGAGCAGGAACGCCAGCAGGATCGGTGCCGGAAACCCCCACAGAAGACCGAATACGCTCAGTTTCAGGGTGTTCATCAGGTATCTCATGAAGTCAGGCGAGGATAGGAAGCGTTTAAAATGCTCAAATCCCACCCATTCGCTTGCCCACAGCCCGCGGAACGGGTTGTAGTCCATGAAGGCGATC
>DJYD01000063.1:3057-8183 GCA_002449955.1 Lachnospiraceae bacterium UBA6987
AACGCCGGCAACATGAAGATCAGGTAGAGCTGCCAGTGCTGCCGCAGATACACCAGGGTGTTGTGCGTCCTCTGCTTGAGGGGCACAGCTTCCTTGGCAGGCAAGGGCTTTTTCATTGTAATCCTCCTTTTTCGATTCTCCCCAGACGCGCATTTGCATTGGCAGGATGCATTTGCACATTTCAAGCGGGGGCCTTCCTGTATATTACACGATCATTTTGACGGTGTCAATACCAAGTTGTTGCATTTGCATCATTTTTTCGTGAACGATGCAGGTTTTTATGCCAACTTTTCCCGGAACACACCAAATAAAGTTGTTCAAAGTTGCAATTGCACATTTTTAAGCAATTAACATTTGACATATGCACTATTACATGTTACACTGTGTGTGAATCAGCGAGGAGGACGCATCCATGAAGAAAATCACCATACAGGATATCGCGGACGAACTTGGCATTTCCCGAAACACGGTATCCAAAGCCATCAACAATGCAGACGGCCTTGCCGAGGCGACCCGTGAAAGAATCCTGCAAAAAGCTGCTGAAATGGGATACAAACAATTTTCATATATAACAGTACATTCAGGAGGCATCCCGAAACAGGAAAGGAAGGAAAAAGGCGAGATCGCCCTGCTTCTGGGCGCCGCCGTCTCTCCTGCCCATTACGCAGTGACGATGCTGGACAAGCTCAAAAAAGAACTCCCCAAATGGGGATATAATCTGAGCGCTTATCGGGTGGAGCATGAAAATAATCTGAACCGTACTCTGCCGCTCGCGTTCGATCCCAAGGGGATCAGCGCCATCATCTGCGTTGACATGTTCGACCGGACCTATGACGAGATGATCTGTTCTCTCGGCAAACCGGTGCTGTTTGTGGATGGGCCGAACAAGCGCGGCGGCCTGGACCTGCCCGCCGACCAGCTGTATATGGACAGCACTACCCCGATTACACGCTTTGTAAACGACATGCTGGCCCGGGGCAGGCGCAGGATCGGTTTTATCGGAAATTACGAAACATGCCAGTCCCTGTTTGAAAGGTATACCGCCTATCGCTACGCCATGCTCATGGCCAACGATCCTGTGGAAGAACGCTTCTGCCTCAAAGCCGAGACCCGAGAGGAACTGGAGGGGGCTTTATCGTCGATCACCGACTTCCCGGAGGTGTTCATCTGTGCCCATGACCTGGTCGCTACCGAAGCGATTTACGTACTGAGCAAGCTTGGCGTGTCTGTGCCCGGCGACGTACTGGTCTGCGGGTTTAACGACTCGCCCGCTTCCCGCATCATGACACCCACGCTCACTACCGTGCATATCCACACCAATGTCATGGCTCTCTCCGCGATCCAGCTGCTGCTTTCCCGCATCGACGAACCCCATCTCGATTATCGTACCGTACATACAGAAACGAAGCTGATTTACCGGGATTCCACCAAGATCTAAACGAAACAGTATTACGATCAGGAGGTATACTATGCGGTTTTTATCCTATGACAGCAAATTCGGCCGGCTTTTCCTGAAGCTCAGCTATGCCTGCTGTCTGAACACCCTTTGGTTTATCTGCTGCCTGCCCATTGTCACCATCGGGGCGTCTACGACAGCGCTCTATTACACCTCCTTCAAGATCGCAAAAGATGAAGGAAGCTTCATCACCACGATGTTTTTTCGCTCATTCAAGCAGAACTTCAAGCAAGCAACCATCATCTGGATCATCATGCTGATTACCGGCGCGCTCCTCTGTGTAGACGCTGTCCTTCTCTACCGGCTGCATCTTACCACTACCGGTACAGCCGCCGTGGTTTGGACGCTTCTGCTGGCAGTCATTTTTGCCTGTATGGTCCTCTATGTCATCGTACTGTTCAATATTTTTCCCTTGCTGTCTATCGCCAGCAATACGACCGCCAATATGTTCAAAAACGCCTTCCTGATCGGCACCCATTACCTGTTTGTCACCATCCTGGTGATTTTTATTCATTATGCCATGTTCTTCCTCGTGGTCAATGTGTTTACCCCCCTGATCATCTTTGGCGAAGGGCTGTGCGCGGTAATCAGCGCCCATATACTGCTGAGAATCCTGCGTCCCATGCTCTATGATCCAAACGAAGAGCAGACAGAGAACCCCAATGTGCCCGAAAAAGAACCCAGCGAGGAGACCGAGCTGTGAAACTGACGGAATCAGAGCGCGCGGAAAATCGGGAATTCCTTGCCAGAATGACGCTGCTCCAGCGTCTTGATTATATCTTCGAATACTATAAGTTTCCTTTGGTTCTGATGCTCATCGCCGTCGTTGCCCTGGGCAGTATTCTGTATTACAGAATCACCTATAAAAATACCCTGCTGTGCGTCGCGTACGCGAACATCGCCGTCGGCGATACGATGAACAGCGCCCTGGGCGAAGGCTTCCTGCGCTCCATCGGCGCGGATCCCGGCAAAAACGAGGTCAAGGTATACAGCGGCCTTTATCTGACCCAGGATGCCTCCGTGCAGAATCACCAGTATTCCTATGCCTCCCGTCTCAAGATCATGGCAGCCATGACCAGCAGACAGCTGGACATCATGCTGATGAATCGGGAAGCCTATGACATCATGTCTGCCGGCGGCTATCTGCTGCCGCTGGAGGAACTGATCACACGGGACAGCGCTCTGGCCGGAAGAATCGCCGGAAAGCTGACAGAAAACACAGTGATTCTCGATGACAATGACATCGAACATAAGCTGGACGAGAGCATTCCGTATCAGGCTGTCACCAAATCAGCCTCGAATGCCATTCTCATTTCTTCCTTTGATTTATTTGAACGCGCGGGCTTTTCAGGCGATGTATACCTCGGAGTCATCGGCAACAGTACCCGCATAGACGCTGTTCTTCAGTATATCGATTATCTGACGGCGGAAACATAAACAGTCCGGCTGGACATATTGCTTTGGAGGATGCCCATGGCAGACAGCAAGCGTATCACCATGAAGGATGTAGCCCGGGAAGCCGGGGTAGCCCTCGGTACGGTATCCAATGTTGTCAACGGTATTTCCGTGGGCGAAAGATATCAGCGCCGTGTGGAAGAGGCGATCGAAAAGCTCGGCTATCATGTCAACCGGCAGGCTCAGGCGCTGCGCAGCAATCAGAACGGCCTCATAGAAGTCATCCTTCCCGATCTCCACAATCCATTTTTTTCTATGCTTGCGGATACCCTGTGCAGAGAACTGGCGCTTCATTCCCGGCAGACGCTGCTGTGTCTGACAAAAGGCGATTTTGAGCAGGAACAGGCGTACATGCTCCTGGCCGAGCAGCAGATGGCCGGCGGGATCATCTGTCTGACGGAGCACACTGATCTGCACATTCCCAAAGGCATCCCTGTCATTTCCATCGACCACGTACTCGGTCCGGGCATTCCCTGTGTCACCAGCGATCATCATAGCGGCGGCTGTATCGCAGCGCAAAAGCTGATAGAAAACGGCTGCAAAAGCCTGGCTTACCTGCGTGCCGGCTCCCCCATGCCGAATGAAACCGACAAACGCAGAGACGGTTTTGTCTGTGCCTGTACAGATGCCGGCGTTTCTTTTGAGACCGTGTGTATTCACGAAGGCGCCTCGTATCCCGTCTTCGAGGATTTCCTTCATGAACATCTCCATGACGGACGTTTAAGCTATGACGGATTGTTCTGCGCAACGGATCTTTTGGCTCAGCAAATTCGCCACACCCTGAATCAGATGAAACTCAGTGTTCCCAGGGACGTCCAGATCATCGGCTACGGCGGTTTGAAATGCCTTGGAGGAGATGATTTCTGCTGTTCAACCATTGTTCAGCCGGTGGATGAAATGGCCCAGCTGTGCGTGGATCTCATCCTTCACCCCTCCCGAAGGAAGTACTCCTGTTCCCTCCAGTGCCCCGTATATTATGCTTTCGGCGGTACAACCTGCAGGTAATCTTTTGTTTCAGAATGAGTAACTCCTGCAGGATCAACCGACTGAATATGCAAATCTTGAACATATCGGGATTGTATGTTACAATACGGATGAATCAGCAAGGAGGGCCATTCATGAAGAAAGTCACCATACAGGATATAGCGGATGAGCTGGGGATTTCCCGCAATACTGTATCCAAAGCAATCAACAATGCCGATGGCCTTGCCGAAGCTACACGAGTAAAAATACTGCAAAAGGCCACTGAAATGGGCTATAAGCAGTTTTCCTATATAAAAGTTCATACCGCCAGCATCGCCGAACAGGAGAAGCAGGGAAAACAGGAGAAAGGTGAAATCGCCCTGCTCTGCGGGAATGTCATTGCTCCTGCTCACTTCGCGTCTTTGATGCTCGACAAGTTAAAGATGGAGCTGTCTCAGCTGGGCTATCATCTGAACACGCATCGGGTGGAGCGCGACAACTTTCTGAACCGCTCGCTGCCCGTTACATTTGACCCTGAAAAGGCAAGTGCGATCGTCTGCATCGAAATGTTTGACCGGGAATATGATCAGATGATCTGTTCTCTCGGCCTGCCG
The DNA here is from genome assembly GCA_002449955.1 of Lachnospiraceae bacterium UBA6987. GTDB lineage: Bacteria > Bacillota > Clostridia > Lachnospirales > Lachnospiraceae > UBA6987. Next base: position 7,546 of record DJYD01000063.1, read on the forward strand.
GTGCTGTTTGTGGACGGGCCGAATAAGCGCGATGGCTTCGATCTGCCCGCCGACCAGCTTTATATGGACAATACGACCGCTATTACCCGCTTTGTAAACGACATGCTGGCCCGGGGCAAGCGCAGGATCGGTTTTATCGGGAACTACGAGCACTGCCAGTCTTTTTATGAGCGCTACGCTGCTTTCCGCTGCGCCATGCTGATGGCTGACGTTCCGGTGGATGAACGTTTCTGCATCAAAGAGAATGATCAGGAGCTGCTCACAAACGCCCTGACCAGCCTGACGGAATTTCCGGAAGTATTCATCTGCGCAAACGATTTTGTGGCAGATGACGCCATCTATACGCTTCGCAAGCTGGGCAAACGCATCCCGGAGGATATTTTTTTCTGCGGTTTTGACGACTCCCCGAATTCCCGCATCATGACGCCCTCCCTGACCACCGTTCACACTCATACCCAAATCATGGCGATCGCCGCCATGCAGCTGCTGATCTCACGCATTGAAAATCCCGGTCTGAATTACCGCGTCGTGCACACCGAAACAGAGCTGATCTACCGCGATTCTACAAAAGCGTAACAGACCTTTTATTCTGAGGGCAACGCGCCTCTGTCCCTCATCCTGCTCCGCTTCCTCCCCTA
>DJYD01000060.1 GCA_002449955.1 Lachnospiraceae bacterium UBA6987
AAGTGGGCGGCGATTTCTATGATTTCTATCTGACCGATGAAAGAATCCTGAATTTTGTCATTGCGGACGTATCGGGCAAGGGAATCGGCGCTGCCATGTTTATGATGCGTGCGATGACGGAGCTGCGGAATCTGACGCAGGCGAACCATTCCGTAAGTGAGGTGTTTGGCCTTGCGAATACGGCTCTGTGCGAAGGCAATGACAGCAATATGTTTGTGACCGCCTGGCAGGGGAGCCTGGATCCGGACAGCGGAAAAGTAAGCTTTGCCAATGCCGGCCACAATCCGCCGCTGATCCTCCATGCGGACGGCAGGTGTGAATACCTTCGCACCCGCAGCGGTTTTGTCCTTGCGGGCTTAGAGGAAATGTGCTATAGCACGCAGAGCCTGAGTCTTGAGCCGGATGACGTTCTCTTCCTGTACACGGACGGTGTAACAGAGGCGGCAAATGCGAACAGAGAGCTGTACGGCGAGGAAAGACTGCAGCAGGCACTTTCCGCCTGCCGCGGCATGAAGGAGAAGGAAATCTGCGAAAGCATCAAGGCGGATGTGGATGCCTTTACGGCCGGTGCGCCGCAGTCGGATGACATGACCATGCTTGCGCTCTATTACCGCGGGGCTCCGTGGACGGCCCGCTTCAGCTGTGAGAAGGCATCGCTCGATGACATTCCCCGCGCAATCAGCTTTGCCGAAACGGAATTGCAGAAGCTCGGATGCCCGCACAAGAGCCTTGTCCCGATCACGATCGCGGTGGATGAGATCTTCAGCAATATCGTAAAATACGCCTATCCGAATGCACAGGGACCGGTAGATCTGCTGTTAAAGCGCAGAGAGACACCGAAATCCGTGTGGCTTCGTTTTGAAGATAAGGGGATTCCGTACAATCCTCTTGAAGAGGCGGATCCGGATGTGACGCTGCCGGCAGAAAAGAGAAGCGTCGGCGGTCTTGGCATCTTTATGGTGAAAAAGCTGGTGGATGATGTCAGCTATAGCTATGAAAACGGCAAAAACATACTCACTTTGATCAAAGAGATAGAGTAAGCCGGTCTCTGCATGGTGCAGGACGAGCGCTGTGATATTTTTGTGAAGTACTGGAAAGATCCTGCCCGGTCTGTTACACTGAAGATCGGACAGGATTTTTCTGTTCATGGACCGATTCGGAGGGAAATATGGAAAACGCAAAGGTCATGATCGTGGACGATGAAGAACGTCTGCGCAGTCTTGTCAGAGATTTCCTGACAAGAGAAGGAATAAAAACGTTGGAAGCCGAAGATGGGGAAGAAGCATTAAAGCTGTTTTTTGAAAATAAAGATGTTGCGGTGATTATTCTGGACGTGATGATGCCGAAACTGAGCGGCTGGCAGGTGCTCGAAGAGATCCGGCGTTACAGTCAGGTCCCGGTGATCATGCTGACAGCGCTTTCGGAAGAGCAGGATGAGTTAAAGGGCTTCCGTCTGGGGGTGGATGAGTATGTCACAAAGCCCTTCAGTCCGCGTGTTCTGGTGGCAAGAGTACAGTCAATCCTGAGAAAGAAAGAAGAATCCGGGAGTAATATTCTGGAGCTTGGCGGGATCACACTGAACAAAACCAGCCGCGAGGTTTATGCAGACGGGAAAAAAGTTGAGCTGTCCCTGAAGGAATTCGAACTGCTGACGTATTTCATGGAAAATCCCGGAACAGCGCTTTCCCGTGAAAAGATTTTGAATCATGTGTGGAATTACAATTATTACGGAGATGCCCGCACGATCGATACCCATGTCAAAACGCTGCGCAGCAAGATCGGAACGCGCGGAGAATGCATTAAGACAATCTGGGGAGTAGGATACAAGTTCGAGGCCTGAAATGAAAAAGCTTTCGGTCAAAACAAAATATGCACTGATCCTGGCTGCGATTCTGGCGGTCCTCATTGGACTGCAGCTGCTGTTCAACCAGGTTTTCATGGAACGCTTTTATCTGAACCGGAAACTGGAACTGGTGAAGGAGCTCCGTTCTGTAACACTGGAATACATAGAGACCTGCCAAAACGGCGAGAACACGGAGGCGCAGGAGATGGAACTGCGCAAAAGCTGTGAGGCGGCAGGCGTTGATGTCATGATCATGCAGCCGGACAGCTATTACGGCGGAGTGATCCTGTTCAGTAATGTGTCGGAGCAGCAAGGCGGCGCTGTTCGGCTGATCAATATCATGCGCGGCAAGCAGAACCAGGAAGCCCTGAAAATCTATGCCGAAGGGACAGATTACCGTATCTATCAGACCAAAGACAACTTTACCGGTACAGAACAGATCGACTGCCTGGGCTATGTGGAATCAGACAGTACGCGTGCTGCTTCATCAGATATATATTATTATGTCCTGACGGTGGCTGTGGCACAGATCGCAGAGACCGCAAGATTCTACAATCGTTATCTGATCTGGATCGGTTTAGTTACGATTCTGATCGGTGCGGTCACGATGTATTTGGTTTCCGGCAGACTGACAAAACCGATCAAGCAGATGACGTCGATCAGCCGGAAGATGGCTGACCTTGATTTTTCCGAGCGCTATCACGGGGATGGCGGGGATGAAATTCACGCACTCGGCGTCAACATGAATGAAATGGCGACAAAGCTTGAAGCGGCAATCGAGAACCTGAAGACGGCCAATGCAAGGCTGGCGCAGGATATTGCCGAAAAGGATGAGATCAGCAGACAGCGCAAGGAACTTTTAGCCAATATTTCCCATGAGCTGAAGACGCCGATTGCCGTGATCCAGGGATATGCGGAAGGCTTAAAAGACGGCATCAGCGAGGATCCTGCGATGCGGGACCGTTACTGCACCGTGATTATGGATGAAGCGGGCAAGATGAACCGTATGGTGAGGCAGCTGTTAAGTCTGGATGAACTGGAGTCGGAGGGGATGACCGCAGCGAGGGAGCGTTTTGACCTTGCGGAAATGCTGCGGGGAGAGGCAGAAGCCTTTATGCTGCGCAGCCAAAAAGAAGGCATCAGCATGAAACTGGAGGTGCCGGAACATTTGCCGGTGGAATCCGATGATTATCTCTGGGAGCAGGTGATCCAGAACTATTTAAGCAACGCGTTTCAGTATGTGAGTCCCGGAGGAGAGATCCGGATCAGAGGCGAGGCATACGGAACAGACGGCGTGAAGATTTCGGTTTATAACAGCGGCGACGCGATTGCGGAAGCAGATATGGAAAAGATATGGGACAAGTTTTATAAAGCGGATAAATCGCGAACGAGAGCTTACGGCGGCAGCGGAATCGGTCTGTCGGTCGTGCAGGCGTCGATGAAAAATCTCGGCGGAAGCTGCAGTGTTGAAAACAAAAAAGACGGCGTGGAATTCAGTGCAACGCTGCTGCACTGTCTGGCTGTTTAACGAAAGGATCAGATTAATCCTTTGCGCATCAGAAAATCCTCTGCCTTCCGATCCCAGGCCTTCTCCCAGGTTTTATCCAGGGAGAAGGTTTTTAAACTGCAGCCGGTTGTGACAGACAGTTCTTCTCTGGCATAACGGATATTCAGATACAGGCCGCTTACTTCTTCCGGATCCGGGGCATCAGCTGACAGCAGTACGGAATTCAGGCTTTCAGGGGGCAGTTTCATCACGATTGAAAAACTTTTAGGCGCCTCTGTGCCGCGGACGAGTTCAAGCGCGATCTTGCGGAGCGATCCCCAGCTTACGCAGGCGGAAACTGAGGCGGAGGCAGTATCTCCGTCTGATCCATGACTTGCTTCCGGCTGGCCGTCGATATCCGTCCGGAAAGCGGTCAGAAAATGGGCTTCCGGAACCAGAAATCCGTCAAAAGTATTCTCTGTAAACAGGTGCCGGTTGAATTCACGTAGGTTTTTCGGATTAAGACTGATCATGCCTTATGCCTCTTTATCAGACCCTGTCGGGCGTATTTCACGTCTATCATATCATATTTCTTGACAAACGGGGGAGTAAGTGTTAAAAATAGTGCATTACAGGTAAATGCACCGACGGAGACGGTACAGAAGCCTTTTCCATCCAGAGAGAAGAGTCAGCGGCTGAGAGCTCTTTTGGCAAAAGATCTGTAAATTCACTCCCGAGCAGCCCCTCGAACCGGTTTGAAACCGCAGTAGTCTGGGCCGGCCAGCCCCGTTATCGGCTAAAGAAGAGCCGTCCGGAGCAGAAAAACTGCAGTGACGGAATCAGGGTGGTACCGCGGAGTTTACAGCTTCGTCCCTCGTGGGGCGGCGCTGTTATTTTTTTGCCTGTGCAGCAGGGAAGTGCCCCGTGAAAAAAATATGAGGTGAGAACATGGACGAAAGGATGAGTGAACTGAGAGCCAGAATAGAAGAAGCGCTGGCGAATGCTCACAACAAGGAAGAACTGGCTGTAGTCTGGCAGAATTATCTGGGCAAAAAGGGTCAGGTCGCTGAATTAATGAAGGGCCTTGGCAAGCTGTCACCGGAAGAAAGACCGGCCATGGGTAAGGTGATCAATGAGTTTAAAGGGCTTGCGCAGGCCGCCTATGAGGCGCGCGCAGCAGTCCTGGAGGCGCTGGAGTTAGAAGCGAAGAACCGCGCGGAACGTGTGGATATCACACTGCCGGCGAGACGCCGCCCTGCCGGGAACCTTCACCCCATCACCATTACAAAGAATGAAATCATCGACGTCTTTGCCGGCATGGGCTTTGAAATCTATGAAAGCCCTGAAATCGAAGACGACGACCATAACTTTACCCGCCTGAACGTGCCGAAGAACCATCCGGCCCGTGATATGCAGGATACCTTTTATGTGGCAGATGACATCGTGCTCCGTACGCAGACGAGTGCGGGACAGATCCGCTATATGGATGAGGTGAAGCCGCCGCTTAAGGTCCTCGTGCCCGGCCGTGTGTTCCGCTCGGACAGCGATGCAACCCACAGCCCCATGTTCCATCAGATGGAAGGGCTTGTTGTGGATGAACACATTACGCTCGGCGACCTTCAGGGCATGCTGGATGTGTTTGTCAGAAAGATTTTCGGACCGGAAGTCAAGACCAGACTCCGCCCGAGCTATTTCCCCTTCACCGAACCGAGCGCGGAGGTCGATGTGTCCTGCTTCCAGTGCGGCGGCAAGGGCTGCAGCCTGTGCAAGCATACCGGCTGGATCGAGATCCTGGGCAGCGGTGTGGTGCATCACAGTGTGCTGGAATCCTGCGGGATCGATCCGGAGAAATACTCCGGCTTTGCCTTCGGCATCGGCATTGAGCGCATCGCCATGCTGAAATACGGGATCAGCAATATCGGTTTGTTCTTCGAGAATGATCTGCGCTTCCTGAAGCAGTTCAAGGACTAAGGAGGTAACGGCAATGAAAGTACCTTTCAGTTGGCTGAAAAGATATGTTGATATTGATATTACGCCGGAAGAGTTAGAGGAAAAGCTGTTTGGCTGCGGCTTTGAGGTAGAGGAACTGATTCGCCTGGATGCAGAGATCGACCGCGTTGTGGTCGGTGTCGTGACGAGCTGCGAGAAGATCGAAGGCACGCACCTGCATCTGTGCAAGGTGGACTGCGGCGAATACGGGAGGGATATCCAGATCTGCACAGGAGCGGACAATGTCTACACCGGCATGCACACCCCGGCGGCATTAGACGGATCTACGCTGCCCGGCGGCGTCACCATCATGGCGAAGCCTCTGCGCGGCATTCCCTCTGCGGGGATGCTTTGCTCAGGCGATGAGTTAGGCTTAAATGAAGACCTTTATCCCGGAGCGGAATACTATGGCTTGCTGGATCTGCCGAAGGATACGGTTCCCGGTGAACCGATTGCTCCCGTGGTCGGTCTTGACGACTGCATCTTCGATATTGCCATCACGGCAAACCGTCCGGACTGCCAGTCCGTCCTGGGGATTGCCCGCGAGGTGGCGGCGATATTAGGAAAGCCGCTGAAGATGCCTGAGACGGATTACCGGATCACGGGTGAGCCTGTCGAGAACTTCTCGATCCGCGTGGAAGCGCAGGATCTCTGCCCGCGTTATCTGGGGCATCAGGTGCGGAATCTCCGCATTGCCGAGAGTCCCCGCTGGATGAGAAGAGATCTTGCCCTCTGCGGCCTTCGCAGCATCAACAATGTGGTCGATATCACCAATTATGTGATGCTGGAGATCGGTCAGCCCATGCATGCCTTTGACCGGGATACGCTGGAAAGCAGTGAGATCATCGTGCGCAGAGCCAGGGAAGAAGAGGAAATCACTACCCTCGACGGCAAGAGCTTTAAGCTGGGTCCGGAAAATCTGGTGATCTGTGACGGCGAAAAGCCTGTGGCCCTTGCCGGCGTTATGGGCGGCCTGAACAGCGAAATTACCGGGCAGACGAAGGAACTGCTTTTTGAAGCAGCTAAATTTGCCCGTGACAGCATTCGCAAAACCGCGCGCAGCCTGGGGCAGAATACCGATTCTTCGAGCCATTTTGAAAAGGGCATCAGTGAATACAGCGTGGAGCTCGGCATGGAACGTGCCCTGCATCTGATCGATGCGCTAAACTGCGGTGACATTGCACCGAATCGCTATGACTGCGATGCCGGACAGGCGAAAGAGGGCAAAACTTTCCGCGCCTCGCTTGCCCGCATCAATGCGATCCTGGGAATTGAAATTCCGGAAGAAACGGCATTGGAAATCCTCCGCCGCCTGGAGTTCCGGGTGAAGAAGGACGGAGCCTTCCTCAAAGTCACGGCGCCGAGATGGCGTGAGGATATTGAGGTAGGGGAACCGGATCTTGCGGAAGAGATCATCCGTATGTACGGCTTTGATCATATTACGCCGACCTTCCTGACCGATTCCACGGTGACAAACGGCGGAAAGCGTCCTGAGATGAAGACGGAGGACCGTGTCAAACGGGCTCTTTGTTCCAGCGGTTTTTATGAAGCCATGACCATGTCCTTCTATGCGGAAGAGGATCTGGATGCCATGCACGTGGCGAAGGATGCCCCGGAGCGGAATACCGTAAGAATCATGAATCCGATCAATGCCAACTTCACGATCATGCGGACGATTCTTGCCCCTTCGCTGTTAAAGGTCGTTGTCGGAAACCTCAAAAAGGGAAATACCGAAGGCCGCCTGTTTGAGCTTGCGAATGTCTACGCGCCGAAGGAACTGCCGATGACGCAGCTGCCGAAGGAGACGAAACATCTGGGGCTTGCTGCTTTCGGCGCAGAGGAAGACTTCTTTACCGTCAAGGGTGCTCTCGAAGACCTGGCGGAAAGCCTTGGCTGCTGCTTCAGCTATGAGAGAGCTGAAGATGTGCCTTACCTGCATCCCGGGATCGCAGCCTATGTGCTCTGCGGCGGCGAACGGATCGGCTGCTTTGGCAAGCTTGCCAATATCATGACGCGTGAACTGGACCTGCCGAAGGACAGCAAAGAGAATTATAAGATATTCTTAGGCGAACTGGATTATGAGAAGCTTGCAGCGCATATTCCCGCTCAGTTAAAGTACAAGCCCATTCCGGCTTTCCCGGATCTGACCAGAGATCTGTCCCTCGTTACTTCAGAAGAGACGACCTGCGGGGCCATCGAGGAGGAGATCAGAAAGGCCTGCCCTCAGGTTTCCCGTGTGGAGCTGTTTGACATCTACCGCGGCATTCAGATCGGCCTCGGGAAGAAGAGTATGTCCTTCAAGATTTCATTCCGTCAGGACGACAAAGCGATCGATCAGGAAACGGAAGAGCGTTATGTCAAGAAGATTCTCGGCAATCTGAAATTCCGTCTTGGCACGGAAATCAGAGGATAACGGCTTTCTGAAAAAAGCGCAAAAATCATCATATTTATTGGAGAAAAATGCTTGCATTCTGCCTTGCATAGTGGTAATATATCAGGGCACATCTTTAGGAGGTTGCTTTATTATGCAGGTATTGATTACGATTTTATCCATTTTACTGGTGATTGATAGTATTGTCATGATCGTTCTGGTGATGATGCAGGAAGGGGACGAAAGGGGCCTTTCCAGCAGTATCGCAGGCGGATACAATGCAGAAAGCTATGCGTCCAAAAATGCCGGACGTACAAAAGAGGGGCAGCTGAAGAAGTATACCCGGATCGCACTTGCCGTCTTCCTGGTGTTTGCACTGGCGATCAATATTCTGCAGTAAGTTCCGCTTACATGAAGGGTGCATGGCAGTCCATGCACTCTTTTTTCTTGCCGCGGCTTGGCCGGGGCGGATGTATTTGGAGGAAGAAACGTGGCTAAAAAGAATGATGACAAACTGATTGCGCAGAATAAAAAAGCTTACCACGATTATTTCATCGAAGATACCTATGAGGCGGGGATTTCGCTTGCGGGGACTGAGGTGAAATCACTGCGCGCAGGCAAATGCAGCCTGAAGGAGTCGTATATCGAAGAAAAGCACGGAGAGATGATGATCCAGGGCATGCACATCAGTCCTTATGAGAAGGGGAATATTTTCAACCGGGACCCTCTGCGCACGAGGAAGCTTCTGCTGCACAGCTATGAGATCCGCAAGCTCTCACAGCAGGTCAAGGTGAAAGGCTATACCATCGTCCCGTTAAAGGTCTATTTCAAGGGCTCGCTCGTGAAGGTCGAGATCGGTCTTGCGAGAGGCAAAAAGCTTTATGACAAGCGGGAGACGATTGCAAAACGGGATATGGAACGTGAAGCCAGAAGAGAAGCCAAGGAAGATGCGAGGTAAAAACCGTGGAGAATAAATGGGTCGTCTTTGATATGGACGGAACGCTCTGGGATGCCGTGGATCTGATCGTAGAGTCCTGGAATGCTTCGCTGAAAAAACATCCGGAGCTTTCGATTGTGATCGAAAAGAAAGCCTTGGAAAGCCTGCTCGGCCAGCCGATGGATGCGTTTGCGAGAGCGCTTTTCCCGGGAGTCCCCTTCGAAGAGGCAATGGCATTGCTTGAGGAGTGCGAGCAGCTTGAAAACAGCTGGTGCAGAGAACGCGGAGCCAATCTTTATCCGAAGGAAGAAGAAACCTTCAGAAAGCTGATAGAAGATGGCTGGAAGCTCGGGATCGTCAGCAACTGCCAGTCGGGCTATATCGAAGCCTTTCTTGACCACTACGGCTTTGGAAAGTATTTTTTCGATAAGCTCTGCTATGGAGACAACGGTCTTTCCAAAGGCGGGAATATACGGCTTCTGCTGGAGAGAAATCATGCCGAATACGGCTGCTACCTCGGCGACACGGATGGTGACAGGATGGCCTGCAAAGAGGCCGGTGTTCCTTTTTATTGGGCAGCCTACGGATTCGGCAAAGTGACAGGAGAAAAAACGGTAAATCGTCTGGAGGATCTGCCGGAGATGCTGATAGGCAGCTGATGCCGGGCAGGCTTTATGCGGAGGAATGTCCCATGACGACAAAGGAAAGGATACTGGCGCTTTTAGAGAATAACAAGGGAAGGTATGTTTCCAGTCATCTGCTGACTGAGGAAACAGGCATTTCCCGCAGCGCGGTCTGGAAAGCCGTATGCGAGCTGCGGGAAGAGGGCTACGCCATTGAATCGCAGCCCCGGAATGGCTATAGACTTTCCGAGGACAGTGACAGGATCTCGCTGCAGGGAATAGCTGTTTATCTGAAAGACAGGTCGCTTCTGGACAGGACTGTCGTTTTCGATGAGCTCGCGTCCACCAACCGGATGGCCAAGCTGAATGTGGTCAGCGGTATGACGGACAAGACGGTGATCATTGCCAGACGCCAGACAAACGGTGCGGGACACGGCGGAACAGACTATAACTCGCCGGAGGGCGGCATTTACCTCAGTCTGATTCGGGAACCGCGAAAGGGAGAACGGCGCCTCACCGCAGCGGATATCGGCAGAAAGGTGGCCGCTGTGATAGAGGCGGAAACGCAGCAGGAAACGTGCCTGGATGAAGCAACGAACCGAATCTATATCGAAAAGAAAAAGGTCTGCGGAATCCTTACGGAGACGATCGCAGACCTGGAAACGGGAGAAATATCCGCTTATATCATTGGTATAGGCATTCAAATTGACGGAACCAGGAAGAACCGCGTGATTGCGGCACTGATTCAGACGTTTATCGGCGAAGAACCGGAGCAAGGCGGCGTGCCAGCGTGATGGCGAGTGCGAGCTTCACCAGATCGGGAATAATAAAAGGAAAGACACACCATGACAGAGCGGTGGCCACCCCGATGGCGCCGCTCTGCTGCATATAGACATGCATGAACCAGATGGTACCGAAGGCGTAGCAGACGATAAGTCCAAGGACCAGAGCAGCAGCCTCTATCCACAGCTTTTTCCCGAAAAGGCTCACGGCGAGCCAGTAGATCAAACCGATAAAAATGAAGCCGATGATGTAACCGCCGGTCATTCCCAGAAGGGTGCCGATCCCAGATGTGAACTGGGCAAAGACGGGGATGCCGATTGCACCGAGAAGCATGTAAATGAGAACGGAAAGGGTCCCGCGTTTTCCCCCGAGAGCCGAAAGCACGAAGAAGACGGCAAAGGTCTGCAGGGTAAAGGGAACGGTCGTGGGAATGCTGATCCAGGAGCAGACTGCGATCAGGGCAGCCCCGATCGCGATGTAGGCTAAATCGATGGTTTTCATTTTCTGATGGGTGTTTGTCTCACTCATATACTATAACCTCCGTATTTTACAGGGCAAATGATGCGGTCCGGTTCGTATGTCGGGCTGCCTTTGCCTGCATAGGATGGATCGAACCGGAGATGAGAATAACAGGTATTTGTTCAAATGTCAACCTAAAAATGAAATAAGGTTGACAATATGCACAATCTATGCGGAAGGGAATCTTTTCCTTGACATCCTGCGCAAATGTGTTATGATACCGGCATAATTGAAAACTCTTTTAAAGCGTTGAGGAGAAGAGTAGGACGAAGGATCCCGTCCAGAGAGAAGCGCAGAAGCTGGAAGCGCTTTACGGGAAAACGTCCGAAGACCACCTCCGAGCGGCCCCAATCCGGCCCGGCAGGCACCGTTATCAGCCAAGTGAGTGTTCTGGATCATCCGGAGAAGCGGGGTGGAACCGCGGGTTATGACGACTCGTCCCTGACAGAGGCTTTTTGTCTTTCGTCAGGGACTTTTTATTGCCAGAAAAGGAGAGTATGAGAATGAAGATCACACTGAAAGATGGTTCGGTACGGGAATATGACCGCCCGATGAGCGCGTACGAGATCGCGTGCGACATCAGCGAAGGCCTGGGCCGTATGGCCTGCCTTGCAAGCATCAACGGGGAGGAGAAGGATCTCCGCACCGTGATCGATCAGGATGCGTCCCTTAGTATTTATACCGCAAAGGATCCGGAAGGCCTTGCTGCGCTGCGCCATACTGCCAGCCATGTAATGGCGCAGGCCGTAAAGCACCTGTATCCGACAGCGAAGCTTGCCATCGGTCCGTCAATCGCGGAAGGCTTCTATTACGATATCGATTTTGCGGAACCGATTTCCGTTGACGATCTGGAGAAGATCGAGGACGAGATGAAGAAGATCGTCAAGGCGGACCTGCCGCTCGAGCGCTTTGAACTGCCCCGCGAGGAGGCGATTGCCTGGGCAAAGTCTGTGGAGGAACCGTATAAGGTTGAACTGATCACGGATCTGCCTGAGGATGCCGCCATCAGCTTCTACAAGCAGGGCGATTTCACCGATCTCTGCGCCGGCCCGCACCTCATGAGCACCGGCAAGGTTGGCAAGGCCTACAAGCTTCTGAACCTGGCCGGCGCTTACTGGCGCGGCAGCGAAAAGAACAAGATGCTGACCCGCATCTACGCAACGGCCTTTGCGAAGAAGGACGAGCTCGAGGAATACCTGCAGAAGCTGGAAGAAGCGAAGAAGCGCGACCACCGCAAGCTTGGCCGCGAACTCGGCCTCTTCATGACGGATGAACTGGTCGGCAAGGGCATGCCTATGTTCCTGCCGAAGGGCTATACCATCTGGCGCATTCTGGAAAACTATATCCGCGATAAGGAAATCAGCCAGGGCTACCAGCACGTGCTGACCCCGTGCGTGGGCACCGTGAACCTGTACAAGACCTCCGGTCACTGGGATCACTACCAGAAGAACATGTTCCCGGCCATGGAAGTGGAAGACGAAGTCTACGTGCTGCGTCCCATGAACTGCCCGCACCACATGCGCATCTATGCGAACCAGCCGCATTCCTACCGGAACCTGCCGGTCCGCATCGGCGAGATCGCGCACGACTTCCGCTTTGAAGCGTCCGGCACCTTAAAGGGCATCGAGCGCGGCCGTCACTTCTGCCAGAACGACGCCCATCTGTTCGTCACGCCCGAACAGATCAAGGAAGAATTCAGCAAGGTCGTCGACCTGATCTTCGATACCTACAAGGATTTCGGCATCACCGACTACCGCTGCGTGCTTTCTCTGCGCGACCCTGCGGATAAGGAAAAATATCACGATGACGACGAGATGTGGAACACCGCGGAGAACGCCCTGCGTGAGGTCCTGAACGAACTGAAGCTGGACTACACCGAGGAGATCGGCGAGGCCGCCTTCTACGGCCCGAAGCTGGACGTGAACGTGAAGCCTGCCGTCGGCCCCGAATACACCCTGTCTACCTGCCAGCTTGACTTCTGCCTGCCCGCGAAGTTCAACCTGGTCTACATCGACAAGGACAACAAGGAGCGCACGCCCGTGGTTATTCACCGCGCGATCCTCGGTTCCCTCGACCGCTTCATGGCCTACCTCATCGAGGAGACCATGGGCAACTTCCCGCTCTGGCTCGCGCCGGTGCAGGTGAAGGTCCTGCCGATCTCGGACAAGTTCCTGGATTACGCAGAGGAAGTGAATGCGGCGCTTGAAAACGCCGGCATCCGTACCGAGCTTGACCGCCGCGGCGAGAAGATCGGCTACAAGATCCGCGAGGCGCAGCAGCAAAAGGTCCCTTACATGATCATCGTTGGCCAGAAGGAAGCTGAGAGCGGAACACTTTCCGTAAGAAACCGCGCCGGCGAGGAAACGCACGATGTGGACCGGAAGGATTTCATCGCAAAGCTGGAGAAGGAGATCGCTGAAAAACAGCGCTGATGATGAAGCGAAAAAGCGGGGATGCAAGGCATTCCCGTTTTTTTGATAAAGAGAATTGACAAGTTTTATTTTCTCCGATACAATACCATGTGGTGAAAACCGAAAAATACAAACCGTGGCACCCCTGCTCTCCACAAAAAGCAGTCGGCGCCGACAAAGGAGGAAACAGCATCCCCAGGCTCGGGGTGCGGCAGTGTGGAGACCTGTCGTAAGGGATGGACGAAAGTCATCCGAGTATGCTTCATGCGGAGGCAGAGCATACAGAGCTCGTAGTATGGCAACTGTACAACTGAAGAACGTCAAGAAGATCTACCCGTTCGTGTCCGGCGAAAAGAAGAAAAAGAAAAAAGACGCCGAACCCGAGAAGAAGGTGAATCTGCAGATCACCGACGAAGGCGTCGTGGCCGTGCAGGAATTCAATCTTGACATTGCCGACAAGGAATTCATCGTTCTGGTCGGTCCGTCCGGCTGCGGTAAATCCACGACCCTGCGTATGATCGCGGGCCTTGAGGAGATCAGCGGCGGCGAACTGTATATCGACGGCAAGCTGATGAATGATGTCGCCCCGAAGGACCGCAACATTGCCATGGTCTTTCAGAACTACGCATTGTACCCCCATATGACCGTGTATGAGAACATGGCCTTTGCCCTGAAGCTGAAAAAAGCGAGCAAGGACGAGATCGACCGCAAGGTGCGCGAAGCTGCCGAGATCCTGGATATCACCCAGTATCTGGACCGCAAGCCGAAGGCTCTTTCCGGCGGTCAGAGACAGCGTGTCGCGATCGGCCGCGCCATCGTCCGTGATCCTCAGGTCATGCTGATGGACGAACCGCTGTCCAACCTGGACGCCAAGCTTCGCAACCAGATGCGCGCGGAGATCATCAAGCTGCGTGAACGCATCAACACCACCTTCATCTACGTCACCCACGACCAGACCGAAGCCATGACGCTCGGCGACCGCATCGTGATCATGCGCGACGGTTTCATCCAGCAGATCGGCACGCCTCAGGACGTGTTCAATCACCCCCGCAACCTCTTCGTATCCGGCTTCATCGGCACGCCGCAGATGAACTATTTCGACGGTGAACTGGTGAAGAAAGGCGATAAGTACGTGGTCAAGGTCGGCGGCATCGAGGTCGAACCGTCCGAAGACAAGCAGGCCCGCCTGAAAGCGAACAACGTGGCAGAACAGACCGTGACGGTCGGCGTTCGTCCCGAACACATGAAAGCGGAAGATAACGGCATTCCTGCCAAGGTCGACGTTTTCGAAATGATGGGTTCCAGCATCCACCTGCACGTCACAGCGGAAGGCAAGGACGTAGTCATCATCGTTCCTACCGTGGATGAGAACCAGACGTTCACCATGGGTGATCAGATCCATCTGCAGTTTGGCGGCAACAACGTACACCTCTTCTCAAAAGAGACGGAAAAGAACCTGGAGTATTGATCTCCGAATAAAAAGACAGAGCGCTGTTTCCGGGAGCCCGGAAGCGGCGCTCTTTATTTGTGCCTGAGGAAAGGGACGGACCGGAGACCGGACCTGTCAGCCTTCCTGAAGTGCCTCGTATTTTTTGAAGACCGGCTCGATGAGGAAGGTGGACGCGTAGGCTGCAGCGCCGGGAAGCACCATGATGGGGATCCCGAAGCGGAAGCTTAAATACAGCACCGCCCCGATCATGACGGCAAGACCCGCGGAACGCAGGATGTAGCCGAACGCGAGCTTTACTGCAGTCACTTCAAGCGCTGCCGCAGAGAAGGTGAAGCGGGAGAGCGTGGGAAAGACCCAGGCCAGGATGCAGAGCAGGAAAAATCCGACGAGCACCAGATAAAAGATCAGGATGACCGGGCGGCTTTCTCCGTCAGGAAGCGAGCGGACCAGGAACTGATAAACGCCCCAGGCTGCAAGAAAGATGAGGATCCAGATGACTGTGGCCAGGATCCCGCTTCCGAGTTCCCGCTTGAACGTCTGAATGAATCGCAGCAGCAGGGCGTCGTCGCCGCGCCTGAGCGCGTGCACGGTTGAATCATACAGGGCGGTCGTGGCGGGGCCGACGGTCACCACAGGGATGCAGCAGACGGCCCACATGAGGCTGAGCATGACAAAATCACCCAGATAGCCGAGCGGCTTCCAGATGGTTCCTTCCGGGTCGAACAGGCGGCCGGCCATCAGGCAAAGAGCGTCGGGATGAGCCCGGCCAGATGGTCCGCAAGCTGCGCGTGTCCGCGGCGTGAGAGATGCATACAGTCGACCTTGTTGTATTCCGCGATGCCTTCCGCATCGAGGAAGGCACAGCCCTGGTTATCTGCAGCCTGCTTGAAATACGGTGCAAGCGCTCTCGATTTTTCCGGGCAGCCCTTGCCCATGGGAACGCCTTCCGGTCTCAGGTACAGGCCTTCGCCGATGTGCGGCGGGGTAATAACGAGGATGCGGGGCGTGCCGTTTCTCCAGGCGGGAACGGTCTTTGCTTTCATGATCAGGCGTTCCAGACCGATGCCGATGACCGCCGCGTTGGCGCAGAGGCGTTCCTTGGTGTCGTTGGTTCCGAGCATGATGACTAAGAGGTCCACGGGTTCATGGCTCATCAGGCAGGAATAGATGGAATCCAGACCGGACATGCTTTCGTGGAGCGCATCGGGGAAGACCGTGGTGCGGCCGGAAAGCCCCTCTTCGATAACGAGCCAGTCGTCGCCGAGCTTTCTCTGCAGGAGGCAGGTCCAGCGCTCGTCTTCATTAAAACGGTCGCCGCCGTCGGCGCAGTCCGAAGGATCTGCGCAGTAGCCGTGTGTGTTTGAGTCACCGAAACAGACAATATGTTTTTTCATGTCAGACTTCCTTGTAAATAAGATAAGGCGATTATAGCACCGCCACAGGCATTTGTCAGCCGTTAAAAAAAGAAATTTCAGAAAAACTAATGATTGAAATTTATTTTCAATGTGTTACAATGAGCGCAGTGACGACTTCGGCGGCGGAAAGTGCTGCCGATTAAACGATCAGGAGGACATCGAAAATGAATAAAGAACAGCTGCGGGAAAGCCGCAAATGGGTCAGAGAAGAACTGGAACGCTGCGTTTCGTTCTGGCTGAAAAACGGCATGGATCCCGTAAACGGCGGCATTTACACTTGCCTTGACAGGACTGGCAGGGTTTTTTCGACCGATAAAAGCGTCTGGATGCAGGGCCGCTGCGGATGGATCTTTGCCTGGCTGTGCAGCCGCTACGGCGTAAAGGACGAATGGCTGGCCGCTTCGAAAAGCTGCCTTGATTTCATGGAGGCGCACTGCCTGAACCATGAAGCACAGGACCGCATGTATTTTACAGTCACGGCAGACGGCAGACCGCTGCGTCAGCGCCGCTATTACTTTTCCGAAGCTTTCTATACGATGGCCAATGCCGAATACTACGGCGTGACCGGCGATAAAGCCTGCCTTGAACGGGCCCGCCGCGGCTATGAGATGTACTGGAACCTGTGGCACGGCATGAAAGATCCGACCGGCCTCGGCCCCAAGACGATCCCGGAGACCCGCACCGGCCGTGCTTTCGGCCTTCCGATGATCTACTTGAACGTGACGAACGTCATGCTGCGCACCGATCCGGAGCAGAAAGCCCTCTATGAAGAACGGGCGGCTGCCTGCGTGGAGGATATCTTCCGCTACCATGTGAAGGATGATCTCGGCTGCGTGCTCGAGAACGTCGGCCCGAACGGTGAAGCGAGACTGGACTATACCGAAGGCCGCATCGTCAATCCCGGCCATGATATCGAAGGCGTATGGTTCCTGCTTGAGCATGCAAAGCGCACGAATGATCCGGTGCTTGCGGAGAAGGCGGCTGTCATTTTTGACCGCGCCATTAATGCCGGCTGGGACAAGAAATACGGCGGACTCCTGTATTTCATCGACTGCCTCGGCAATCCCCCCGAAGCGTACGAACACGACATGAAGCTCTGGTGGCCGCATGATGAGATCCTGATCTCCTCGCTCATGCTCTACCGTGACAACGGAAGAGAAGAGTATCTGGATTGGTTCTTCAAAACGCTGGAATACTGCAAGAAGTATTTCTCGGATCCGGAATACGGAGAATGGTACGGATACCTTCGCCGTGACGGAAAGCCTACCGAACCGCCTTGCAAGGGCTCTACTTTCAAGGGACCCTTCCACCTTCCGAGAATGCTGGCCATGGTTGACGGCATGTTGGGAGAATTACTCGGAGAATAAATGAATGGCAGAGAACGTATTTGAAACGATCAGCCGCCGCTACTACGAGCTGACTGCGGCGGAGAAAAAAGCCGCAGATTATGTGTTAGCAAACCGCGAACAGTGCCAGACACTGTCGATTGCGGAACTGGCGGAGAGCTGCGGGGTAGCCGAGGCGACCGTCTCACGTTTCTGCCGGAGCCTGGGCTATTCGGGCTTCCACATCTTCAAGATGGCGATCGCCGGCGCTGCCGCTTCGCTTCAGGAGGAAGGCGGCATGCTTTCGGGCCCGGTCCTTCCCGAAGACAGCATGGAGGAGATGTGCCAGAAACTGTACTCGGCCGATCAGAACGCCATGCACGAAACGCTGGAACTGATCGAAGAGGCGAAGATCAAGAAGGCTGCCGATATGCTTGAAGAGGCCGGCCGCGTCGTCTGCATGGGCCAGGGCGGCTCCATGGTCATGGCGGAAGAAGCCAGCCATCTGTTCTCCATGGTGAGCGGGAAGTTTTCGGCGGTGCCGGATTCGCATTCGCAGATCGTCACTGCTGTCAATATGTCGCCCGGCGACCTGATCCTGTTCTTTTCCTACTCCGGGGCGACAAAGGATATGATGGACACGATGCGGGCGGCTGCCCTGTCCGGGGTGAAGATCCTTTTAGTCACGCGCTTTCCGAACTCACCCGGAGCCGCGCTTGCCGACCTCGTTCTTCCCTGCGGCTCCAATGAGAACCCGCTGCAGGTGGGCTCCGTACCCGCCAGGATCGCGCAGCTTTTCCTGCTGGATGTGCTCTTTTCGGAATACTGCAGGCGCGACCTGAAGTCCTGCCGCATGAGCAGGGAGCGGATCGCCGCGGCGATGGAAGGCAAACATCTCTGAAGACTGGATATACTAAAATTTAATTTCATTAAAAAACATTCTTGAAATTTTCTTTCAAAAACAGATTGACAGGAGTTCGTTTATCGGCTATGATGTAGCTGTTTAAAACCGTGAACACCCAGGAAGATTGGGCAGGCAAAGTCCGTCCGCTCCTGTGGTGAAAATAAGGAGGAGTAACATGAAAAAAGTTCTCGCACTGATTCTTGCTTTCTGCATGATCTTTGCCCTGACTGCCTGCGGCAGCAAGACCCCGGCTTCCACCGAGAGTGCTGCTCCGTCCGGCGGCACCGAAATCACCCTGTGGACCTACCCGATCGGCAACTGGGGCGATGAAAAGACCGTCAAGGCTCTGACTGATGCCTTCACCGCTGAAACCGGCATCAAGGTCACGGTCGAATACCTGACCTACAAAGACGGTGACGACAAGGTCAACACCGCGATCACCGCGAAGAAGACCCCTGACCTGGTCATGGAAGGTCCGGAACGCCTGGTCTCCAACTGGGGCGCGAACGGCCACATGGTCGACATCAGCGATCTGTTCGATGATACCGACAAGAAAGAAATCAATGCTGCTGCCCTTGCTGCCTGCTTCAACGCCGACGGCAAAGCCTATGAGTATCCGTTAGTTATGACCGCGCACTGCATGGCCGTCAACTACAACGCTTTTGTTGAAGCCGGCGCGGATCAGTACATCAACAAAGAGACCCACACCTGGACGACCGAGCAGTTCCTGAAGGCTGTTGACGCGCTGTATGCCAAGTACGGCGACACCGTCGGCGCTGTCTTCTGCAACGGCCAGGGCGGCGACCAGGGCACCCGTGCTCTTGTCAACAACCTGTACGGCGGCACCTTCACCAATGCGGAACACACCGCTTACACCTGGGATGATGCGAAGAACATCAAGGCTCTGAAAACCCTCTACGATCAGAACGGCATTGCTTACGACGCCTCCATCGTCGGCGGCGACGAAATCGCGAACTTCTACAACGGCATCTTCAAGATGGCCTTCTGCTGGAACATTGCTCAGCAGCTGAACCCGAACTCCGCTGGCAACGGCGCCGGCAAGACCGCGAACGGTGATGAGATCGTCTTCATGGCGTTCCCTTCCGAAGACGGCACTGCCAAGCTGCAGGGCGGTATCTGGGGCTTCGGTATCTTCGATAACGGCGATGCTGCCAAGATCGAAGCTTCCAAGAAGTTCATCAAGTACATGTGCGACAGCGCCAAGACCGTGGACGCCGTCCGCGCTTCCAATTTCTTTGCTGCCCGCAGCGCTGCGGAAGGCACCGACCTTTCCAAAGTCTGGGCTGACAACGAAGTCATGAACGAATACACCAAGCTGATGCCGATGCTGGGTGACTACTATCAGGTCACCACGAACTGGGCCACCGCTCGTACTGCGTGGTGGAACATGCTGCAGAAGGTCGGCGCAAGTGATGGCAGCGAAGCCGCTATCACCGCCGCTGTGAACGAATTTTGCGGCCAGGCCAACGGCAAATAATTAAGCCGGTCACAACCGCAACATTACCTGATCGCGCACCCTCTGCCGCCTGCGCGGCAGAGGGTGCCTTCTCTTTTGCATTAGCATCCGGAGGTGTTGTCCCTTGAAACAAACGATGAGTCCCCGCCTCAGGCGGAGAGAAAACATCAGCGGATACCTGTTCCTGCTGCCGAGTCTGGTCTTTTTCCTCGGCTTCGTCGTGTATCCGATGGTCAGCTGTATTTATCTCAGCTTTACCGACGCCAACATGGACGCGAATACGCCGACTAAATGGATCTGGTTTGCGAACTATGTTGAGCTCTGGCAGGACGAGGTGTTCCTCAAAGGTCTGTGGAACACGATCATCATCGTGCTCGTCAGTGTGCCTGTCGTCTGCATTTTCTCACTCTGGGTGGCTTCCGCCATCCACAAGATGAAGGAAGGTCCTTTAAGCTTCTTCCGCATCGTCTTTTATCTGCCGGTCATCACCGGTTCCGTGGCCGTAACCGTCGTCTGGAAATGGATGTACAACAATTACTACGGAATCTTCAACTATCTGCTGAAGGGTGTCGGCGTCATTGACAAGAATATCAACTGGCTGGGTGATCCCAAATATGCGCTGGCGTGCATTATTCTGATCCTTCTGACCACCTCGGTCGGACAGCCGATCGTATTATATGTTTCCGCGTTAAGCAACGTGGACCAGTCGCTGGTCGAGGCGGCAGAGGTCGACGGCGCGACCAATACGCAGGTCTTCTGGAAGATCCGCTGGCCGCAGATCATGCCGACGACCCTGTATATCCTGGTCATCACGACCATCAACTCCTTCCAGTGCTTCGCGCTGATCCAGCTGTTAACTTCCGGCGGCCCGAACTATGCCACGGAAACCATCATGTACTATATCTACTATACGGCCTTCAAGCTGTACCGCTTCGGCTACGGCAACGCGATGGGCGTGGTGCTCGCGATCTTTATCGCCATCCTGTCCGCGATCCAGTTCCGTATGGCGAAAGAAAAGTAAGGAGGTGCCGCGATGACGAAAAATAACGGAGGCTCCAAAGCCTACAGAATCATTTGTGTTGTGGTGCTAATCGCATTGGCGATCCTCTTCCTTTTCCCGCTCTACTGGATCCTGACCGGCTCGCTGAAGACGCCTAATGCCATCAGCTCCCCGATCCCGCAGTGGTGGCCGCAGGAATTCACTCTGCGCAACTTCGAAGTGCTGTTTTCGAAGCGCAGCGCACCGCTTTTCGAGATAGGCAGCCTTGTCGGTCCCACGGTGCCCGGTGCGATCCGCTGGCTGATCAATACCGTCTTCATGGCGGTCATGGCCATGCTGCTGACCTGCCTTACTGCTTCGATGGCCGGCTATGCGCTTGCCAAGAAGCGCTTTACCGGACGCGGCATCGTCTTTTCCCTGATCGTGGCGGCTATGGCTCTGCCCAAGCAGGTCATTTTGATCCCGCTGATCCGCGAGATGAGCTCCCTGGGCATGTATGACAACATCTGGGCTGTCATTCTGCCGACTGTCGGCTGGCCGTTCGGTGTGTTCCTGATGAAGCAGTTCGCGGAAGGCATTCCCGGAGAAATGCTGGAAGCGGCAAGAATCGACGGAGCGAATGAACTGCGCACTTTCACCACGGTGGTCTATCCTATGATCAAACCGGGTGTCGGCGCCCTGGCCATTTTCACCTTCATCAATTCCTGGAACGACTACTTCCTGCAGCTGATCATGCTGACCAGCAGCTCGAACCTGACGATTTCTCTTGGTATCGCAACCATGCAGGCGGAAAACTCGACGGACTACGGTCTGATCATGGCCGGCGCGGCTCTTGCTGCCGTCCCGATCATCGTTGTCTTCCTGATTTTCCAGAAGTATTTCACCAAGGGTATCACCATGGGTGCGGTGAAGGGCTGACGGCATGATCCACGCAAGACTTGAGGATGCCCCGGATTACCGGGGCATTCATCCTCTTCTGGACAAGGCGCTTAGCTGCCTTACGCCGGAATATCTTTCCGGCGTCGGCACCGTCCGTCGGGATCTTGAAGGGGATGCCCTGTTTGTTACTCGATTTGACTATGAGACCGTGCCGGAAGAGGAGAGCTTCTTCGAGGCACACCGCAGATACCTGGATATCCATGTGATGGTGAAGGGCTGCGAACGGGTAGATATCGCCCGCCCGGACAAGCTCCGGGAATTTACCCATGAAGGCGACTTCTGGGGGTATCACGGAGAGGCGGAGCAAAGCATATTGCTTGCGCCCGGCGACTTTCTTGTCGTTTTTCCGGATGATGCACATAAATTGAAAATACAGACTGACGGAAAGCCGGAAGCGGTTTCCAAGGTCGTGTTTAAAGTCCTGTTTAAGGAGTGATCAGATCATGAGAGATGTAAAGAAATATCAGGGGATCTTCCCGGCGTTCTATGCATGCTACGCGGAAGACGGCAGTTTGTCTGCGGAAAGAGTCCGTGCGTTCACGGAATACCTGATCGGCAAGGGCGTGAACGGCCTGTATGTCGGCGGTTCTTCCGGTGAGTGCATTTACCATTCGGTGGCGGAGCGCAAGCTTGTGTTAGAGAACGTTATGGCTGTGGCGAAGGGCCGCGTGACGGTCATCGCGCATGTTGCCTGCAATAACACCGCGGACAGCCGTGAGCTTGCTGCCCATGCGGAAAGCCTTGGCGTCGACGCCATCGCAGCAATCCCGCCCATCTATTTCCACCTGCCGCCCTACGGCGTGGCCAAATACTGGAACGACATCTCCGATGCGGCTCCGAACACGGACTTCATCATCTACAATATCCCTCAGCTGGCAGGCGTTGCCTTAAGCAGCGCGCTGCTTCGCGAAATGCTGAAGAACCCGAGAGTGATCGGCGTGAAGAACTCCTCCATGCCCGTGCAGGATATCGAGATGTGGCGCGATGAAGGCGCTATCGTCTTCAACGGTCCGGACGAACAGCTCCTTTCCGGCCTTGCTGCAGGCGCCATCGGCGGGATCGGCGGCACTTATGCCGCGATGCCCGAGCTTTACCTGAAGATCTACAAGCTCTTCGGAGAAGGCAAGATCGCCGAAGCAAGACAGATTCAGGACGCCTGCTGCCAGATCATCTACAAGCTGTGCTCCGGCAAGGGCAATATGTACGCCATGATCAAGGCCGTTTTGGCAAAGCTCGGCGCGCCCGAGATCGGCAGCGTCAGAGCGCCGCTTTCTCCGCTCGTTCCGGAAGATGAGGCGGTGGTAAGCGAAGCTGCGGCCATGATCGAAGCCGCCCTGAAAAAGTTCATCTGAAAGGATATTCCCATGAAATACTGCGGTATTGAATTTGACTATCTGAACAAGCCTTCGCTGGAGCCGGAATTCATTCCCTTCGGCGTCTGGGCGGATGCCTATTTAAAAGAGGCTGACAGGCCGTTCAAGGTGGCTGTGGAACGCGATAACGGCAACGTGTCCGTTTTCTCCTCCCGCCTTCGCGGCGAAGAGTATGCGGAAGCCAACTATCGCTATATGGAGCGCTACGTGAAGTTCCTGCTCTGGAGCGTCGGCGGCTGGAAGGTCACCGTCTGCGGCTGCGAGGAAACGGCGGCAAAGCTTAAGGATGCCTACAAGGTGGGCGGCGCAAGAGAGTTCGATATCCACTTTATGGACGACGTCTTTGAACGCGGCGGTCTGGAGATCGTCCTTTGCGATGAGGCCCATTTCCCTGAGGCCAATGAACAGCCGAAGGCGGCCGGCGGACACTTAAACGGCTGCCGCATCGGCTTCGACGCCGGCGGCTCCGACCGCAAGGTCTCTGCCGTGATCGACGGCAAGAGCGTCTACTCCGAAGAAGTGGTGTGGTTCCCCAAACTGTCCGAAGACATTTCCTACCAGTACAACGGAATCGTGGAAGCCTTCAAGACGGCGGCCTCCAAGATGCCCCGCGTGGATGCGATCGGCGTGTCCTCAGCCGGCACTTTCGTGGGCAACGCACCCATGGTCTGCTCCCTGTTCATCAAGGTGCCGCGTTCCCTTCGCGAAGAGGTTAAAACGGTCTATGACCGTGCGGCAAAGGAGATCGGAGACGTTCCGATCGTGGTGGCCAACGACGGCGATGTGACGGCTCTTGCCGGCGCTATGAGCCTTGATTCCGGAGCGGTCATGGGGATCGCCATGGGGACCAGCGAGGCGGCCGGCTACGTAAACCGCGACGGAAAGCTCCTCGGCTGGTTCAATGAACTGGCCTTTGCCCCGGTCGATCTGAACGACGAAGCGACTGTGGACGAATGGTCCACCGACCGCGGCGTCGGCTGCAAATATTTCTCCCAGGATGCGGTGATCAGACTGGCTCCCCGCGCCGGGATCACGCTCGATGAGTCCTTAAGCCTTGCGGAGAAGCTGAAAGCCGTGCAGAAGCTGGCGGAAGAGGGCCACGAGGGAGCCCGTGAGATCTTCCTCAATATCGGCGTTTATCTGGCCCATACCCTTTCCCTCTATGCGCGCTTTTATGATCTGAAGTACCTGCTGGTGCTCGGACGCGTGGCCTCGGGTATCGGCGGCGACCTGCTGATCGAGGAATGCAACCGGGTGCTGCGCGAGGAATATCCCGCGCTCAGTGAAAAGATCTGCGTGATGCTGCCTGATGAAAAGGCAAGAAGAGTCGGCCAGAGCATTGCCGCAGCAAGTCTTCCGGAGGTTTAAGATGCGTTTTGTCAACGCTTATGTATTTGACGGAGAAGGATTCCGCTTCGGCGGTTTCGATGTAGAAGAGGGGCGCTTCGGCGCCTTTCTTCCGGATGTAAAGGAAGGCGGCGAGGACCTGCAGGGTGCTTACGTGCTGCCCGGCCTTGTCGACGTGCACACGCACGGTGCGGCAGGCGCCGATTTTTCCGACGGCGACGAAGAGGGACTCATCCGCATGGCGGCGCATCTGGCCGGCTGCGGGGTGACGAGCTTTGCGCCGACCTCCATGACCCTGCCCTATGAAACGCTGGAAAAGGCGTACCGCACGGCGGTAAAGCTGTCGGAGAAGCTGCCCGAAGGCTGCGCGCGCATTGCCGGCATCCACATGGAAGGCCCGTTCTTCTCGGAAAAGAAGAAGGGCGCGCAGAATGCGGCCTACCTGCGTCTTCCGGACGCTGAGGCGGTCAGACATCTGCGGGAAGCAGCGAAGGGACTCCTTAGGATCGTGGACGTGGCCCCGGAACTGGAAGGCGCGGCGGCCTTTACGAAAGAAGTCAGCCGTTACTGCACCGTCTCGGTCGCGCATACCGATGCAAATTACGAGGAGACCCGCGCAGTCTATGAAGCCGGTGCGACCCACCTCACGCACCTTTACAATGCCATGCCGGGGATCCATCACCGCAGTCCCGGCGTGATCGGTGCCGCTTCCGAGCGGGAAAACGTCGTCGCTGAGCTGATCGGGGACGGCCTGCACGTTCATCCGAGCGCGGTCCGCATGGCCTTTAAGCTCTTCCCGGGCAGGATCTGCCTGATTTCGGACTCCCTGCGCTGCTGCGGCATGCCGGACGGCGAGTATGAGCTGGGCGGCCAGCAGGTTTTCTTAAAGGGCGGCGTAGCAAGGCTTGAGGACGGAACGATTGCCGGCGCGGCCTCGGACCTCTTTGCGGATATGCGGAACGTGATCGCCTTCGGGATCCCGGTGGCAGAGGCCGTTCGTTCGGCCACGATCATCCCGGCCCGTGAGATCGGAAGGGATGACGAAATCGGTTCCATCGAAGCCGGAAAGCTTGCGGATTTTGTGGTCTGCACGCCTGAGCTAAAGCGGAAAGCCGTTTATATCGGCGGCAGAAGGCTCGGATAAAAACGAGAGATGAGAAGACGGGGAATGCTTTGCATTTCCCGTTTTTTATGTTACAATTATAATACAAGATTCGAAAAGGAGCATCCCGATGAAAGCAGTGTTTTTAGGTGCGACCCATGAAGTGACCGGTTCCATCAGCTATCTGGAAGCGGGCGGACATAAATTTCTCGTAGACTGCGGCATGGAGCAGGGAAAGGATATCTTCGTCAATCAGGATATTCCGGTCAATGCTTCGGAGATCGAAGCGGTTTTTCTGACACATGCACATGTTGACCATTCGGGCAATCTGCCACTTTTGTACAAACGCGGCTTCAGGGGCAATGTCTATGCCACCGAAGCGACCACGAACCTTTGTGCCATCATGCTGCTTGACTGCGCCGGCATCCAGGAGCAGGAGGCCGAGTGGAAGAACCGCAAGGGCAAACGGGCCGGCAAAGAGGCGACCGAACCGATTTACACGATGGACGACGCCATCGAGGTCTGCAAGCTGTTCATCCCGGTCGAATACGATAAGAAGATCCAGGTGGAGGAAAACTGCGAGGTCCGCTTTCATAATGTCGGGCACCTCCTCGGGGCTTCCTCTGTGGAAATCTGGCTGACGGAAGACGGCGTAACGAAGAAGATCGCGTTTTCGGGCGATATCGGAAACCCCGGAAGGCCGCTGATCCCGGATCCGGAGCCGCTTGACGAGGCGGATTACGTCGTCATTGAGTCGACCTACGGGACGCGCGAGCATCCGAAGTCCACCGGTAAGAGAGCGTATATCGACCAGCTCGCCGAGGTGCTGGACAGGACCTTTAAACGCGGCGGCAACGTCGTGATCCCGGCCTTTGCGGTCGGCAGGACCCAGGAACTGCTGTTCTTCCTCCGGGAGATCAAAAACGAAGGCATGGTGAAGAGCCAGCCGGATTTCCGCGTCTTTGTCGACAGCCCGCTGGCCGTCGAGGCGACCAACGTCTTCCTGCAGACACCGAAGGAGTATTTCTCCGATGAAGCGAGAAAGCTGCTGGAGGAGGGGGAAAATCCCATTTTCTTCGACGGACTGAATGTCTCGGTCAGCACGGACGAATCCATCGCCATCAACTTCGATGAGAGGCCGAAAGTCATCTTATCGGCCAGCGGCATGTGCGAAGCCGGCCGCATCAGACACCATCTGAAGCACAATCTGTGGCGCCCCGATTCCACCATCCTCTTTGCGGGCTATCAGACGGAGGGCACGCTCGGCCGCATGCTGCAGGACGGCGCGGAGAGCGTGAAGCTCTTCAGTGAAGAGATCGCGGTGAAGGCGGAAATCGCGACCCTGGAAGGAACCAGCGGTCATGCGGATAAGGACGACCTCACCGCCTGGCTTGCCGGCATGAAGAAAAAGCCGTCCATGGTCTTTGTGAACCACGGCGAAGCGGATTCGGTCGAAGCCTTTTCGGAGCACCTGCGCGGTCTCGGCTATACGGTCACGGCACCGTACAGCGGCACGGAATTCGACCTCCTGAAAGGTGAGGTCACCGTAATGACCGAAGGCGAGTACATAAGACCCGAGACGGCTGCCTCCGAACGCGCAGAGGGTGTCTACGGCGAGCTTGCCGGTGCCGTGAAGAAGCTGGAACAGCTGACAAAGAACATGAAGGATCACAGCAACAAGGAACTGGAGAAGATGACGGCCGAAATCGAGGCCCTCATGAAACGCTTCGCGATTACAGAAGAGCCGAAAAAGCGTAAATAAGCGTCCCTCTAATTCAGAAGATTTCTTTGGCAGGGACTTGAGGCTGAGGCAGGGAAAGAGTATGAAAAGAAACTACGACCTTGAAATGCAGACAGTCATGAAAGAGATCGGCAGGCAGGGCAAAACGCCCCGCCTGCTTCTTCATTCCTGCTGCGCTCCCTGCAGCACGGTCTGCCTGGAGCGGCTTTCCGAGGTCTTTGCGGTCACGGTCTTTTACTACAATCCCAATATTTATCCGGAAGAGGAATACCTGTTCCGTAAAAATGAGCAGATTGAATTCATCCGCCGCCATCCTTTCCGCAATCCCGTGGATTTCATGGACGGAGAGTATGCGCCGAAATGCTTCTACGAGGCGGTGAAGGGCCATGAAAAAGATTCGGAACGCGGGGAACGCTGCCATATCTGCTACCGTCTGCGTCTTGCAAAGACAGCGGAGAAGGCAGTAGAAGGCGGATTTCCGTATTTTACCTCGACCCTGACCTTAAGCCCTCTCAAGGACACAGAGGCGCTCAACCGGATCGGAGAGGAAGAGGCTGCCCGTCACGGCGTCATCTGGCTGCCTTCCGACTTCAAGAAAAGGAACGGATTTCTCCGTTCCTGTGAAATAACCGCTGAATATGGGATGTACCGCCAGGATTACTGCGGCTGCGTCTTTTCCGTGAGAGGAGAAAAGACCGGTCCGGAAAGCGGCAGGGGAGTAAGCCCTGCGGAGGCGGTCATCCCTCGAGAAGCTCGTCCATGACAAGCGAATAGACCTTCTGGCTGGCACTTTGCCAGTGGTTGGCAATTGACTGAGCCTGCTCTTCATCTGGCAAGGAAAGGGTCAGGCGCATCAGCGTGCTTTTGCCCTCGCGAATCTCGCAGTTAACCTCATAATCGGTTGACTGCGGGATTTTTCTGTAATCAGCGGTGATCCCCATCTCGTTGCGGAGGCGCATGTTGTTTTCGCTGATAAACTGGTGAATATCACTTTTCACCGGATCGGGAATATCCTTGCCGAAATAGCCAAGTGCTTCTTCCCCTTCCTTCGTGATTTCACATCGGTTCTGGCCGCGGATGGCTGCGGACTTGATCAGGTGGGCATCAAACAGCTCGCCGATGACCTGCTGAAGAGAGAGATAGTTCGTATATTCCTTCGACAGGAAGAATTCGGAAATCTGTTCGTTGGACAGCGGCAGATTGGCCTGCCGCAGCATATAGAGAACCATGAGCTTGTATAAAACCTGCGGATCGTTGATCATAGCTATGCCTCGCAAAATATTCTTGTGGTAATTTTAGCAAATTTTTAAAAGTTTTGCAATAAAAACACTTGCATTTTCTCTTTCCTATGCTATGCTATGCAGTGAGTTAAGGCACGTTTATCATTGCTTTTTCGAATGACACATATCTCGCCTTCCTCATTTCTTATAATTCCCCTGATTTAAAAAATCAAGGCGGCTTGCCGCCTGTTAAGGAGTGTTTCTATGAGCATTGTGATTGAAGATCAGGCTCTTCCTACGCTGAAAGAATGGGCTAAATTGCTTGGAATCAAAGGAACCAGTACGTTCCGAAAACCGCAAATGATTGAATTAATGAATAAAGTTGGAGCAGAGCGCATTGAAAAAGCATTGCGCCTTGCCGGTGTTGATCCGGATGCAGCCGCGGATACAGAGAATGCTGCCGGCGAAGAGGCTGTCGAAAAGCCCGCAGAGGTGCCCGCACCGGCTCCGGCAGCTGAGCCGATGATCGGCGGAAGGCCCCGTTCCCGCTGGACCAGTATTTCGAAGAATTTCAGCAAACCGGAAGCGGCTTCTGCCGGTGCAGAGGCTGCGGAAATCAAGGCACGTACGTTAGCAAAACCGATCAATGATGCACCGGATGACAACAGTGAGATATCCGAACCGGAAGAAGGTACAGCGGCAAAACCGCGCAGAATCGGCGAGGGCGCAAACCCTGCCTTTGACCGGTCAAACCATTATACCGGAAGAGGCGGTTTCGGAACCTATTCCGCATCTTACCTTGCACAGACGGAAAAACCGGATGAGTTTGAAAAGAGTGAGCAGCCGAACAGACCGGTAAGGCCGGAGAGAGTTCGGGAGGCGAGCGCCGGAAGAACCTTCTCTCTGACGATCAGCCGTCAGCAGGAGACCGTGCCTGCCGAAGAACAGACACCGCCCGCACCCAGATTTGCCCTTCGCAGAGAGACCAAAGATGACGTGGCTCCGTTTTTTGCACCGCGCAGAGATAACCGTGATGAGCTTTCTCCGGCATATCCGGCAAGAAGAGAAACTCGTGACGATATCACCGCCGCCAAAAAGGAAAGCCGCGACGAGATCCCGGCAGGCGTTCCGACAGGAGAGCGCGCGCAGGGCGTACTCGAAGTCCTTCCGGATGGCTTTGGCTTTATCCGCAGCGAGAATTTCATGCCGGGTGACAGTGATGTTTATGTGTCTCCCTCACAGATCCATCGCTTTGGCCTGAAGACCGGAGATGTGCTGAACGGGATCACCAAGGCAAAGACCGGTGCAGAAAAGTTTGCTGCTTTGCTTTATATTGATTCGATCAACGACGAAACGCCGGAAAACGCAGCAAAGCGGACAAAATTTGAAGATCTGACGCCGATCTTTCCGAATGAGCGGATCCATTTAGAGACCGAATCGGAAGCGAGAGCCATGCGGATTATGGATCTGATGGCGCCGATCGGCAAGGGACAGCGCGGCATGATCGTATCACCGCCCAAGGCCGGTAAAACGACCCTGATCAAGGAAGTTGCGGCAGCGGTCACGAAGAATCATCCGGATATTCACATTCTGATTCTGCTGATCGATGAACGGCCTGAAGAGGTGACTGATATCAGAGAATCCATCGGCGGGGATAATGTCGAGGTGATCTATTCCACCTTTGATGAGATGCCGGAACACCACAAGCGCGTCGCGGAGATGGTGCTTGGCCGGGCACAGCGCCTTGTTGAGCATGGAAGAGATGTTATGATCCTGTTAGACAGCATCACGAGGCTTTCCCGGGCGTACAACCTGGTTGTGGCACCGAGCGGAAGGACCCTTTCGGGCGGTCTTGATCCTGCGGCGCTCTACATGCCCAAGAAGTTCTTCGGGGCGGCCAGAAATGTGCGTGAAGGCGGCAGTCTGACCATTTTGGCAACGGCACTGGTCGAGACCGGAAGCCGGATGGATGATATCATTTTTGAAGAATTCAAGGGCACAGGCAACATGGAGCTCGTGCTTGACAGAAAGCTGTCCGAGCGCCGTATCTTCCCGGCAATCGATATCCTGCGTTCCGGCACGAGACGTGACGATCTTCTGCTGAACGAGGAGGAATTAGAGGTCACCGAGAAGATCCGCCAGGCCATCAACAGCCAGAGCCGCGGTGAAGAAGCGCTGGAACAGATCCTGGATCTGATGCGCCACACGCGCAGCAACAGCGAATTCTGCGGGCTTGTCCGGAAAATGCATTTCTGATTAGGAAAAAAGCCGGGAAAGATCATAAAAAATCCTTGCAATCCACTCCCGAATATGCTATAGTACCAGTTGCTGTTTTTGGAAATAACGGCATTCAAACGGGCAGGGCACACCATCCCTGAGCCGGAATTCATGATTTGAGGTGATTTATCATGCAGGAGAGCATCCAGCCCAAGTACTATCAGTGCAAGGTCACTTGCAACTGCGGCAACGAGTTCATTACCGGTTCCACCAAGCCTGAGATCCACGTGGAAATCTGCTCCAAGTGCCATCCGTTCTACACCGGACAGCAGAAAGCAGCGCAGGCTCGCGGACGTATTGAGAAATTCAATAAGAAATACGGTCTGGGTAATTCCAACAATCAGTAGTGACCGGAATCAGACAAAAGGCCTTGCTTTCCCAGCGGAAGGTTTGAGGCCTTTTGTCTTTTTTTGTATAAAAATGTGATTTTCAATCACTTGATCATCACATTTTTGTGTATGAGAGAAGGTCGTGAACAGACTAAGGGGTGATACACATGAAGTATTCGGGGATCGGCGGCCAGGCGGTTCTGGAAGGCGTGATGATGCGCAACAAAACCGACTACGCGGTTGCCGTCAGAAAAAATAACGGCGAGATCGTTATCAAAAAAGAAAAGCAGAAAGAAAAAAGAGCATTCGGGAAAACCTGCCGCAAGATTCCTTTCATTCGCGGCATTTTTTCCTTCGTGGACTCTCTGGTTCTGGGCATGCAGATTTTAGAGTATTCGGCATCCTTCTATGTTGAGGAGGAAGAAAAACAGACAGAGGCTAAAGGAAAAGCCTCTGACCATGCGGAAATGCTGATCAGTATACTGCTTGCTGTAGCGCTTGCCGTGGGCCTCTTTATGCTTCTGCCGATGTTTCTGGTCAGTTTGTTAAGGCCGGTTATTCAGAACGGATTCCTGATATCCCTTCTGGAGGGAATCCTCAGGGTGATCATTTTCCTTGCCTATATCTTCAGCATCTCTCAGATGAAGGATATTCGCAGAGTTTTTATGTATCACGGCGCGGAACACAAATGCATCAACTGCATCGAACACGGTCTGCCGCTCGACACCGAGCATGTGCGTGAAAGCTCAAGACAGCATAAGCGCTGCGGAACAAGCTTTTTACTGTTTGTGATGGTGGTCAGCATCTTTGTCGGCATTTTTCTGCCGAAGGATATTCTGTGGCAGCGGCTCCTTTCGCGTCTGATCATGCTGCCGGTTGTTATGGGGATTTCCTATGAACTGATTCAGTGGGCAGGCAGAACCGATTCAAAACTGGCAGATATCATGAGTAAACCCGGTTTGTGGCTTCAGAATTTAACGACCCGCGAGCCGGAGGATGAGATGATCGAGGTGGGTATGGCTTCGGTCAATGCCGTATTCGACTGGAAGGCCTGGCAGGAAAATGAGCTGGGCATTGTGTATGAAGCGGAAAAGGAGGCTGCGCATGACCTTTGACGCACTGCGAAAGGAAGGCATAAAAAGACTGCAGGCAGCAGGCATCGAGGATGCTCATATCGATGCCGCTGCATTGATGGAAGCGGCAGGCGGACCGGATATCACCCATTTTCCGTTAGTTCGGGACGAGGAGGTCCCGGAAGGCGTGGTTTTCATGTTTGATGCTTATATCGGTGTACGGGCAAACCGTATTCCGCTGCAGCATATTCTCGGGGAAGCATGGTTCCGCGGTCTGTCTTTTACCGTTGATGAAGACGTCCTGATCCCGCGTCAGGATACGGAAACATTGGTTGAAGCGGTGCTTCGTGAAGCTGCAAAGTATCCGGGTGCGCCTTCCCTGCTTGAGCTTTGCACGGGAAGCGGCGCCATCGCCGTGAGCCTTGCCAGAGAGGGGAATTTTGCTTCCGTTACGGCATCGGATATTTCCCACGAAGCCATTCAGATCGCCCGGGAGAATGCGGCCAAAAACGGCGTGGAAGAGAGAATCCTTTTTGCAGAAGGAGACCTTTTCCGGGCCAGAACAAAAAGCGATAAATCCTTAAGCCGTAGAAGTTATGATATCATTTGCGCCAATCCGCCCTATATTCCGACGGCGGAGATCGAAACGCTTGAACCGGAAGTGCGGGACCATGATCCGCTGATCGCACTTGATGGCGGAACGGACGGGCTTGATTTTTACAGGCGCCTCGCGAAGGAGTCGGCTGCTCATCTGAATGCCGGCGGAAAGATCCTGCTTGAGATCGGCTGTGAACAGGGAGCGGCTGTGCAGGAGATTTTTGCGCAGGCCGGATGGAAGGACGGTTTGGTGGAACAGGACCTTGCCGGAAAGGACAGGGTTTTCTCGGCCGCAAAGCCGTAAAAAAGGGAAAGCGGCATGACCGCAACAGGAGGAAAAGATATGTTTGAACAGTGTCAGGACGTGGTCAAACATTATGAAGAAATACAGGCAGAACTCGCCAGTCCGGATGTTACACTGGATCAGAACCGTTTCCGGAAACTGATGAAGGAACAAAGCAGTCTGGAGGAGCTTGTTGCCACATATAAAGAATACCTGAAGGCCCTCTCTGATCAGAAGGATGCGGTCGCGATGCTGGAAGATGAGAAGGATGAAGAGATGCGAAGCCTCCTTAAAGAGGAGCTTCAGGAAGCGGAGAGTGCCGAGAAAAAACTGGAGCATCAATTGAAGATCCTGCTCCTGCCGAAGGACCCGAATGATGACCGCAATATCATGCTGGAGATCCGGGCCGGCGCCGGTGGAGATGAGGCAGCCTTTTTTGCACAGGAGCTCTATCGGATGTATTGCCATTATGCAGAAGCAAATCGCTGGAAAGTGGAGATGATCTCCTTGAGTGAGACGGGCCTTGGCGGCTTCAAGGAAGTTGTCGCGATGATCACCGGCAAGGGCGCCTATTCCAAGATGAAGTACGAAAGCGGTGTGCACAGGGTCCAGCGCGTGCCGGAGACCGAATCCGGCGGCCGTATCCATACGTCTACGGCGACGGTGGCCGTCATGCCCGAGGCGGAGGAGGTGGACGTGGTCATCGACCCGAATGACATCCGCATCGACGTCATGCGTGCCTCCGGAAACGGCGGCCAGTGCGTGAATACCACGGACTCCGCGGTGAGACTGACGCACTATCCCACGGGCATCGTCATTTACAGCCAGACGGAAAAATCGCAGCTGCAGAACAAGGAAAAGGCTTTCCGCCTGCTGCGATCCAAGCTGTACGAGCTGGAACTGGAGAAGCAGCACAGCGCCGAAGCGGAGGCGCGCCGCAGTCAGATCGGCACCGGTGACCGCAGCGAGAAGATCCGTACCTATAATTTCCCCCAGAGCCGTGTCACGGATCACCGGATCCATTTGACCCTTTACAAGATCGGTGATATCATGAACGGAGACCTGCAGGAACTGATCGACAGCCTCACCTCAGCCGACCAGGCCGCGAAGCTGGCGAAGCTTAGCGAAAGCTGAGGGATTAAGCAGCTCCTGCAGTCAGCAGCGCGGACATAAAAAAAGCAGGTCCGAAGACCTGCGGTTCGTGGAAGCAATGGGGCTCGAACCCATGACCTCTCGCGTGTGAGGCGAACGCTCATCCCAGCTGAGCTATGCTTCCTTGCTGACGTCAGCATAGGTCATTATATCATAGTTTTTCTGAATTGCAAGCGAAAAATGATAAAAGGAAGTAGGAAATGAAAACTTTATTGCAGCAAATGACAGAAGCGGCGGCTGCGGCCTTCTCAGCGTGCGGTCTTGAACCTGCACTCGGCAAGGTCAATCTGTCAAATCGACCGGATCTGTGTGAATATCAGTGCAACGGCGCCATGGCAGCGGCAAAGCAGCTGCACCGGAACCCTTTTGAAATTGCGGAAGAAGTCGCAAAGAGGCTAAGCAGTAATCCGCTGTTTGCGAAAGCGGAGGCGGTAAGGCCCGGCTTTATCAATCTGACCCTTGCTCCTGAAGCGATTTCAGACTATCTGAATGCAAGAAGGGACGATGTTCTCCTAGGGGCGGAAGCTGTCGGGGCCGGCCGGACGATCATCTTAGACTATGGCGGCGCCAATGTGGCAAAGCCCCTGCATGTCGGGCACCTGCGCTCCGCGATCATCGGTGAATCCTTAAAGCGCATCTGCCGTTTCCTGGGCTTCCATGCGATCGGCGATGTGCACCTCGGCGACTGGGGCCTGCAGATGGGCCTGATCATCGAAGAGCTGAAGGAACGGAAACCGGAGCTGCCGTACTTCGATCCGTCACATGTGGGCGAGTATCCCGCGGAGGCACCCTTTACCATTGGCGATCTCGAGGAGATTTATCCTACGGCGAGCGCTCGCTCCAAGGAGGATGAGGCCTTTGCCGCCAAGGCTCATGAGGCGACCTTCCGCCTGCAGAACGGCGATCCCGGTTACACGGCCCTGTTCCGTCATATCGTGAACGTGTCTGTCGCCGACCTCAAGAAAAACTACGGCAACCTGAATGTGACCTTTGACCTGTGGAAGGGCGAAAGCGACGCACAGGCCTATATCCCCGCCATGATGGAGGACTTCCGGAAGAAGGGCATCCTCAGACAGAGTGAGGGCGCGATGGTCATCGACGTTGCCGAGGAAAGCGATACGAAGGAGGTTCCGCCCTGCCTCGTGCAGAAATCCGACGGCGCCTACCTTTACGCGACCACCGATCTTGCGACGATCGTGCAGCGTGAGAAGGACTATCATCCCGATGAGTACTTCTACGTGACGGACAAACGCCAGGCCATGCATTTCCTGCAGGTCTTCCGTGCCGCAAGGAAGGCGGGGCTGGTTCGTGAGGACACCATCATGACGCACCTGGGCTTCGGCACCATGAACGGCAAGGACGGAAAGCCCTTCAAGACCCGCTCGGGGGGTGTGATGCGGCTTGAGTACCTTCTGGAAGACGTGACAAACGCTGTTTATGAGCGCATGGCGGATTCGGACATGCCCGAGGAGGAGAAGAGAAGCGCCTCTAAAATCGTCGGTCTTGCGGCGTTAAAGTACGGCGACTTATCGAATCAGGCCACGAAGGACTACGTTTTCGATATGGACCGCTTTACCTCCTTTGAAGGCAACACCGGCCCGTATATCCTCTACACCATCGTCCGCATTGCCTCTATCCTGAAGCGCTTTGCGGCGCAGGAAGGGATAAATGAGGACGCCCTGCCGAAGGAGATCCTGCCAGCCGGAGACGCCGGCGAAAAAGCCCTGCAGCGCCTGCTGACCGGCGCCGGCGAGGTGATCACGGCAGCCTATGCCGAAAAGGCCCCGCATAAACTGTGCCTGTTTATCTACGACGTGGCCAACGCCTTCAATTCCTTCTATCACGAGCACCGCATTCTGACAGAGGAAGATCAGGAGAGGAAAGCTTCCTGGATCGCCCTGCTCGCGGAAACAAAGCGCGTGCTGAATGTGATGATTGACCTGCTGGGTTTCGAAGCCCCGGAAAGAATGTAAAATAATTAAACGCTGTTAATCACCTCATCCGTCAGCTGCGCTGACACCTTCCCCTAAAGGGGAAGGCAAGAAAGGAGTACCGAAATGAAATATACCTATAAGTGCAAAGGAACCTGTGCCGTAACGATCTCACTGGAGATCGATGAGGAAAAGAAGCTGCACAACGTGCAGTTCATTGGCGGCTGCGACGGCAACCACAAGGGCATCGTCCGCCTCGTGGAAGGCGAAGATGCCGGAAAAGTAGCGGAAAGACTGGCGGGAACGACCTGCGGCCCGCGTCCGACTTCCTGTCCTGACCAGCTGGCCAAGGCGATCGAAGCCGCGCTTGCCGAAGCGGTCTGAGAGCGAAAAACAGATCGGATTCAATCAAAAGCAGAAATAACAAGTCCCCGGGACCAGATTTACATCTGAGCCCGGGGCTTGTCCTACTATAGAGTTTGCAGGACGAAGACAGCATCACTGCGTCTTCGTTTATTTGTTTTTCATTTCCTCCAGATAATCGTTCAGCTCGGCATTGACGATGTCTGTGATGAACATATGTCCGGGGGCGTGTGTAATGACGATGGGCGGCTTGGCGTTCTCAACGGCGGCCTGAGGGGTCACGCCGCAGGGCCAGAAGACCGGGATCTCGCCGGGATAGATGTCTACCGCCTCGCCGTAATCCGGCTTCATCACGTCCTTGATGCCTACGGCTTCGGCAGGTCCCATGTGGATCGGGGCGCCGTGCACATTCGGCATCTTGTAGGTGATCTGGTAGGCCTTCCAGGCGTTTTCCGGGGTCATCGGCCGCATGGAGCAGACCATGGGACCAGAGAAGGGACCGGCAGGCTTCGTGGGGAAGGCCGGCATCTTGTACATGGGAACATTCCTTCCCTGCGCGATGTGGCGGACCTCGATGCCTTCGCGCATCAGCGCTTCTTCGAAGGAGAAGGAGCAGCCGATCAGGAAGCCGACGTAGCCTTCCTTCCAGTATTCGGAGGCGTCGGTGATCTCTTTGACGAATACACCGTTCTCATAGATCCGGTAGCGGGGAATGTCGGTGCAGATGTTCGCGCCTTCACCCATGGCGTGAGTCAGCGGTTCCTTGCCTTTGATGATCTCGAGGACGGGGCAGGGGAAGGGGTTTAACTTGGTGTATTCTTCGAAATCACCGGCATATTCCGGAGGAAGGATCACCAGATTTGCCTGGGCATAGCCGGCGCACATGCCGGCCGTAGGGAAATCAATCTTGCCTTCACGGATGAGCTGTCTTACTTCCGCGGGTTTCATGTTGATGTAGGGGGTAATATCAAACGCCATATTGATCCTCCTTTATGTACGGTCACGTTTGAAAAAATCGGTGATCATCTGAAAATACTGCTGCTCGAGACGCAGCGCGTTCTGGGCTTGTTCCACTGTGATGGGAACGAAATTCACCTTGTCGCCGCCCTTTAACTGTCCGAGGAAGCGGAAATCCACCGAGCAGACGGTTGCGATCTTGGTGTATCCGCCGGTCGTCTGCCTGTCTGCCGCCATAATGATGGGCTTGCCCGCGGAGGGAACCTGTATGGCGCCGAAGGCGATGCCGTCGGAGATGATGTCGCCGCCGTTTTTGTGTTCGACAATGGGACCTTCGAGG
This sequence comes from Lachnospiraceae bacterium UBA6987, assembly GCA_002449955.1. Taxonomy (GTDB): domain Bacteria; phylum Bacillota; class Clostridia; order Lachnospirales; family Lachnospiraceae; genus UBA6987. The sequence goes on from DJYD01000060.1 coordinate 37,558, forward strand.
CGGCAGCCCATACGGTCGAATTCCGCGCTGACGGTATACACCTCGCTGCAGAAGGTCTTAATGCCTTCCTCCGTGAAATGATCGTCCTGCGGTCCGAGGATCACATGCAGTTCATACTGCTTCTGTGGGGTAAAATCGATGCCGAGTCTGCGTCTTTCCGGGAAATCGAGATCCGGTTTCGGCTCACGGAAGGAAAGCTCGTCGCCGGCTTCCAGCTTACGCCCCTTGAAACCGCCTATTTTTGCTTTGAGGTAAGTGGAGCGGCTCCCCATGACGGGCGGGATATCGAGCCCTCCGGCAAAGGCAAGGTAGGCCCGGCAGCCGTTCCGTATCCCTAAGAAGCGGATCGTCTGACCGGCTTCGACCTTAACGGCCTGATAGCGGGGCATGGGCTTTCCGTCAAGCGTGGCTCCGAGATCCCCGCCGGTCAGGGCAACGTAATTGGTCTCGTCAAAGGCGAGCTGCGGTCCCATGATGGTGATCTCCAGGACTGCCTCGCCGGGATCGTTGTCCAGCAGGAGATTGGCAAGCTTCATGCTGCGCGGGTCCATGGCGCCGGCTACAGGCACGCCGAACTGCTGATAGCCGAAGCGTCCGAGGTCCTGAACGGTGGTCTGCACGCCGGGCTGTATAACACGGATACTCATGTCAGGCCTCCTTCCTTGCATGCGTCTTGACGACGTAGGTGCCGGCTTCGACTTCCTGCAGTATCGCATCGTATTCAGTCTGCGTGACCGGGAAGAACTGGATGTACTGTCCGGCTTCCGGAAGGATCGGCGTTTCACGCTCCGGATCGTACATCTTTACCGGCGTGCGGCCGATCAGCTGCCAGCCGCCCGGTGAATCGATGGGATAGACGCCGGTCTGCGTGCCGGCAATGCCGACGGAACCGGCCGGGATCTTCATGCGGGGTGCCTTAAGACGCGGCGCGGCGATTTTTTCACTCATGCCGCCGAGATAGGTAAAGCCGGGCGTGAAGCCGAGCATGTAGATCAGGTATTCCGCAGAAGAGTGGATTTTTACGACCTCATCCTCGCTGATTCCGGCGTTTTCCGCAACGAAAGCAAGGTCAGGACCCATTTCCCCGCCGTAAAGAACGGGAATTTCGAGCACGGGGCTTGGCGGAATTTCGATTTCACCCATTTCATTCAGCAGCTGCTCAAGTTTCATGCGGATCTGCGCATAAGGAATCACAGACGGATCATAATGAACCATCAGAGAACGGTAGGTAGGGACAGTCTCCACGATGCCGGGGATCCCGGCTTTCTCAAGGGCAATCTTATACGCCCGGATGTCGTGGTTGATGGCTTCATTGATCGCGTTCCCGAATTCCACGGACAGAGAGGTGTCTCCTGTAAGTAAAAAACGTACGTTATTCATAGGCATATCCTCATATATTGCCCCTTCCCGGGGAAGAAAGAGAAGGGGCACGGGTCGGCATTATTTGAATAGATTGGCCAGGTTCGGCAGAGCGGTGACGGCAATATAAGCGGCGATGGCAGCAACGATCCAGCCAAGGACCGTAAGATACATCGGATGCTTGTAGTCGCCGACGACCTGTTTCTTATGGGCACCGAGAAGCACGCAGCAAAGGGAGATCGGAAGGATCAGTCCGTTTACCGCACCGGCAAGAATAACCATTTTTGCCGCGCCGACGGGAACCAGAACCATGATCAGGGTCGAGAAGGCAATAAAGCCGACAATGAACCAGCGTTCGTTTGCCTTCACGAAGCGATTGATGCTGCCGAGGAAGGAAACGGAGGTATAGGCGGCGCCGATAACGGAAGTGATACCGGCGGAGAAGAGGCCGATGCCGAAGAGGATACGACCGGCGTTGCCGATCGCTAAGGTAAAGGCTTCAGAAGCGGGATTGGAAGCAGCAATGATTGCCGCAGCATTTCCGGCAGCCATAGAGCACACGCCTAAGACCGCAAGGAAGAGCAGGATACGCACGGTGCCGGAAACGGCAATACCGGTGCGGACGGATCTGCGGAAGTAAGAAACATCTTCCTGACGCCCGCCGTAGCCGGCATCCAGCAAACGGTGTGCACCCGAGAAAGTAATATACCCGCCGCAGGAACCGCCAAGCAGAGTCAGGATGACGGGGACCATATCAAGCGGTTTTTCCGGGGTTAAAATGTGGATGAATGCATCCCCTACAGGAGGTTTTGAACGGATGCAGACGTAAAGCATGACGGCGATAATGACCAGACCGGGCTTTCTCAGACGATCTCGGAAATGGGGACGATGGAGACGCCTTCCGCTTCCAGGCGGGCTCTGATATTTTTCACGAACGCGAGAGCCGAGGGATTGTCACCGTGGACGCAGATGGAGTCGGCTGACAGAGGAACTTCTTCGCCGGTAATGGCAGTGACGAAACCTTCCTTGACCATGCGTATGGTGCGGGAAATGGCTTCTTCCGTATCATGGATCACGGCACCGGGGAGTTTACGAGGCACAAGTGTGCCGTCTGCCTGGTAGGCACGGTCGGCAAAGACTTCACTGGCGACCTTAAGCCCGGCTTCTTTTCCGGCTTCGATCATCAGGCTGTTCGCAAGGCCGAGCAGGATGATCCGGTCGTCAACATCACAGATCGCTTCGGCAATGGCCATGGCAAGGGCTTTGTCTTTGGCTGCCATGTTGTACAGCGCACCGTGCGGTTTGCAGTGCTGCAGCGTCAGGCCGTACGTACGGGTGAAAGCCTGAAGCGCGCCTAACTGGTATTTGACATAGGCTTTGGCTTCTTTCGGCATGCAGACCATGTTGCGGCGGCCGAAGCCCATGAGGTCCGGATAGCCGGGGTGCGCACCGACCGCGACACCGGCTGTTTTCGCAATCCGAACGGTTTCCTCCATGACCAACGGATCGCCGGCATGATAGCCGCAGGCGACGTTAGCCGAAGAGACGAATTCCAGGATCTCGGCGTCCATACCGATCTTGTAGGCACCAAAGCTTTCGCCAAGATCGCTGTTCATGTCAACTTTGTACATCTTCTTCTCCTTTCTGTGTGATATGTTAAAATAATTTTTTACGTAGACGGCAAAAAACGAAGATTTGCATAATGTGAATGATATTGGCTGGACATTTTGTGAATTATCTATTAAAATACTAATAAATAATTGCAGATCTAACTGTTGCAGAGATCGCGGGACGCTGCGGATTCAACAATGTTAGCTATTATACGAAGATATTCAGAGAGAAGGTGGGGATAACACCGCGGCAGTACCGCAAGGAAAACAGCCGTTTATGAGAGTCCTTCGGCATCCCCTTTATCAATCAGATAATCGATCAGCTCCCGGTGCATCGCCGGGAGTTCTTTTTTGGGATAAGAAAGATAAATGCTGCGAAAAGCAAGAGGATCATCCAGCTGATAGAAAACAATATTGTCATTGGGCGTGACATACTCAGGGATGGTATCCCGCAGAAGCGTAACCCCCTGTCCCTCACAGACCAGATAATAGGCGGTCATCATCTGGGAAAGTACAAGCTTGACTTTCGGAGAAAAGCCCGCCCGGCCGCAGATTTTCATGGTTCTCGCATGAATATCATTCTGTTCATTCAATAGCAGAAACGGCATGTTCAGAAAACGGATGAGGGGAACGGGGCTTTTACGGCCGCCGGGTTCGTTTCGTTTCAGGAAGGCATCAAAATCATAGGCATAGTCAGCCAGTTCCTGGTTGATCTGATAGCGTGAGGGGACGGCCAGAATGATCTCTTCGCGCATCCAGGGGATCACCTCGATCTCCGGATGATCAGGTTTATCTACGGCAAGCGCCACATCAAGATCTCCGTTTAAGAGCTTCTCCTCCTGGGTTCCCGGACCGGTTTCGGAAAACGTCAGTGTGAGATTGGGGTGTTCTGTCTGAAAACGCTGCAGCAGTTGAGGCAGAAGATAGGTGCAGAAGAACATGGAACTGCCTATGCTTAAGGTCTGTGCCTTTGTGCGGTGGATCTGGGCAAAACGGCGCTGCGTATCCTCTTCGATCAGCAGGATCTTTTCGGCCTGAGCCACATAGAATTCTCCGGCCTCTGTCAGGGTCAACGGTGAAGTGGAGCGGTCGAACAATTCGAGCCCCAGTTCCTTTTCCAGTTCCTTGACCTTCGTGCTGAGCCAGGGCTGCGAGGTATGCAGCAGCAAAGCCGCCTTGGAGAAGCTTCTTTCTTTGGCAACTGCCATGATATAATCTTTATAGCGGAACATTTCGTCTCCTTGTTATAAGAAAAAACGTATAACATGCGTGCTTTTTCGTATTTTACAAGATATAAGGCTGACGATATAATGATAGCGTAAAAACAAAAGATACGCAAGACCTTGCGGGATACTTTCCGAAGGGCAGCGATCATATCAAAAAGGAGAATCAAGATGAGACTCGCAACCATTAAGCTTTGCGGCAAAGAAGTTGCCGGCATCGTAACCGAGAAGGGCATCCTTCCCATCCATGCACTGAATGCAGCTAAGGGTACGGCCTGGAAGGAAAATCTGTATGATCTGATCGTAGAAGATCAGCTGAAAGGTCTGACGAATTGGTATAACAACGGCGGCAAGGAAGAGTTAGCTGAGCTTTCCGGAACCGTTCCTTATGAAAAAGTTGAATATGCTCCCCTGTACCGCAATCCCAGAAGGATCTTCGGTATCGGCCTGAACTATGTGGATCACGCCGGCGATATCGGCGATGCAGCACCTCAGGGTTTCCCCGGAAGCTTCTTCAAGATGGCCGATACGCTGATCGGTCCCGGCGATGAGATTCATATGCCTGCCTTGAAGGAAGCGCTGAAGACCACGGCGGAAGCTGAACTCGGTGTCATCATGGGCAAGGACTGCCGTGACGTTTCCGAAGAAAACTGGCTTGATGCGGTTGCCGGCTACACCACCATTCTGGACATGACCGAAGAGTCCATCCTGAAGGGCAATGAATTCCTGAAGGGCAACCCTCGTTATCTCTGCATCGTGAAGAACTTCCCCACCTTCTTCTCCTTCGGCCCGCAGCTCGTGACCCCCGATGAGGTCCCGGACGTGCTGAAGCTGGAAGTCCAGAGCGTGCACAACGGCGAAGTATACGCCAAGAACGTGGTTGCGAACATGACCCATCGTCCCGCTCGTCTGGTGTCCCTGCACTCCAGCATCCAGGGCTGGCTTGCCGGCGATATCCTGTCCACCGGTACCCCCCGCGCCTTCGGTCTGCAGGACGGCGATATTGCCGAATGCCGCATCTACGGCCCGGACGGCTTCTCCATGGAACCGTTAGTGAACCCGGTTGTCGACCTGAAGAAACACCCGGAAAAGGCTTGAGAATGAAAACGGCGCATCCGGAACGAATCCTTTCTCAGCGTAGATGAAATACGCTTCGAAAGCAATGTCCGGCCTGCGCGTTACCAAAAAAGATAATAAAAGATAATAAGAGGAGAAAATATGGATCTCGGATTAAAAGACAAAGTTATTGTTTGCTTATCATCAGCTGCCGGTATCGGCCGCGGCATCGCCACTGAACTGGCCCGCGAAGGCGCAAAGGTCGTCATCACCACGGCGGAACCCTTCAAGAAGGATCTGGACGCTGCCGTCGAATACATTGAAAAAGAAACCGGCAACCGCCCTTACACCTACATTTCCGATATCAAGGATCCCGACAGCATCGTGAAGCTGATCAATGACGCTGCGAAGGACCTGGGCGGCATCTACGGCCTGGTCAACCTTTGCCCCGGCCCCAAGGCCGGCGGATTCGACGCCGTGAACGAAGCTGACTGGGCTGACGGCTATGAGAAGTGCCTGCACAGCTACATCGTAGCGATCCGCGCTGCTCTGCCTTACATGAAGGAAGGCGGCAAAGGCCGTATCCTGAACAGCACCTCCTCCTCCATCAAGCAGGCGTTGGACAACCTCATCATCTCCAACACCTTCCGTATGGGTGTTGTCGGCCTTTCCAAGTCCCTGGCCCGCGAATTCGGCAAGGATGACATCCTGGTCAACACCATCGGCCCCGGCCGCATCTACACCGACCGCATCAAGTATCTGAACACCATGCGTGCGGAAAAGGAAGGCATCACCGAGGAAGAATACACGAAGCGCGACAGCGCGGACTTCCCGCAGCGCCGCTATCAGACCGTCGATGAGATCGGCCGTCTGGCTGCGTTCCTGATGAGCGAAGCGAACGGTTCCCTGACCGGCCAGTCCTTCCTGTGTGACGGCGCCATGACCACTGCCTATTAATGCGGCGGAAAAACAGAATAAAATGAAAGACGAAGGCCCCGGCATTAAGCCGGGGCCGGTTTAGAAGGAGCACTTATGACAGCAGAAGAGCGCAGACAGATACTGGACCGGATCAATCACTGTCCCTATAATTCCGCGAACGGCATTGCAGTTACCGACGTTGAACCGGGGCTGGCCATTGTCGAGGCAGAGATTAGACCGGAGCACAAGAACATCTGGGGAATCCCGCATGGCGGCCTGATTTTTTCCCTGGCGGACATTGCCTGCGGTGTGGCCTGCCGGTCTTTGCGGCAGGATGCATATACGGTAACGGCCGGAAGCAGTCTGATCTTTCTGTATGCAAGTCAGGAGATAAGGAGACTGCGTGCGGAAGGACGTGTGATCCGGTCCGGCCATACGCTTTCCGTTGCACAGGCTGAGGTCTACGACGATAAGGGAAACCATGTTGCAACAGGACAGTTCACGATGCATCTGTCATAAAGCGCAAAAGATAAGAGCGGCCGCTGTACTCACAGAGACCGCTCTTTTAGATACCGTTATAAGATGAGAGGAATCATTCCTTCACAACGGCGGCATCCGGCGCATTGCGGCGAATCGAATCGATGCCGTTCAGGCAGGAGGCTTTGGCTTTATAGCCTTCACCGGAGAGGATGATCTCACCGTTGCGGGCTTTCAGACGGAAACGGAATTCGCCGCCCTTATCCTTATACACTTCAAACTTGGGGTTGGTGACCTGCGCGAAATCGGCTACGGTCTGATCTTCCAGTTTGGCTTCAACGGCATTCTTTCTCACGCTCTCAATACCGTTCAGGCAGGTATCTTCGCTGGAATAGACCTGGCTGGTAGCGATGATCTCGCCGTTGCCTGCTTTAAGATTAAAACGAAGACCGCCTTTTGCTTCTTTGATAACAAATTTACCCATGGTTGAACGCTCCTTTCATGTGGTAATTTCATCATAGTATAAATGAACACAAATGACAAGCGTTTTTTTATGATTTTTCGGGCATAATAATGAAAGACAAGCGCCTTTTGCCTGCCTGCATATCCCGGATATCGCGTGAAAGAAGTCTTTACATTTTATGATAATTTCGCTATAATTTCATTGTTTTTTAAGGAGGTATTGTGCTATGGCCTGGGGAGACAGAAAAGACGGAAGACTGATGAGGGAGTTAGACTCGCTCCACTATATAACCGGGATTATCTATCCGAACCGCTGCGATAACGAGGCTTTTTTACCCTTGAAGATCGACTACACGAAGACGGATGAATTTATTCGCAGGAAGAATGCTGCAAGACCGGACATCAAATATAATCATTTTCAGATCATTGCTACCGCTGTCCTGAAGACCCTGACACTGAAGCCGAAGATGAACCGCTTCATCGTTAACAGCAACTTTTATCAGCGGAACGAGGTCTCCACGTCATTTGTGGTGAAAAAAAGCTTTGAAGAAGATGGCGCGGAGGCGCTTGCTTTTGTGCATGCTGTGCCGGAAGACACCCTGGAAACCATCCGTCAGAAGATGAAGGAACAGATCGATTCCTGCAAATCGGAAGCGATCGACGAATCCACGCAGGTCATGGATCTGCTGACCAAGATGCCGCGCTTTTTATCCAAATTCCTGGTGCACATCCTGATGTGGCTGGATAAGCACGGCTGGGTACCGAAGGATATCATCGCGACGGATCCCTATTATTCCAGCGCGGTGCTTTCCAATCTGGGCTCTATCCGCATGAAGAGCGGCTATCATCATCTGACGAACTGGGGCACCTGCTCCATGATCATGCTGATCGGTGAGCGGAAGAAAAGACCGTTCTTCGATCGGATGGGAGGCTATGAAATGCGGGATTCCGTAGAGCTCGGCATCACCATCGATGAACGCCTTGCCGACGGATTCTACTACGCAAAGACCATGCATCTGCTGCAAAAGCTCATTGAAAATCCGGAACTGCTGGAAGGCAGACTGGACGAAAAAGTGGAATAGGATCTCTGCTGCCTGTGAAGCGCAGAACTGATAGGAAAAAGCCGCCGATCGGCGGCTTTTTTGCTGCAGTCATTTCAGAATCGGGCGGAGAGTAACCCGGTCAAGGAGCGTCAGGCCCAGCTCGTTCACCATCCTGAGCGCCTTTTTCTCGCTTTCAGGGTCCGAAACATGCCGCGGCTCATGGGCGTCGCAGCCGAGGATCACGCTGCTTTCTTCCTCCGCGGCGATGCGCCAGAAGCGCTCGTCCGGATAATGGCGGCCGTCGCGCAGACCGAGCAGATTGATCTCAAGCGGCGTCTGCGTCTGCTTTGCCGCGCGGCACAGCCTGCGCATTTCCTCCTTATACACTTGATCGCTGCCGGTAAAGTGAAATAGATCCGGGTGGGCAAAATAGGTGAACAGTCCGGTCTCAAGTGCCTCCGCCGTCTGGGAGACGTAGCGCGCAAGTTCCTTCCGGTCGGAGCAGGGCCTGCCGCTGTAGATATCCCCGATCTCATTGCCGAGATAGTGTTGGCCGAGGATCATATATTCCACGCCGTTTTCCCGGAGCAGCTCCAGCAGACGGGGAAAATATTTGGGATAATACTCCGCCTCAACGCCGAGGCGGATCTCCATCCGGCCACGATATTTATCCGCTAACGCACGAACCGATGCAGCATATCCCGGAAGCTCCTCCGGTTTCATGCGCATGGGTCGGTTCCGCGGGTCGCTGTCGAAGAAATCATAGGGCGTGTGATCGGAAAACCCCAGAATCTGCAGGCCGGCCTGGAGGGCGGCCTCCGTATATTCCCGCTCGTCACCTTCTGCATGGCCGCAGCGATAAGTGTGTGTATGATAATTGGCAATCATCAGTATCTCTCCAGAAAATTAGTTTTTCAGCACCCGGTCCAGTTCGTTTTCAAAGGCTGAAACGCCGCTGTCCGGGATGTCTTTAGCGGAATTCAGTATTCCTTTTCCGTCGCTTTCCTCTGCAGCCACGTGCATAGCCGCTGCCATAAGACCGGCATTTTTTCCGCTATACCGTCGCGCTTCTTCCAGGAGGGCGGTGGCTTCCCTTCGGCTTGTGGTACCTTCTTGCATGAGGTACTCCATATATTCGCTTAGCACATCCGCCTCGATTCGTTTAATGGCTGTATCACAAAGATCCAGATAGCCGCGAATCATTCGGAGCATCCGTCTTTCCACCTTATCCAGTCTTTCGCTGTCGCTTTCTAAGGTCTCTTCCCCTGTCTTTGCGGTTTCTGTCCGCAGCTTTTTGTGGATTAAGGTAAGCACGAAGAGGAGATGACGCAGGACATTGGAATAAATATGAAGTCCTTTGTAGGTCTGGTCATAAACAGAAGAGAGGTAAAAATCCCCCAGGTCCTCTATGTAGTCTGCAAAGGCCTCAAGGAGATCTGTTCTTTCTGTATGCTCATAATACGGAAGCAGGAAATGATCTCCGATCTGTGTGATATAATCAAGCATTCCGTTCATGGAGCGCCCCTGAGCGTACTCTTCGGGTATGTTCGACGCTTTCTTTTTCAGAAGGTCCGTAAGAATATCCGGCGCAGGCCAGACGTCAGGCTCTGCCGCCTCTCCTAAGGCATAGAGATAAGTATACCAAATCGAATAAGCATATCGAATTACGCCTTTATCAAGCAGATAGTCCGCAGCTTCCGGCAGAATCTGCATGAACTCCGGCAGTTTTTGTTTGCTTCCGGACCGGCTTTCGGATGCTTCCTGCAAAAAGGTCCGACTGCAGACTAACGCTGCCTGGCTGAGCGCCTTTCCGATCTCGTCCCGGCGTGTTTCAAAAAATGCACAACGCGAATCCTTTTCCCTGTCTCCGGATTTGTCCCCGTTCTTCCATACATTAAGCAGTGCGCGGATGTATGCTGCCGCAGTCTCTGCCATTTGGAAGGCGATTTGCATTTCCCGGCTGCCTTCCCACTTTTTGAGGGGGGCGCTCAAGTATTGATAGATACGGCACAGCCTCTCCAGTGAGTTCAGGTCCGCAGTCAGGTGGTTTTCATCCGACGGAAGGAAGCCGGATTCCTGCATCTGGCGGATCCGGTCTTTTGCCTGAAGCAGGCACCATGCCAGGTATTCTCCCTGGAAAAGATGGCCCTCGTCTTTTGAGGCGGGAAAATAGCCATTAGCTTTCTTTTCAAGGGTGTCAGCCCAGACCGGCTTTGTCGCAAATAATTCCCGAAGGCTGGCGCAAAGGGATTCTCTTTCTTCCCGGTCAGGGAAGTATTCTGTCTGGCAGCCTTCTAAGAACAGAAAGGCGAATAAGCGAAGTCTGGCCTGTGCGCATTCTTCGGCAAAGTCATTTCCCCGGCACAGGGAAAACAGCTGAAGCAGAAGATCACGCAGGGAAACGCCGTTCCCTCCTGCTTCGTCCTGGAACAGTTCTCCGAGAGCATATTTGGCGTAGAGTTTTTTCTCTGTGCGGGTCTTGCCGCCGTTCATTTTTTCAAGCTTTACCGCGGCAAGGCTTTGCAGGGGAGGGTGGTCCGCCGCGGGCTCCAGCAAATAGGAGAGTACCCCTAAATCCGTACAGCCTTCGCTGTCAATTGCAGGAATACCTGCGCCGGGATACAGAAGGAAGCAGGTCTGCAGCGCCCTTTGCAGCTGCGAGATCAAAGTGACCGCCGCGGCTCTTTCAGCCGGATCCTTCCCTATATCCTCTGCAGTCAGCAGCTTTTGCGGATCCGCGTTCAAGGCCGGACTATAGCAGCGGTGAAGAGTGGCCAGGATCTGGTTCAGAATGGTTCTCAGGGTATACCAGGTTTCACGCTTCTTCAGCTCGCTGCCGTTAATGTGGGCTGCCAGGAAGCCCTGCACAGCCGCGGCAAGCGGCAGGAGCTGCTCTGTTTCAGCTGCGCTTCCTGAGGCATTTCGGTAAGCAAGCTCTGCGGCAAGCAGCAATACCTTCTTCAGACTGTTTTCCTCAGTTTGTGCAAGCGCGGCCTGTACTTTTTCTGCTGCTGCGGCATCACCTGCGGCTGCCATCACCCGGGCAAGAGCAAGCTGTTTTTCGGCATCCGGATTTGTAATCTTTGTAAGACAGTCTTGTGCCGTCACTGTCCAGAACATGCGCTCTGTTTCAGGAAGCTCTTCAGGTAATTCCAAATATACAAGACTGTGCGTAAAGACCTGATCGGCCGCTTCAGGATCGCTGGTTAACCAGGCTTTATCTGCGTCCTTCGCCCGCTTCAGCAGTTCGTTTGCACCCTCTTTACCGGTATAGATATAGTACCGTGCGGTTTCAAAAAGCGCCTCGGAAATCATGGAGAAGGCCGGTGTGCCGGTGAATCTTTTTTCAAGCTGTTCAAGTGTTTCCAGCCACTGCTTCAGCTGACGTGTATTCAGCTCCTTGCCGTCATTTGCGGCATCGGTTCTGATTAACAGAGGCTTGACCAAAGCAAAGCAGGCAGCCGCAAAGACTCCGGCGTCGTCATAGGCCGCAGTGTCCAGGCTTTTTCCGTTAAAGGCCCAGTATCCTTCGTAAAGTGTCTGAATGCTTCTATAGTTTTTCAGGGCGTTTTGGGATACCTTTCCTTCGCTTTCGTCTTCCGACTTCTGTGCCAGCTGATAGCGGATCCAAGCAAGATTCGACAAGCTTTCCTCACAGGGGTAGAGCATATACTGCCTTTCACTATGCCCTTCCTGACGGATCATATATTTCTTTTCAGCCGTCTGTACAACTGCTTTTACCATCCATTCATTGGCCTGAGCCAGCAGGTAATGATACCAGAAAGCGTATGCGAAAGTCCCGGGATCTGCCGCTTTTGCTGCATCTTCAAGAACGGCCATGCCTTTCTGAATGCCGTTGATGCCGGCCCCATATCGACCATACACCACCAGTTCCTGCCCGAGCCAGATCAGCCTCCAGGCTTTAAACAGCGCCTGGGATGCAAAGACCCGCTGCAGTGTTTCGATCCCGTCCGGGATAGTGGTGATGGCTTCTTCCACCGTTTGCAGCCAGGCCGCTAAGGCTTCTTTTCCGGCTTTACGGGAGGGCTTTTGCCTCATCAGGTCAGCCCAGTCCCTCATGGCGGTATAAAGCAGAAGCAGCTCATTTTCCGGCCTTGTGACGTCGTTTTCCCCGGCGGTATCTGAACACTTCTTCATGCAGGCCTCATCCTCCCACAAGGCCTGTTCTTCCAGAAGCCGGCAGATCGCCTGGACGGTCAGGTACGCCTCCGGCTTCAGCTTTGCGTATTTAAAATGACAGAGTACCGGGACCAGCATCCGGGCAAGCAGAATCAGACCGTCTGTCCCGGCCTTCATAATGTTTTCCTGCTCCCGGAAGAAGGCAAGCACCCGGCTGCCGCAGATCCGGGGAAGTTCCCGGTCCGGATCTGATTTCAACAGTTCGAACCAGGCAATATCCTTTAAGGCTGAAAGATAGCGGTAAGGCTCTGTCCCGTCAGCGGTTTCCGCTCTGCGCTTTGCCAAACGGAGAAGGGAGGGACTTATGGTCAGCCGGTCTGCATTTTCAATGATCATCCGAGCGGTTCCCTCAGATAGTTTTCCCGGAATGCGTTCCAGAAGTGCCGCAAAGGCACCGCTTCCCGCGTCTGCGTTTCGGACGATTTCTTCGAAAACGTCAAAGGGAATTTCCTCTGTCAGCCCGGTGAAAGAAAGGAAGCGAAGCTTTTCCGCCTCATCTGCCGTCGTACTTGCCAGAATACCGGATAAACGGACGAGCTCCTCCTCCGTCATTTCTGCTCGGTACCGTTGAAAAAGGGAACCCTCTGCAATCTGCCATCTGCCTTCGGAATCTGTCCGGAAAAGCTCCGAGAGCGCTCCGAACAGCCGCTCGGGCAGGGCGGTGGGAATGTTCCAGCCTTCTGCTGAAAGAACTTGTTCCAGCCCCCTTACACTGAGGCCTTTTTCCGATAAGGAGAGGGCTCGCAGAATCAGCACGGAAAACGCCCCGTCCCCGGATATGCGGTCCTTCGGAAGCTGTTTTATCTCCGCAAGATCCTGTCCGAGGCACTCGATCATATGATTGATCAGGAAGGCCTCTAACGCCGGAGTCTGATCCGGCAGGTTCTCTACGATCTGCTTCATAAAAGCCGTAAGGGCCGTCATACCGGTACCCATGGTATCGGAGGCTTCAAAATCCCGCTGATCCATCATAAACAGCCTGTCCAGAACCAGCGTCAGATACCTGGGATTGCCGCTTCCGGCCTTTTGCAGGATGGTGTTTTCCACATCTTGGTCCACCCCTTTCCGGCGATAGGCCGCATAGGCCCGGATCAGGCTCCGGCGGTCTTTTTCATTCAGCTCCCGCTGTTCTCGGATCAGAAAAAGTCCTTGTATCCCTTGTTTACTGTGATAATACTTATCTGACGAGGCCACCATCATGGTGCGGCCTCTGCGGCTTCCGATCACGGACTGCTGCAGAAATAGCAGGGCGGGGAAGATTCCTTCGTCCATGGCTTCCGGCGCATCTATAAAGAAATACAGCTCCTCAAGCTGACCGGAAACTGCCTGTATCTGCCGCAGCAGCTCCGGTCTGTCTTGAGGAAGCTCCGGTATTTGCGGTATCGGTGGCTCACCTTTTTCCGCTTCGCCTTTTTGAGGAGCAGAAAGGCTGTTCTTTTCCAGCCGCAGATACATCCAGTAAAGCAGGGTCCGCAGAAAATGCAGACTGCTGCCGCAGTCAGGATTTTCACCGTAATAGAGGAATACGGGATAATCCAACAGGATTCCCCGGGTCGCCTCCTGGGAGATCAATGCCGATTTTCCGCTGCCGGCTTCTCCGTAAACCCAGACAGAATCTCGTCCGTAAGTGGAAACAAAGCCTCTTTCCACATAATCCCGGATATACTGCTTTCTCGTGTGATCGGCTTCACGCAGGATTTGTCCTTCCGGCAGAAGTTTTTGCGGCTCATCGGGCAGGTCCGGGCTGATCATATCCCACAGTTCGTTTTGCAGCGTTTCTTCGAAATCATCCAGACCGGAGGGGGCGCCAGTCTCCGGATCCCAGACGGCGCGGTAGTGAATGACTTTCCCGCCGGAACTTAAGATCCTTTGCTTTAAGGCAAAAAGCCTGGCTGCATGTTCTTCGCTTTCCGCGGCGTAATCCCCGCGTTTTTCTTCCGGCACCAGGGCGGAAAATTCCGGATCACGGAAACAGAAAATGCAGCGGTCCGGGGCCGCGCCTTCCTGCAGGGCACCATAGAGAATCTCCGCATTGGTAATACTGATTCCGCCCGCAAATAAATCTTCAAGCGCCGTATCGCCGATCCTTTTTATCGTCAGTTCATCGGGGATCCAGCCGTAGCGCTCGCCGATCAGAACAATGATATAAGGCCGGCACCGGTCTATGGTATCCAGACATGAAGTGATAACGTAGCGGCTGCCTTTTTCCTCGCTCATGCGGGAGGTGTCCACGCCCCAGCGCAGGTCGATTTCCTGGATATCCTCGCCGCGGGAAAGGACTTTCTGTCTGAGCTTCGGAAAAACAGCATTATGCAGAATATCTCTTTCCTTCCGCATATCTTTAAAGGTACTGGAGATAAAAAACGAGATCATGACGAGTCCTTTCGGGAGGTCTCCGGTCAGAAAAAGAAAGAGCGGGACCCGCCCCTGTCCGGAAGAAAACAGAAGGAGCAGTATTTAAACTACTCCTTCCACATCTTTGTGATTTAGCGGCTTTGCTTTAGCCGAAATAACGGTCCAGCAGGCCTTTGAAGCCTTTTCCGTGCCGGGCCTCATCGCGAGCCATTTCATGGATGGCGTCGTGAAGCGCGTCGAGATCGTACTTCTTGCAGAGCTTTGCCAGAGCGGTCTTGCCGGCGGTTGCGCCGTTTTCGGCATCCACGCGGGCCTGCAGATTCTTCTTGGAAGAGTCGGACACGATGTCGCCCAGCATCTCGCAGTACTTCGCGGCGTGCTCGGCTTCTTCCATGGCGACCTTTTCAAAGAAGAGACCGATCTCCGGATAGCCTTCGCGGAAGGCGGCTCTGGACATGGCCAGGTACATGCCGACTTCGCTGCATTCGCCGTTGAAATCGGCCTGCAGGCCGGCAATGATGGTCTTGCGGTCCTCTTCGGGAACGGTTTCGGGGATGGCCTTGCTGACGCCGACGACATGCTCGGCGGCCCAGGTCAGCTCTTCTTTAACGACAGTGAATTTGCTGCCGGGAACGTGGCAGATGGGGCATTCGGCGGGCGGTTCGGGTCCTTCGTGGACATAACCGCAGACAGGGCATACATACTTCATGATAAAACCTCCGTTGATTAAATAATAAGCCATTAGTGTCTCTACTATATCAATTGACTGGATTTCTGTCAACGACAAAAGGAAGATCACTGGGGCCGTTCATCAGTTCGCGCAGATAATTCTCCACGCCGTCCTCAGAGGGCGGTGGAACAAGGACCGTAGCCTGTGCCTTGGCTTCTTTTGTCCCGGTTCTGGGCACTACGGAAATGCAGGCGATCTTCAGCATGGTGATGTCGTTATCGTTGTCGCCGGCACAGAGGATATTGGCTTTGGAGCAGCCGAGATATTCAGCCAGCCACAGCGCCGCCTCGCCTTTCGTAGCTCCATCTGCTGTGATCTCAAGCGCGTTGACACCGGATTCCGCGTAATTGAGCGCGCTGCCGTAAGGCATTTCCTGAATCAATGCACGGAAGGCATTGCGCTTTTCCGGATCATTATCAAACAGCAGGATCTTATCCAGCGGACCGCGTTTTTCAACCTGCTTTAACAGATCACTGCGGCGGGCGTTTTTCAGCCACATTTTCATGGCAAAATTGTCTTCGGCACGCGGCTCGGGGCAGAAGGTGTCCAGATAGGCGATGCCATGCTGATAGCCGGCAGGCGCAATGCCAAAACTCCGGCCGCTTCGGATCACCGCCTTGGCAAGCTTCGGATCGATCCTGCGCTCACGCAGGATGATATCTTTCTTAAGATCCCAGACCATGGCGCCGTTGCCGGTTACCGCATAGCGCAGGCCTTTGATCCCGTATAAAGGCTTGGGAATGGTTCCGATTCCCCGCCCGGTACAAAGTACAAAATCGATTCCCGATGCGATGAGATCACCGGCGAGCCGGACAGTGCCGGACAAATCTTTTCCCTGAAAAGGAAGAAGCGTGCCGTCGATATCACAAAAGCAGATGCGGATAGGGTCTAAACTGTTCATAGATGCCTCCTGATAACAGCGCTACTATAGCAGATTTTTTTACATTTTTCCATGCTTTTCTGTTTGACAAATGAGACGCAGAAAGGTATGCTTGGTATGCTGAGAAATATGGATCAAAGCAAATCTTGTCATAAGGAGGAAATGTCATGGATGCCGGAAGCAGCGGTGGCAGTACTGCGGGCCGATCTACACAGAAATGTTCCTGCACCTACATGAACATTTCTGTCTGAATCTGCGCCCGCCAGCTCGCTTCTCCAATTCGTGAATAAAGGAGGATCGATATGGCAGAGCTTAAGCTTTCCCTTGCCGAGACTTTCAGGGTCTTGCTGAATGAAAAAAAATATACATCAATCCGTGACGTACTGGTGACCATGGAGCCCCAGGACGTGGCGGCGATACTGGAAGAGATGGAGGAAACAAAGCTCCCTCTCTTATTTCGCTTGCTTCCGAAAGAGGAGGCAGCAGAGACCTTCGTGGAAATGGACCCGGAGCTCCAGGAGATGCTGATCAAAGGCTTCTCCGATTCCGAACTGAAGGAAGTGCTGGATGAGCTGTATGTCGACGACGCCGTCGATATTGTGGAGGAAATGCCGGCCAATGTGGTCAAGCGGATCCTGAAGAATGCAGATCCCACCATGCGGCGGGAGATCAATGAGATCTTGCAGTATCCGGAAAACTCTGCCGGGTCCATCATGACGACCGAGTACGTGTCCTTGCGTCCGGAAATGACGGTAGAGGAAGCGATCCTGCGCATCCGCCGCACCGGCGTCGACAAGGAGACCATTTACACCTGCTATGTCACGAAGGACAGGCTCCTGCAGGGCCTGGTCACGGTCAAGGATCTGCTGCTTGCGGCAGATGACGATATGAAGATCAAGGACATCATGAACACCAACGTGATCACGGTGAACACCTTCACTGATCAGGAAGAAGTGGCGCACATGCTCTCCAAGTACAATTACCTGGCGCTGCCTGTTGTGGATAAGGGCGGAAGAATGGTCGGTATCGTCACATTCGACGATGCCATGGACGTTCTGGAAGACGAGGCCACGGAAGATATCGAGATCATGGGTGGTATGACGCCCTCGGAAAAGACCTACCTCCGCTCGACGCCGGTCGATCTGTTCAAGCACAGAATCCCCTGGCTGCTGCTCCTCATGGTCTCCGCGACCTTCACCGGCCTGATCATTACGAAATTTGAAAATGCCCTGGCGGCGCAGGTGGTGCTGACGGCGTTCATCCCCATGTTGATGGACACCGGCGGCAACTCCGGCTCGCAGAGCTCGGTCACGGTCATCCGTGCCCTGTCCCTCGGGGAACTGGATTTTGCCGATCTTTCGAAAGTCATCGGCAAGGAGATCGGGACGGCGGCGCTCTGCGGCGGCATTCTGTCCATCGCCTGCTTCGGCAAGATCATGCTGGTGGACCGCATGCTGCTGGGCAATACCGACGTGACGCCGCTCGTGGCCCTTGTGGTGTGCCTGGCGCTGCTGCTTACCGTGGTGATCGCCAAGCTCGTGGGCTGCAGCCTGCCGATGCTCGCTAAGAAGCTCGGTTTCGATCCGGCTGTCATGGCAAGTCCGTTCATCACGACGATCGTGGACGCTCTGTCGCTGCTGATCTACTTCTTTATTGCAACAAGGCTGCTTGGGCTGTAGGCCGTGCTTAATAGCCGCGGTCTGTCAGCTTTCTCCCATTCCGATACAGAGGGTTACCCCGTATATTTTTTTGACACCGGCGGAAAGGAGGACGCGGCTGCAGGCTTCCATCGTCGCGCCGGTCGTAAAAATGTCATCGACAAGGATTACGCTTGTGAGACCCTTCACGGAGGCTTTTACGGTAAAGGCCTTGGAAAGGTTCCGGATGCGGGCATCCGGCCCGAGCGCCTTCTGGGCTCTGGTGTGCTTCGTTCGGAAAAGAATATCCCTGCGGGACGGTATGCCGGATCGTTTTGAGAGCTCCTCCGCAAGCAGTTCCGCCTGATTGTAGCCGCGTTTTAACAGTCTGCTCCGATGGATGGGAACCGGAATAAGGGCGTCAGCCTTAAAGGAAAGAATTTCGTCTTTTCTGAGCCGCCATATTTCTTCTGCATAAAAAACAGCATACGCCTGCCGCCCGTGGTATTTGAAGCGAACGATGCTTTCCCGGGCGGCTTCATTGTATTCGAAAGCGGCGACATTCCGGACAAAGCTGCGACGTCTCTTTTTGCAGTCCGCGCAGTATTCTCCTGCGGAATCTGCCAGGGCCCTGCCGCAGCGAAAGCAATAGGGGTGCTGTACGAACGACAGCTTTGACAGGCAGGCAGGGTGGATCAGTTCCTTTTCCGATAAATAAAAAACCCCGTCGCAAACAGGACAGCGGCGGGGGTAGATACACTGTAAGAGGAAGGACCATAGGGTCCTTTTATTTGATTGTATAGACATGATCATCCTTTGTTCAGATCTCTTTTACGTCCGGAAGCGGTCGCTGCGCTCCTTCACATCGCGCAGCTGAACATCCAGGGACGAGTAACGCTTCTGTTCGGTGTCGTTGGAAACCATGCCGAGAAACGTTTCCCAAAGGCCGACGATCACTACGCAGCTTTTGGCCCTCGTTACGGCAGTGTAAATCAGGTTTCGCGTCATTAACGGCAGCGGAACGGAGAGGAGAGGGAGTACAACAGCGGGGTATTCGCTGCCCTGTGCCTTGTGAACGGTTACGGCATAGGCAAGTTCCAGCTCATCGGCCTCACTGAAATTGTACACGGCTTCGCGATCATCATCGAAGAGGATCACCATTTCCTCCGAGAAAAAGCGAATATCCTTGACGATGCCGATGTCGCCGTTGAAGACGCCAGTACCTTCCTTTAGGGAATAGTCGGTACCGAAGTTTTTGCTCCATTCTTTTTGATAGTTATTCTTGATCTGCATGACCTTGTCACCGACGCGGAACAGAGCGCGGGGGAACTGCCGTTCCTTTTTGTTTTCCGACGGCGGGTTGAGTTCGGCCTGCAGGACGCGGTTTAGATTTTCTACTCCAAGAACGCCTTTTCTGGCGGGAGAGATCACCTGGATCTCAAAAGGGTCTGCATGGACGTAGGGCGGAAGCTTATCCCGGACCAGGCGGACTACCGCCTGCAGCACTTCGGGGGCGCGGTCACGTTTCAGATACATGAAATCGCGGCTGGTTTTGTCCGGAATGATTTCTTCACCGCGGTTGATCCGGTGCGCATTCAGGACAATATCGCTGGATTCAGCCTGGCGGAAGATGCGGGTCAGCTCTATCGTATCCACAACACCGGACGCGATGATGTCGTGGAGTACGTTTCCAGGCCCGACGGAGGGCAGCTGGTTGGCATCGCCGACCAGAATCAGTCTTGTTCCGGGAATGACGGCTTTTAAGAGCGCGTACATGAGCGGAAGATCGACCATGGAGACTTCGTCGATGATGATGACATCCGCTTCAATGGGGTTGGATTCATTCCGCTGGAAATGCGGCGTATCGTTATCTTCCCCTTCCGGAGAGCCCATAAATTCCAGCAGACGGTGAATGGTTCTGGCGCTGCGGCCGGTTGCTTCCGTGATTCGCTTTGCGGCGCGTCCCGTCGGCGCGGCTAACTCGATGGACAGGCCTTTGGCGTCAAAGTAACGGATGAGGGCGGAAATCGTGGTGGTCTTGCCTGTGCCGGGACCGCCGGTGATGACCGTCAGTCCGTTTTTTACGGCTCTCACGACAGCATCCTGCTGCATATCCTCCAGGATGATGTTTCCCTCACCGATGATGCGCCACATTTCATCCTCGAGACTTGGGGCTTCGATCGGCAGGGGCTGATCCAGCGTCATGAGCATGGCGGCCGTTGCGGCTTCCATGTAATAATAGGGTGCAAGATAAACGGCATGTGCGCCGTTTACCTTACGGATGATCAGCCGTTTATCCACGGTGAGATCCATTACGGCTTTTTCCACGAGCGATTCATCCAGTTCCAGGAGCCTTGCGGCATAGGAGATAAGCGTCTCTCTCGGCAGATAGATGTGACCTGCCTGAAGTGCCTGCTGCATGGCGTAGTTGAGCCCGCTGCGGACACGGAATTCGGAGTCGGAGGGAAGGCCTGCGCGTACAGCAATGTCATCGGCAATCCGGAAGCCGACATGCGTGATGTCATCCATCAGCTTATAGGGATTCGTCTGGATCACGCTGTATAAAGACTGACCGTAGCGTTCATAGATTTTTACGGCAAGCGGTACCGATATGCCAAACTGCTCGAGGAACATCATGGCTTCTCGCATTTCGCGTTTTGCCGCCACCTGTTTCTGCATGAGTCTGGCACCGTTTAGTGAAATGCCCTTGATCTCGGCCAGCTTTTCCGGTTCTTCCTCCATGACGCGGAGCGTGTCACCTTTGAATCGTTTGACAATGCGCTTCGCTAAAGCCGGCCCGATGCCCTTGATGATGCCGGAGGCAAGATAGCGTTCGATGGCAAGCGCATTTTCCGGCATGAGCAGGGTGAAATGTTCAACGGAAAGCTGTTCGCCGTAGACCGGATGGGTAACAAAAGAGCCCTCTGCCTCGATCGGTTCCCCTTCGCTAAGCTCCGGAAGGATCCCGACGAGAGTTAAAAGGCCCTTGTCATCGGATACCTCCACCACGCTGTAGCCGTTTTCCGCATTCCGGTGAATGACATGTTCAACGGTTCCAATCACACGTGCCATGGAGGATCCTTTCTGTATCAGATTTACAGGTTTGCCCCGTTTTCCTGCATGAATTCAATGAATTTGCCGGTGCCGACTGCAACGGCAGTCATAGGGGATTCAGCGAGCATCGTATTGATGCCGGTCTTTTCCTCGATTAACTCATCAAGGCCGGAAAGAAGAGAGCCGCCGCCGGTCATTACGATGCCGCGTTCGTAAATATCGGAAGCCAGTTCGGGCGGTGTGCGTTCGAGCACGCCGTGAATCGCATCCACAATCTGCATGGCGCAGTCGTGCAGCGCCTCCAGTGTTTCGTCACTGGTTACGGTCATGGTTTTCGGAAGGCCGGTCATCAGATTGCGGCCCTTGACATCCATGGTCGCCGGCTCAGGGCGGGGATAGGCGCAGCCGATCGTCATCTTGATCTCCTCGGCCGTGCGCTCACCGATCAGAAGATTGTGCTTTTTGCGCATATAGCGGATAAGTGCCTCGTCAAAATCATCGCCGGCCATCTTCAGTGAGGTGCTCACAACGGTGCCGCCGAGAGAGATGACGGCGATGTCGGAAGTGCCCCCGCCGATATCCACGATCATATTGCCGCAGGCCTTGGATATATCGATTCCGGCGCCGATGGCTGCCGCGACCGGTTCCTCAATGATCGTTACCTCTCTGGCCCCTGCCTTATATGTGGCGTCCTCGACAGCACGCTTTTCCACTTCGGTCGCACCGCTCGGAATGCAGATGCTGATGCGGGGCTTGCGGAGCGTGCGGCGTCCCATAGCCTTGGTGATGAAGTATTTCAGCATTTTCTCCGTCACAATATAATCGGACACGACTCCCTGTCTGAGCGGTCTGACGGCAGTAATATTGCCGGGCGTGCGTCCGATCATCTTGCGGGCTTCTTCCCCGATAGCCATGATTTCCTGTGAATCGCGGTCGTAGGCTACGACCGTCGGTTCCTTTAATACGATGCCTTTGTCTTTTATGTAAACCAGAATACTGGCGGTACCCAGATCGATTCCGATGTCCATTGAGAGCATAGTACTGATTCCTCCCTCCGGTATGATTCAGTTCAATGTAGAAAAATCGTTCCGCCCTTTGAGGCGGAACGTAAAATCCTGTAAGAGCATTTTTATTGTAAGGTGTCAGAGGGCAAAAGTAAAGAGTAAAAACTGCTTTTTTATTTATTTGATCAGCTGTGCCATGAGCGCCTGGGAACCGGCGACAAAACGCGTCATCTCTTCAGGCGTTAAGGTCCTGTGACCGAGAAGCGCAAGATCATAGAGCTGCTCCGCGATCAGGGCGGCATTTTTACTCTTCGGGTGAGCCATCAGGTACTGAACGAGTTCATTGCCGCTATTTAAGATGAGCGTCTGCTCGGTCGGCAGTTCGGCTTCATTTAAGCCGTACATCTTCATCATCTCGTTCATGCGGCGGGACTCTTCGGAAAGCGTCATCATGGAAGCCACGGAAGCATCCTTGAAGCGCTGCACACCGACTTTCAGCTTGTCGTCATTCAGGGATTTGCGGAAGAATTCCGTCAGCTGCTCTGTCTGGGCCTTGGTTTCTTCTTCACTCATTTCTTCCGTAAAGGCTTTATCCACAGCGGAATCGATACGGCAGAATTTATAGTCGGGGTATTGCTGCTCCAGGTGCGTGACGAAAGGTTCATCGATCGCATGGTCGAAGAGCAATGCATTTAAGCCTTCTTTACGGAACATCTGCACATAGGTGGCCTGCAGGGCAGGATCGGTGACATAGTAAATGACGGTGCGCTTGTCCTGATAGGCTTCGTCAGGGGCCTTTTCTGCATCACCCTCAGTCTCCTTCGGCGCATCAGCCGCATCTTCGCTGACCGCTTCTTCCTTCTTCTCCGTCTTGCCGTGCGCCTCCAGATATTCGTCCAGGGAGGTATATTTTCCGTCAAGGTCCTTATAGATGATGGCCTTCTTCATCTTGTCGGAGAATCTGCTGTCCTTGAGGCAGCCGTATTTGATGAAGGGATGGATATCGCCCCAGTACTTCTCATAGCTTTCCCGCTCCACATTGAACATACCGGTGAGCTTGTCTGCGACCTTTTTGGTGATGTAGTCGGAAATCTTTTTGACAAAGCCGTCGTTCTGCAGCGCGCTGCGGGAAACGTTAAGCGGCAGATCCGGGCAGTCGATCACACCCTTTAAGAGCAGGAGATATTCCGGGATTACTTCCTTGATGTTATCAGCGATGAAAACCTGATTGCTGTACAGCTTGACGATACCTTCAGCCGGCTCGGTTTCCAGATTCAGCTTCGGGAAGTACAGGATCCCCTTCAGGTTGAACGGATAATCCATATTCAGGTGGATCCAGAAGAGCGGATCCTTATAGTCACGGAATACCTTGTGGTAGAAGGCCTTGTATTC
>DJYD01000057.1 GCA_002449955.1 Lachnospiraceae bacterium UBA6987
CACCACGGTGGCCGGCTTCATTGCGCTGTGCTTCATGTCCTTCACGATGGGCAGGGATCTCGGCATCGTGATGGCCAAGGGCGTCATCCTGGGCGTCATCGGCTGTGTGACCGTTCTGCCGGCCATGATCCTGCTTCTGAACAAGCCTTTGCAGAAGACAAAACACCGCAGCCTGATCCCGGATATGACGAAGGCCTCCAGGGGGATACTGAAAATCGCACCGGCTCTGCTGGTCATGTATGTACTGATCGCGATCCCTGCGTGGTACGGATATCAGAAGACCAATGACGAGGTCTATTACGATATGGGCGAGTGTCTGCCAAAAGATATGGAATATGTGATCGCCAATTCCAGGCTCCGGGATCAATTCGACATTGCCTCTACCCATATGATCCTGGCGGATGCTTCCATGTCGGAGAAAGACGTCCGCGCCATGTGCCGTGAGATGGAATCCGTTGAAGGGGTAAAAACCATTCTCGGCCTGGAAACGCTGGTGGGTGAAGACGTTCCGCTGGAGATCATCCCCGACCATCTGCGGCAGATCCTGGAAAGCGACCGCTGGAAGCTCATTCTGGTCATCTCTGAATATAGAGCAGCAAGCGATGAGGCAAACGCACAGATCAAAGTTCTGAACGAAGTCCTGAAGAAATACGATGCGGGCGGCATGCTGATTGGTGAGGCGCCCTGTATGAAGGATCTGATCGAAACCACCGGTCACGATTTCACTGTGGTAAACATTATTTCCATCGCGCTGGTCTTTCTGATCATTTTCTTCGTGGAGAAGAGCGTCACCCTGCCCATCCTGCTGATCTCGGTGATCGAGGTCGCCATATTTATCAACCTGGGACTGCCACATTATCTGGGAAGCACGCTGCCCTTTATTGCACCGATCGCCATCTCCACAATTCAGCTCGGTGCCACCGTCGACTATGCGATCCTGATGACAACGCGCTATAAGAACGAGCGGATTGCCGGATCTGAGCGGAAAGACGCGGTTCTGACCGCCCTTTCCTCTTCCATTCCGTCGATCCTGGTCTCCGGCATGGGCCTGTTCGCAGCGACCTTCGGCGTAGCTGTCTACTCCAACATAGACATCGTTAGTTCCATGTGCAGGCTTATGGCCAGAGGCGCGCTGATCAGCATGATCTGTGTCATCCTCGTCCTGCCTGCGCTGCTGCTGGTTTGCGACCGGCTCATCTGCGCAACGACGATCGGCATGCGGCATCTGAATCATAAAAACCATTCTGGCTATAATGACAGGAAAGATCTCAAGGAGGGTGTTTTGATATGAAAACCACAGGAAATCGCGTTCTGGCCCTTATTTTGAGCCTGACGCTTGTATTAGGCTGTATCGGCATCGTACATGCCGACAACAGAGGAGAACAGACTGTGGAAGCAGCAGAAGCTTCCGCAGAGACGGAACTGCCGCCCGACGCAGTATCCGATGACGAAGCCGTGTATGTGCTGACGGATGCCGCGGGTGCCGTGGAAAAGGTCATTGTCAGTGACCGGATCAGGAAGGCTGGCGGAGAAGAGCAGGCAACACAGACGCAGGAACAGAAGGATCTGCCTGTGGATGTGCACTTTACTTACCGGCTGGACGGTCAGGAGATCGCCCCGGAGGAACTGGCCGGGAAAAGCGGCAGGGTCGATATCCGGATCGACTATACCAATAATGCCCTGGCCGTAAAGGAAATAAACGGCAGGGAAGAAAAGCTCTATGTACCCTTCCTGACGCTGTCTGCCCTTCTGCTGGACAACGAACATTTTTCCAACATTACCGTGGAAAACGGCAAACTGGTGAATGACGGGACCCGTACCGTGGTCGTGGGCTATGCCCTCCCCGGCATGAACGAAAGCCTGGCGATTCCGGAGGATCTGGATCTGACAATCCCGGATCATGTGACGGTAAGTGCTGACGCAAAGGATTTTGCTCTTGGCTCCGTATACACCCTTGTAGCAAATAATCTGTTCAAGGATTATGACGAGAAGGACCCCGACGCCCTGCAGAAGCTCATCTCCTCCATGAACGAGCTGACCGATGCGATGGACCAGCTACTGGACGGAGCCCAGGCACTGAATGACGGTCTTGATACGCTTCTGGCGAAATCTGAGGATCTCACAAACGGCATCAGCGCGCTGTGCGACGGCGCGGATCAGGTGGCAAGCGGCGCAGGCACGCTGAAAACCGGCGCGGAAAAGCTTGCCTCCGGCACGAGGGACGTCAAAAACGGAGCCGATCAATTGGCAGCCGGGGCAGGCAGTCTGCTCTCCGGCGCGGATCAGCTGGCAGGCGGCGCGGCCCAGCTGAGCGCAGGGCTGGATCAGCTCAGCGCCAACTCTGCCGCAATCAACAACGGCGCGGAAAACGTGTTCGCCTCTCTGCTGTCGGCTGCGGAAGCCCAGCTCAAAGCCAACGGGCTGAGTATTTCCACGCTGACCATCTCCAACTACCAGACCCAGCTCAATCAGGTGATTGCATCCCTGGACCCTGACGCGGTTTACGCAAAGGCCCTGGCACAGGTCACGGC